>RFZL01000025.1 GCA_009920665.1 Alphaproteobacteria bacterium | reverse complement strand
GATGCCGATGATGGCCAGCAGCACGATCAGGATGGTCGAGGCGATCAGGGTCGACAGTCTGGCCGCCATGTCGGGTGACATGGTCAGGACCAGCGCGGCCAGAACGACGATCCCGCCGGCGATGGCTGGCGGCGCGCCGCCGGTGATGGCGGTCACATAATGACCTGCCGTCAACGCGATGGCCGGCAGGCCGAACACCACCGCGCCAAGTAAAATCAGCGAGGCCGCGATATAGCCACCCTCGCCAAAGGCGAGCTTGACGAAATGCGCGACCCCGCCGGCATCGGGATGGCGGCCGCCGAGAATGACGAAGACAAGCAGCAGCGGCATCGCGGCGACCGCGCAGACAAGCCAGGCCCACAAGGCCTGATTGCCGGCCACCGCGACGGTCAGCCCCGGCAGGGCCAGCAGGCCGGCACCGACGACGATGTTCATCATCAGTCCGGTGCCGCGCAGCACGGTCAGCGTCGGTTTCAGGTCTGTCACACGCAACTCCGGGCGGGACGGCTTTATCGCGATCAGGGATTATACAGCAGGTTAAGCCGTGCCACCCATCACGATGTCACCGGATCATGTTTCAGGCAGATCGCCGGTCACGGCGCGGTACATCTCGGTATGGTCGGCGCCGTCACCAAGTGCGGCCAGCCCGTCGCAGCGCGGCAGCGATCGACACATCCTTTTCCATCAGCGCCAGCGCGAATCCGGAATCAAAATTCTCGGTCAGGACGAATTTGTCGATCTTCACCCGGGTGGTGTTGTTGCTGCCGGTGGAGCCGTTGATCACTTCCAGAAACCGCGCTGGCGCGATGCCGCTGTCGATGGCCGTCGCCAATGCCTGAAAGCTGGCGATCAGGCCGGCGGCCGACACATAGTTGTTCAGCGCCTTCATCGCATGGCCGCATCCCGGCGGGCCGAGATGGACGGCATGTCCCATGCAGGACAGCACTGGCAGCGCCCTCGTGAAAGCAGCCTCGTCGCCGCCGGCCATGATCGTCAGCTCGCCGGCCCGCGCGCGCGCCACGCCGCCCGAAACAGGCGCATCGACAAATTCAAGCCCCAGCTCTGAAAGACGGTGCGCCAGCGCGCGGCTGTCATCGGGGTGCGCGGACGACATGTCGATGAACAGCGCCCGGCATCCGGCGCCAAGCAGCCGGTCGACCACCTCCGTCACCACCTCGCCATCCGGCAGCATGGTGATGATGACATCGCTGGTGGCAAGATCGTTAAGACCGGCGCTGAAATCCAGCCTGTCCGGCAGGTCAGTCGGCACCACAAGGTCGTGGCCGGTCACCTGCCAGCCATCGCGCATCAGGTGAGGGGCCATGACCAGCCCCATCTGGCCAAGCCCGACAAATCCGATCTTCATGGCGGTATCCTCCTGCCAGTCGCGGTTTAGGATGCTGCGGATCAGGCAGCCTCTGCCGTGCTGCCGGTCCACTTGCCGGTCATGTCGAAAGCGCCGTCATAGCCGAACAATGCCGCCGCCCCGCCGGTATGCAGGAACATCACGCGCTGCCCGGCGGTGAAATCGCCGCCCCTGATCATGTCGATCAGGCCGGCGGCGGCCTTGGCTGAATAGACCGGGTCCAGCAGGATGCCCTCGCATTCGGCGAACAGCGCGATCGCCTCAAGGCAGCCCGGGGTCGGGATGCCATAGCCGTCGCCGACATAATCGCAGTTGGCGACAACATCACCGCGCGTCACCGCGCCCGGGCAGCCAAGCTTTTCCGCCGTTGCTGCGGCCAGCGCAAAGACATTTTCCTCCTGCTTTGCCTGCGGCGCGCGCACGCCGATCCCCAGCAGCGGGATATTGGCATTCATCGCGGCAAGGCCGGTCGCAAGCCCGGCCTGCGTGCCGGCGCTGCCAGTGGCGTGGACAATATGGTCGATGGCCAGCCCGGCCTCGTTCACCTGCCCCAGCATTTCCAGCGCCGCATTGACATAGCCGAGCGCGCCGGTCGGGTTCGACCCGCCGCCGGGGATCGTATAGACGCTGGCGCCGGTCTTGCGGCGTTCGGCGGCCACCTTTTCCATCACCGCGTTCATGTCGCCGCCGGAGGGGCACATCTCGGTTGTCGCACCATGAAGATGGTCGAGAAGCACATTGCCATTATGGTTGTAGTTATGCGCCTTCGAACCGGTCCTGTCCTCAAGCAGAATATGGCAGCCTAGCCCCAGCCGCGCCGCCGCGGCGGCGGTCTGCCGGGCATGATTCGATTGCGTGGCGCCCTGTGTCATCACCATGTCTGCGCCCTCGGCAAGCGCCTCGGCCATCAGGAATTCCAGCTTGCGGGTCTTGTTGCCGCCGGTCGACAGGCCGGTGCAGTCATCGCGCTTGATCCAGATTTCCGGACCGCCAAGCGCCGCGGACAGCCGCGGCAGCGGCTCGATCGGGGTTGGCAGATGCGCCAGCGAGATACGGGGGAAACGTGCCAGATGCATGATATCAATTCCTTTCAAGCAATGCGGTCAAGCGATGCGGCAAAATCGCGAACAGCGGCGATGAAGGGCCTGTCGGCGGCAAAGCCGAGACGTGCGGCGCGTGTGCTCTGCGCCGCGGTGGGCCATCCCGACACGATGCGTTCAATCGCCTCGTCGCGGTCAAAAGTCAGTCTTGAAACAGCCTCTTCACCGCCTACCTCGCGAAGCGCCTCGACCATCTCGCCGACCATCACCGAAATGCCGGGCAGGTTCAGACCAAGTGGCGCGCCCCAATCATCATCGGCGACCGACATGGCATGCATCAACCCGCCAACCGCGCCGGTCGGCGAATTCAGCAAGACACGAAGCGCCTTATCGACCGGCACATTGGCAGGCTCGCCCTGCAGCGGCTCGCGAATCATGCCGGACAGGAAACTGCTGGCGGCGGCGTTCGGTTTGCCGGGGCGCACGCTGACCGTCATCAGCCTGACCGAGCGGGACGAGATCATGCCGCGCCGTGCGAGGTCGGCGTAGAATTCCTCCAGCATCAGTTTCTGTGCGCCATAGCTGTTCTGCGGCGTCGGGCGGGTGGTGTCGGTGATCAAGTCGGCAAGCGGCTGGTCCGGAGTGCCGCCATAGATGGCAAGCGAACTTGCAAAGACCAGCATCGGCTTGCGGGATGTGGCGGCAAGGCAGCGTCCAAGCGCGATGCCGGTGAACAGATTGGCGTCCAGCCCCAGATCGAGATCGGCCTCGCATTCGCCGCTGACGGCGCTGGCAAGATGCAGAACGACATCCGCGCCAGTGAAGAGTTCCGGCCGGTCGGTGATCAGCGCGCCGAGATCACCCCTGATCCATTCCGGATCATTGGCGGCCTCATCGGGAATGAACCGGTCGACAAGGGTCCGCGTGCCGATAGTCCGTGTCTGCCCGCCAATCATGATCTGCGTGCCGACGGTCAGCCGCGCGGCCAGCAGCCGTCCGATAAAGCCGTTGGCCCCGGTAATCACGATTGAGGTCACGCGCGCCTCCGTCCCGCATCACGGGCACGCCCGGTCAGCCATCATCAGTTGTCGGCTGCTGTGCATGGGGTGGGCTGGCAGCCGCCCTGCAGCCTGTTCCGGCATTATTCAGCCTGCACCTTCATGCCGCAAGTGCGAACCGTGACGTGAGGCATGGTCGTGGCGGTCAGATGGCGGCAAGCGCCCGGTCAAGATCGGTCTTCAGATCCTCCATATCCTCCAGCCCGATGGACAGGCGGATGCTGCCGTCGGCAATGCCCATCGCTGCACGGTCATCGGCGCTGACGCTGCTGTGGGTTGTCGAGCCGGGGTGGCAGGCGAGGGTCTTTGAATCGCCAAGATTGTTCGAGATATCGATCAGCTGCAGGCTGTTCAGCACCCGGAAGGCGGATTCGGTCCCGCTGGCAAGCGTAAAGGCGACAAGCGAGCCGCCATTCGACATCTGGCGCTTTGCAAGGGCGTGCTGCGGATGGCTTGCCAGCCCCGGATAGCGCAGATCGGCAATGTCCGTGCGTGATTCCAGCCAGCGCGCCAGTTCAAGGGCACTTGCCGCCTGACGCTCAACCCGCAATGACAGCGTTTCCAGTGATTTCACCAGGACCCATGCATTGAACGGGCTGATCGAGGGTCCGGTCTGGCGGTAGAATTTCAGCATCCGCTCCTTGATGAAGGTCTCGCTGGCGAGAACCGCGCCGCCAAGGACACGTCCCTGGCCGTCAATATGCTTGGTTGCCGAATAGATCACGATATCAGCGCCAAGCGTCAACGGATGCTGCGCGATCGGGGTGGCGAAGACATTGTCGATAATGACCGTCGCGCCCGCCGCATGCGCCATCTCGGCAACTGCCTCGATATCGACAAGGTCAAGCATCGGGTTGGAGGGGGATTCGAAAAACACCACCTTGGCCGGGGTGGACAGGGCGGCGCGCCATTGATCCAGATCGGTGCCGTCGACGAACTCGGTGGTGATCCCCCAACGTGGCAGGATGTCATGCAGGATGGCATAGCAGGCCCCGAACAGGGCACGGCTGGCCACCACCCGGTCGCCGGTGTCGAGCTGGCAGGCCAGCGCCGCGAACACGCCGGCCATGCCGGTGCCGGTGGCAAGACAGGCCTCGGCACCCTCAAGCGCGGCAAGCCGGTCCTGAAGCATGGTCACCGTCGGGTTGCCATAGCGCGAATAGACATAGCGGTCAGCCTCGCCGGCAAAGGCGGCGGCGGCTTCCTCGGCATTGTCATAGACATAGCCGGAATTCAGGAACAGCGCCTCGCTGGTCTCCTGAAAGGACGTACGGGCAAGGCCGCCACGGACAAGTTTGGTGTCGCGGCGATATTCGTCAGTCATCCTCGCGGTCCCCGTCACCGATTGTCGTGTTCGGCATGATGACAGCCTGGCCGCAATAGCGCTCGCCATTGCTGACAACCATCATTGGATTGCCATAGAGTTCATATCCCTCGGCAAGGGCATCGCTGACTTTCTGGCAGAAGGCCGCATCGTCAGGCCCGGTCAGAAAACGGTAGCTCTTGTTCATTCTTCGCACCATCCCACTGCAGATCATCTCGAAATGTGGCCCGATATGTGGACGCTGGGCGAACGCACACACCGGTGCGGTTTGTTACACCAGCCAAATAAAAAAGAAAATAACGCTTTAACCGCCTTGGCTTAACCCTTTGGTAACTTCGATTGGGTTACGATGCCTGTGGTTTCCCGTTTCTGTCATCTTTCCGGCCGTTGTGGCCACCTTCTCGACCCTCGCCAATCCGGATATTGCCGGCGGCGGCGGCTATAAGGGGACGACGCTGTTGTGGTGGAAATGGCTGCCGGTGGCGAAGGTGGTCGACTTCCTGATAGCTGACGGGCTGGTCGACATGTTGCCGGGGCGTTACGGCCTGCATGGCGCGGATGGCGGCTTCCGGCCAACCTACAAGGACCATTTGCTGGCCGTGGCGCAGGGGGATGTCTATCTCGGCGTGGTGCCGATGCTTGACGGGCATATCTGGGATTCGATGTTCCGCGTCCTTGTGGCGCTGTCGCTTGGCATTCTTCTTGGGGTGCCGCTTGGCATCTATATGGGCGTCTCGCGTTTCTTCAAATCCTTCTTCGACCCGATGATCGAGCTGTACCGGCCGGTGCCGCCATTGGCCTGGGCACCGCTGATCCTGACGATTTTCGGCATTCAGGATGATGGCAAGATCTTCCTTCTGTTCATGGTCGCCTTCGCCATCATGGTGATTTCGGCTCGGACCGGTGCCTCGGGAACGCAGCTGTCAAAAATTCGCGCGTCACATTCACTTGGCGCGACGAACGGACAGATTCTGCGCCATGTCATTCTTCCCAACGCGTTGCCGGAAATACTGACCGGGGTGCGGATCGCCATAGGTGTCTGCTGGGGAACGCTTGTCGCGGCCGAGATGCTGGCTGGCACAACCGGTATCGGCTTTATCGAAAATGTCGCACGGACGGTGTCCGATTATGAGCTGATCTGGGTGACAATCCTGATCATGGGGCTGTTGGGATTGCTGTTCGACCTTGCCATGCGCTGGGTGATTGGACAGTTGATCCCGTGGCGCGGGAAGGGCTGATCGTACACGGTTTGGCGCGATTACAGAAGGCCGGTGGTGATAAGCCGCCCGCCCATGATCAGAAAGGCGACCAGAACCACCTGGCGGAACCTGTCCTGTGAGATACGTTCGCGCAGGATTTCACCAATCCGGAAGCCAATCAGCGTCATCAGCAGGCCAAGAAGCGATTTCACGATGACCGGCCCGGTGATCAGTCCGGAAATGACGAGCCCGACCCCGAGTGGCAGGCAGCCGGCGAGGAACAGAAAGCCGGTGGCACCGATGAACATGTCCTTCGGTGTGTTGCGCGCCATCAGATACATCGCCACCGGCGGCGACCAGATCGAGGACAGGCCGCCAAGGACACCCGACACAATGCCGACGCCGACCTGCCAGCCGCGCCCCGGACCAACCGGCAACGACAGACCGAATAGCAGATTCATGGAAAACACCACCATCGCCACCCCGATGGCGACGGTCAGCAGGGCGGTCGGGTAGTCATTGATGAACAGCGATGTCAGGAAAATACTGATGAAAATCGCGGCGGCGAACCATTTATAGGTGACGGCGATCTCGCGTTTGTTCCGTGCGCGACCAAACTGGAACATGTTACTGAACAGAATCGGCAGCCACAGCAGCGATATCGCCTCGGTCGGCGGAAAGATCAACGTCAGGAGCCCCATGGCGGCGGCGGGAAGCCCGATGCCGAGGAACCCCTTGACGATCCCGGCAAATATGAAGATGCCGCAGATGCTGGCAATCAGAAGCGGGTCGAGGCTTGGCAAAAGGGCCTGAAGGGACAGTGCGTTCACCCGTCCAGTCTCGCATCAGCCATTATCATAGACCAGACCATAGAGTTTCAGCCGCTGGACCTTGCCGGACGGACCCTTTGGCAGGTCGTCAAGGACATGCACGCGGTCAGGTGCCTTGAACCTGCCAAGCCGGGCGATGCAATGCGCCAGCAAAACCGCCTCGTCAGCCGCCTTGCCGGGCTTGTAGCGAATGCAGGCCTCGACGCGCTGGCCATATTGATCGCATGGCACAGCAAAGGCCGCCGCCTCGAGGATGGTGTCATGCTCCAGCAGCACCTCGTCGACCTCGCGCGGGGCGATATTCTCGCCGCCCTTGATGATCAGTTCCTTGATGCGACCGGTCACAAAAACAAACCCGTCCTCGTCCATATGCCCGAGGTCGCCGGTGCGAAGCCATCCCTCGGGGGTGATGGTTTTGGCGGTTTCTTCCGGCTGGCCAAGATAGCCGCGCATGACGTTCGGGCCGCGCACCAGAATCTCGCCGGTAACGCCGCGTGCCACTTCCTGCTGGCTGTCATCACCGATGATGATCTCATTGCCGACAGCAACGCCGGGCGAGCCGATCTTGCGGGTGGCCGGCGGCATCGGGTTGGTCAGAATCTGCGCGCCGGTTTCGGTCAAGCCCATGGTTTCGATGATCGGAATGCCGAACCGATCCTCGAAACGGCGGTGGATTTCCGGTGACAGGGGAGCCGAGGCCGAGCGCGAGAAGCGCAGCCTGTCGCGATTGATCTGTGGTGGCGTCTCGTCATTCAGGAGATAGGCGAACAGGGTTGGCACGGCGCTGAACCAGCTGACATCGCAGTTTTGAACCTGCTGCCAGAAGGCCCGTTGCGAGAATTTGTACGGCATCACAAGGCCGCTGCCCGACATCAGCGTGCCCATCACCGTCACGCATAGCCCGTTAATGTGATAAATCGGCAGAACGCACATCGCCGTGTCGTCTGGGCGAACGCCGTGGCCCTCCACAACATTCATGCCGGCGGCCATCAGATTGGCGTGGCTGAGAACGACACCCTTCGGGTTGCCGGTCGTCCCCGAAGTATACATCAGCAGGCCGGCAGTCCCGGCGTCCGGCGTTGCACGCGGTGTCTGCGCCGGTGCCGGTCCGTCGGGCCATTCCGGCCCGTTGTCGGGGTCGAGTCTGATGATCGTCACCTGGCGGTCGGTGTCCGCCAGCGCCTCGTCAATCAGCTGGCGGTGATCATCGGTACACAGGATCACCTCGACCCCGGAATGCTCGATCACATAGGACATCACCCGTGCGCCGGCGACAAGGTTCAGCGGCGTCGCCAGATAGCCGCCGGTGGTGATGCCGGTGAAGCACAGCGTCGACCAGATCGCATTCTGCGCGGCGACGGCGACGGGCGCGCCCTCGGCAAGTCCCATCGCATCGAGCCGGCAGGCAATGTCGCGCGACCATGCGGCCGCCTCCGACCAGGTGACGCTGTCGCCCGTATCAGGCGAGATCAGCCATGCCGCATCACCGTCAGCCGCGGCATTGGCGTCAAGCTGCGCGATGATGCTCGGTGTCATTTGCCGTGATCTTCCCAATAATCGCCGAAAATCTCGTCAAGCGAAGGCTTGCGTTCGGGTATTGTCCGCACGATGCGAACCTGATTCACGAAATGGCGCCAGTTCAGGTTCTCATCGATCGAATTGCCGCCCCAGCTGCCACATCCCATCGACAGCGAGAAGGGCATGCCATTATTGAAGAAACCGCCATTGGCGAAACAATGCGCCTGATTGACGATCACCCGGCAGGTGCGCGCCTCCATGGCGAGCCGACGCGCGCGCGCGTCATCACCAGAATGCAGGCCAAGCGAATGGCCGGCACCCATGACATTCTGGATGGCGATGGCCTTATGCAGGGCCTCGTCGAAATCACTGGCGCGGTGCAGCGCCAGGAACAGCGCCATTTTCTCGCCGGTCATCGGGTGATCAGAACCAATCTGCGTTTGCGGCGCGACAAGGAAGCGGGTGCCGGGCGGCGCGCTGTCGGCAAGGCCGGTCTCGGCCAGCACGATATCTATATCCTTGGCCAGAAGGCGCGGTGCCAGCTTGCCATGATGCCAGTGCATGGCCTCAAGGCTGGCGGTCTGCGCGTCGTCGAGAAGATAGCCGCCCTCGGCCGCCAGCGCCGCGACAAGCTCGTCATGGACCGCATCAACAGCAATCACCGCATTTTCCGAGGAACAGGAGGTGGCGTTGTCAAAGGTCTTGGACGCGGCGATTTTCGCCGCCGCTGCGGCAATGTCGGCGGTTTCGTCAACAATGGTTACCACATTGCCGGCCCCGACACCGATGGCCGGTGTTCCCGATGAATAGCCGGCCCGCACATTCGCCTGCGATCCGGTGACAAGCACCATGTCGGCAAGCTGCATCAGGCGCTGGGTTTTCGGCTTCGACGGCGGTACCGGCACCATCTGCACAAGCCCGTCCGGCAACCCAAGCGCGGCCAGCGCCGGATGGATATGCTCAAGCAGGGCCAGCAGCGGCTTCACACCCTTTGGCGAGGGGGCGAGGATGATCGCATTGCCTGTCTTCAAAGCGTTGATCATATTGTTGACCGGTGTTGCGAGCGGGTTCGTCGACGGCACGATGGCGGCGACAACGCCTTTTGGCCGCAGGAAGGTCGACAGGCCCAGCCCCGCGTCATCCTCGATATGGCCAAAAGCGGTGACACCCTTGATGTCACGCATCAGGCCGAGTGTCTTGTTGTGGTTCTTTCGTACCTTGTCATCGGCATTGCCAAGGCCGGTCTCGGCGACGGCGAATTCGGCAAGGCGCCGGTTCCGGTCCGGTTCCATCAGGCACCAGGCCACAGCCTGACATGCGCGGTCGAACAATTCCTGCGATCCCATCGCCTCATAGGCGCTCTGCGCCTCGCGGGCACGGGCGACGAGTTCGTCTACAGTATCGTCTGTCTTGGCAATGTCGTCTGACACGGCGCGTCCTTTCCGGGGCCGGGCCTCTTTAGGCTTTGTGCGAGGATGATGCGAACGCTCTATACACGCCGGCGGCCAGTGTCAATGCACCGGCGGCGATCAGGATAGAGCAGATCGGCCGCGAAAAATAGGTGCCGAGATCATAATGCACCATCTGCATGCCCTGGGCGAAATTCTGCTCGCCGATCTTGCCGAGGATCAGGCCAAGCACAATGCCCGGTATCGAATATCCGGTCCGACGCAGCAGGAAGCCCAGAATGCCGGCTCCGAACATCACCATCACGTCCAGTACCAAACCGCGGCTGATATAGGCGCCGATGGTGGCAAGAAGCAGGATCAGTGGTGCCAGGAACTGGAACGGAATCTTCAGCAGATAGAGGATTGTCTTGGTTTCGATCAGCCCGATAAACAGGATTGACAGGTTGGCGTAGAACATCGCCGCGAAAACAATCCAGATCAGGTCGGGCGAGTTGTAGAAGACAAGCGGTCCGGGTTCAAGGTCATGCATCTGGAATACGGCCACCATCATCGCGGTCAGCGCACCACCGGGAAGGCCGAGCGCCAGCAGCGGGATCATCGCCGCGCCGGTGGCGGCGTTGTTGGCTGTCTCGGACGAGATCACGCCTTCAAGCTTGCCCTTGCCGAACTCTTCCTTGTTCTTCGACCAGCGCACCGCCTCGCCATAGCCCATGAAGGCCGCGAGCGTGGCGCCGATGCCGGGAAGGCACGGCGAATTTATGCATCCACAGCTCAAGGACCGTGGGGAAGGACATGCCGACCTTTGGCGCATCGAACTGGCCGGTGGCCTTCTTCTCGGCCTGCACGAAAATTTCCGACACGGCGAAGAAACCGAGGATCGCCGGGACGAAAGCGATGCCGGCGGCAAGGTCGGTGAAGCCGAAATTATAGCGGTTGATGCCGCCGACCGGGTCCTGGCCGATTGTCGCGATCAGCAGACCGAGAAGCACCGACATCCAGCCCTTCCAGATGGTCCGCCCGCCAACCGACGAGGCAACGGCCAGTCCAAAGAACACCAGCGCGAAGATTTCCGGTGGCCCAATATTGCGGATCGCCCAGTTGGCCAGCGGTTCGGTCGCGGCCATCATCACCAGCGCCGATGCGACACCGCCGATGGCCGAACACAGCACCGCCGCGCCAACGGCCTTGCCGGACTGGCCCTTGCGGGTCATCGGGTAGCCGTCAAAAGCGGTCGGTGCGTTTTCCGGCGCGCCCGGTATGTTGAACAGGATCGCCGTGATGGCACCGCCATAGGTGCCGGTACAGTAGATGACGGCGAACAGCATCACCCCTTGCGCCGGTTCCAGATCGGCGGTGAAGGGAAGCAGGATCGCCGCAAGGGTCAGCATGCTGACGCCGGGGATGGCACCGAACAGCATGCCGCCAACGACACCGAAAACAAAGATCGCGATGGTGAAGGGATCGCCAAAGAGCGCGCCGGTTCCGGCGAGGAAATTTTCCAGCATGTGCGTTACCAGAGCTGTTGCAGCTGAGTGTTCATTTTCAGGATGAACCCGCTGAAATCATAAAAGGGTGACACGTTCCCCTGCGGCAGGGGCGCGTTGAGCGTGACGACAAACAGGCCAAGCAGGATGGCATAGATCAGTAGCGTGATGGCGAGGATCCATTGCCACCGCCGCTCCCCGAACAGCCAGATCACGGCGGCGATAAAAAATGGTGCGCCGGAATACATCCCGACCGGCTTCAACAGCCAGGCGAACAGGAAAGGCGTGAACAGAATCGCGATGATCTTGGCAAGGGTGGCCGGATTGCCGTAATCCGTCTGCGAATCATCGGTTTCGGCGATGCCGACGCGGCCCTTCTGAACCGCCGAGCCATTCTTGAAATGGTGATACAGATTGCCAAGCGTCACCAGCATCAGCAGCAGGATGATGACGCGCGGCCAGCCGGTAGCGCCGAACTTATAGATCTCGATCGGCTGGTTGAACTCGAAGGTGTAACCGAAAAAAATGACCGCGATCAGCGACCAGACGACAGTCTCGATCATGTGCGATTTACCGAGCTGACCCAACGATCTCTCCCTCAATCAAACCCTGACAGTCAGGCTGTCGATATAATGTATCAAACTGGAGATGGTGTGCCCCCGGCGCCTTAGGCCTCCGGGGGCACTGCAATTTGGAAGGACAGCCCTATTTCACATCCATGCCCATCGACTTGTACACCTCACGGTACTGGGCGATGGAACGGGTGATCAGGTCACGGGCGCCCGCGGTGTCGCGGTAGCTGTCGATGACGGTCATGAACTTCGACTCGTTGAACGACTGATAGCTGTCCTGGCAATAGCCGCGCTGGAAGGCCCACTGCAGCCACTCAACGCGGTCCGCCGGGGCATCCTTGTGGACATAGAAGCCACGGAAACGAAGCAGCGGGTCGAAATCCATGCCCATTTCGCGGTGCGTCGGCACGTCAGCAAAGACCGACGGGCGCTCGTCAAAGATTGTCAGGATCGGCTTGAAGTTGCCGGCATCCAGAAACTTGCGAACATCGCCCGGCTGCTCGAACAGCGCATCGACCTGGCCACCGAGAAGCGCTCCATAGCGCGGCGCGCCCTTGTCGAACGAGATCTGCTGGATTTCCATGCCGGTCGCGTCGGTGATGAACTTCATCGTGACGCGCTCCATGGAGCCTTCTTTCGAGACGTTGGCGATTGTCGCCTTGCCGCCCTGCGCCTTCACCCATGCGACAAACGACTCCCAGTCATTGTAGCGGGTCTCGTTGGTGCGGATATAGATCTGCGAGAAGGTGACCTGCGAGATCACCAGCGGGATCAGATCCTCGGCCGGGTTCGGCCGTGACGAGTCCAGCGCATGCGCCGACGAGGCGTCGTCGATATGCTCGAGAACGTTATATCCATCAGCCGGTGAGGCCATATAGGCCGTCATGCCGACAGTGCCCGAACCGCCGGGCTTGTGGTCCCGGTTGATCGCCACGCCGGTCAGGCCGGTAACACCCTCGGCCATCGCTGCGGCAACCTGACCCGAACCACCGGCCGGACCGTAAGGCACGATCATGGTAAGGGCACGCTCAGGAAAGCCGCCGGGCTTGTCCATCGAGGCTTCCTTGACCTTGCATTCAAATGCGTTGGCTGTGCCGCCCACCGCCATCATCATGGTGGCAGCAACGCCAATTCCAAAAAGTTTTTTCATTGGTTTCCTCCGAATTTATGTCGCCATTGCCTTGTCCCCCGGCAACAACCCCGATTATGAGCATCCTTTTCAAAGTAGGAAAAGCCAAAAACGATTCATCAACGGATCAGGATTTGCCTCGCCGCGCGGTTAAATGTCACGCCTTTGCCCTTTGAAGGGCTTTCAGCCGACACGCGAACTCAGCAACAGGCTGGTATCGGTTTCCTTGATCCCGGGGATCTGTCGAAGCCGTGAAATGGCGGCATCAAGACTTTCCAGCGTCGATGTCTGGATTTCGGCGGCAAGGTCCCACCGACCATTTGTCGTGAAGAGTCTGGCGATCTGAGGCATGCCGGCAAGCTCGTCTATGACGGCTTCTTCCTTGCTGGCGTCGACGGTAATCATGATCCATCCCGACACCTTATGCCGGAACTCCTCGGCGCCAAGGGTCACCGTATAGCCGGTGATGATGCCTGACTGCTCCATTTTCCTGATATGTGAGTTGATGGTGACCCGCGAGGCGCCAAGTTCTTGCGACATCTGCGTGACCGACATGCGGGCATTGCTCTTCAGGAGGGCGATGATACTGGCGTCAAGATCCTTCATCCAGAGATTCCGCGGTGGTTTCTGCAGCGCAGTCGTTGGTAGCATCCGACTGTTGGCATCATTTTATTACTAAATTATTAAATAATGATCAAAACGAAACCCGTTTCTGGCGAAATGCTCAGAAAATATGGGTTTGTATTTCTTTCTGTTCGCTCTGCCCGGCTGCATATTTGCAGATGTGGTGATCAGCCAGCGGTCTGATTTCAATCAACAAGAGCGCGCACCGTCTCGATGGTATCGGCCTCATCCGCCGGCTTGTCCCAGCGAATCCTGTTGATACGGGGGAAGCGGAGCGCGATACCCGATTTGTGGCGCGGGCTGTCATGCGCGCTGTCGAAGGCGAGCTCGACGACAAGGCGTTTTTCCACCTCGCGCACCGGGCCGAACCGGTTGGTGGTGTTGGTACGCACCCATTTGTCTAGATCGCGAAGCTCGTCATCGGTGAACCCGGAATAGGCCTTGCCGACCGGCACGATTTCGTTACCGCGCCAGATGCCAAAGGTGAAATCGGAATAGAAGGAACTTCGCCGTCCATGACCGCGCTGCGCATACATCATGATTGTGTCGATCAAGCGCGGCTCACGCTTCCACTTGAACCAGGGTCCCTTTGGCCGGCCGGCGACATAGCGGCTTTGCCGGTTTTTGATCATCAGCCCTTCATAGCCATGAATCTCGGCACCCTCCAGGCGTAGCCTTGCCAGATCATGCCAGTCCCCGAACGGCAGGATTTCGGAAAGATCAAGCCTGCCACCTTCATGCTGCCGTATCCAGTGCTCCAGCCGCTGGCGGCGGGCCGACAGCGGCAGGTCACGGAGGTCCTCATCCCCGTCGAACAGCATGTCATAGACCCGCACAAAGGCTGGCAGATCGCGAAGATGCGTCTTTGCCGGTGTCTTGCGATTGAGCCGCTGCTGCAGGCTGTTGAAGGCGAGAGGCTGGAAATCATGGCCGACCAGCAATTCACCGTCGAGAACGGCATGCCCGTCCAGCGCCGCCGCGAGATCGGGAAAGGCGACCGAGATATCATCGCCGGTCCGTGAAAAGATACGCCGGCTTTCGCCATCAAAGACAAGCTGCACGCGGATGCCATCCCATTTCCATTCAGCCTGATAGTCGCCGGCATCGAGCCGGTCGAAATCACGCGTCTCGTCGATCGGGTTTGACAGCATCATCGGGTGGAAGGTCCGCCCCGGCTGAATGCGCGGCGCGGCGCCGCGGCCGTCCAGCCATGCGAACAGCTCGGTATAGGGGGGCTCCAGCCCGTGCCAGATCTTCTCGATCGCGGCCAGGTTCTGCCCGCCATAGGCCGCCAGCGCCGTTTTCGCGAGGCGCGCCGACACGCCAACGCGCAGCCCGCCTGTCGCCAGCTTGATCATTGCCCAGCGCTCCGCCGGGGTCGCGCTGTCCAGCAGCGCGGCAAGATGGTCGGCGACGTCCGCCTTGGGCCGTGATTCGATGCCGGTGATGAAATCGGCGACGCCGGGGAGGTCCGTGCGACCGGCTCCCTCAGCTGGTTGCGGCCAGATCAGCGAGATCGTCTCGGCAAGATCGCCAACATAATCATAGCTCATCAGGAACAGCTCGGGATCGACCCGGTCCATAGCCAGCTGGCGAAGGGCCCCGGCTTTGAGGTTGGACAGCGTCAGATCGCGGGTGATGGCGGCCAGCGCAACGCCGCGGTCTGGATCGGGGGTTGTTTCGAAATAGCGTGCCATCGCCCCGATCTTCGCGTTGCGCGACGGGGTGAGAACAAGCGTCTCCAGCAATTCCGCGAACCGTTTCATTCGCCGGCATCCTCTTCGCGGCCCTGCATATAGAGCGGTTCGGCCTGCAATCCGCGTGACCGGCACCAATGGACAAGCGCATCCTCGCGGCCATGCGTGACCCAGATGGTGTCGGCCCCGCTCGCCGTGATGGTGTCGGTCAGCTCGTTCCAGTCTGCATGGTCGGAGATCACCAGCGGCAGTTCCACCCCGCTCTGTTTGGCGCGCTGCTTGATTGTCATCCAGCCGGACGCCTGGCAGATCACCGGGTCGGGAAGGCGGCGCGACCAGCGGTCACGAAGCGCCGATGGCGGGGCGATGACGATATGTCCGGGAAAGGATGCCTTGTCACGGTCGAGGGCCTTTTGCAGATTGCCCAGATCGACCCCCTGGCCGGCATAATAGGCGCACAGTTTTTCCTGCGCCCCGTGCAGGAAGATCGGCGCGTCATGGCCGGCCTCGCGGATCAGCCTGATCACCCGCTGCGCCTTGCCAAGCGCATAGGCGCCAATGACATGGCAGCGCTCCGGCTGCGCCTGTACCGAAGCCAGAAGACGCGAAATCTCCTGTTTCGGGTCGGGGTGCTGGAAGACCGGCAGCCCGAAGGTCGCCTCGGTGACGAGCAGATCGCAGGGGACCAGCTCGAAATTCTGCGCGGTGCTGTCGGCATGCGTCTTGTAGTCGCCGGTGACAACCGCGACCCGCCCCTGATAGGCCAGCCTGACCTGCGCGCTGCCAAGGATGTGGCCGGCGGGAAACAGGGTGATGGTCACCGGCCCGTCAACAAGCTCGATCCCGAATTCAAGTGGCTGGAAGGAACCGGCGCAATGCGCGCCATATCGCTGTTTCATGATGGCGATTGTCTGCGGCGTCGCCAGCACATGATCATGCCCAGCCCGAGCATGGTCGGCATGGCCATGTGTGATGATCGCGCGCCTGACTGGACGTGCCGGGTCGATATAGGCGTCGATCGGCTCTATATAGAGCTCATGGTTCAACCAGTTCATGACACTCAATATAGGGATCTGCCGGCACGCCTCCAGTCCCACCCGCTGACAGGCTGGCTTCTGGAGCGCGGCTGGCACTGGTTCGACCATCAGGTTGAGGCGGCGGAACATGCGCTGGCGCGGCGTGATGTTGTGGTGTTCGCGCCGACCGGGGCCGGCAAGACACTGGCTGGCTTTCTGCCATCCTTTCTCGATATCGCCGAACACGGCTCCACCGGCCAGCTTCACACGCTCTATATCTCGCCGCTGAAGGCATTGGCGGTGGATGTGCACCGCAACATCACAGCGCCGGTCGAGGCGCTCGACCTGCCGGTGAGTTTCGAGACCCGCACCGGCGATACCCCGCAATCGCGGCGCCAGCGCCAGAAGAAGAAACCGCCGGATTTCCTGATGACAACGCCGGAATCGCTTGCCCTGCTGCTGTCCTATGAGGATGCCGGCGCCTATTTCAGCGGCCTGCGATTTGTCATCATTGATGAGCTTCACGCCTTTTTCGACAACAAGCGTGGTGACCTGCTCAGCCTCAATCTGGCGCGACTTGCCACGCTGGCCCCGCGGGCGCGGCGGATCGGCCTGTCCGCCACCATCGACAGGCCGAAGCTGGCGCGTGACTGGCTGTGCCGGCGCGGTGGCAGAATTGTCTCCACGGCGCAGGCGGTGGCGCCGGTAATCGACATTCTGCAGACCGAGAACCGCATTCCCTGGTCGGGCCATATGGCGCGCCACGCGCTGGATGAGGTTTACGCGCAGATCGCCGGCGCGCGGATGAGTGTCGTGTTCGTGAACACGCGGGCACAGGCGGAATTCGTGTTTCAGCGGTTATGGCAGTTGAATGACCGCAATCTCAGGATTGCGGTGCATCATGGCTCGCTGGAACGCGAGTTGCGCCGCAAGGTCGAGGCGCGGATGGCGGATGGTGGTCTAGACTGTGTGGTGGCGACAAGCTCGCTCGATCTCGGGCTTGACTGGGCCGATGTTGATCTTGTCATCCAGGTCGGTGCGCCGAAAGGGGTCAGCCGCCTGTTGCAGCGTGTGGGGCGGGCCAATCATCGGCTGAATGAGCCAAGTCGCGCCATTCTCGTGCCGACCAACAGGTTCGAATATCTGGAATGTGTCGCCGCGCAGACCGAGATCGCGCATCGCAGGCTGGATGGCGCGACCTTCCGGCGTGGCGGGTTCGATGTGCTGGCGCAACATGTCTTTGGCGTTGCCTGCAGCGGGGCGTTCGATCCGGATGCACTTTATGACGAGGTGATCCGCGCCGCGCCCTATGCCGATATTGGCCGCCGGGAGTTTGATGAGGTGGTGGGTTTTGTCAGTAATGGCGGGTACGCGCTGGCGGCCTATCCACAATATAACCGGTTGGCGACGCTGAAGGACGGCATGGTCGCGTTGCGCGAGCCTCGGATGGCGCGGCAATACCGGATGAATATCGGCACCATCGTTGAATCGCCGATGATGAAGGTGAAGCTCCGCAATCGCACACTTGGCAGCATCGAGGAAAATTTCGTCGTCAACCTGTCACCCGGCGACACCTTCCTGTTTGGCGGCCGGGTTCTGACCTATGAGGGTATCAGCAATGCCGCCGTGATGGTCTCGAAGGCGAAGGGCGGCGAGGCGCAGATCCCGAGCTATGGTGGCGGGCGTCTGCCGCTGTCGAGCAATCTGTCGCTGGCGGTCCGGAACCTGATTGGCAGTCGGCATGCCTGGGCCGGGCTCCCCGACCAGATCCGCGACTGGCTGGCGCTTCATGGCAGCCGGTCGGCACTTCCCGATGCGAAGACATTGCTTGTCGAGATCTTCCCGCATCGCAAGCGCCATCACACTGTCATCTACAGCTTTGCCGGCCGCAATGCCAACCAGACGCTGGGTTTCCTGATGCTGCGGCGGATGAAACGCGCCGGGCTGCGGCCGCTGGGTTTCTCGATGACCGACTATGCGCTGGCGGTCTGGTCACTGAGCCCGCCGGAGGAGGTTGAAAGCCTGCTGGACCCGGATATCATGACTGAGGAGTTCGAGGAATGGCTTCAGGACACGCCGCTCCTGAAACGTCTCTTCCGCGACACCGCCATCATCTCCGGGCTGGTCGAACGACGTCATCCCGGGCAGGTCAAGACAGGCCGCCAGGTGCTGTTCAGCTCGGACCTGATCTATGATGTGCTGCGCCGGCATGAACCCGATCACATCCTGCTGAAGGCGGTGCGGCGCGACGCCATGCAGGGGTTGATCGACGCTGGCAGGCTGGCTGATACATTGCAGGAATTCGCCGGCAATATTGTCTGTCGGCATCTCGATATGATATCGCCGATGGCGGTGCCGGTGATCATGCAGATCGCCCGCGAGAACACCGTTCACAGTGACGATGGCGACGCATTGCTATCAGACATGGAAGAGGACATCATCCGCGCCGCCAATGTCGAATCGATCCACTGATTTCGCCGGACACGGCTTTGACCTGCACCCGTCGGGCGCGCTGTTCTGGCGCGACGCGTCGCTGCTGATTGTTGGCGACCTGCATCTGGAAAAGGCCAGCTCCTATCACCGCTCGGGGCAGTTCCTGCCGCCTTACGACACGGCGCAGACACTGGCACGGCTTGGCGGGGTTCTACAGGAACTGGCGCCGCGACGGCTGCTGTTTCTTGGCGATGTGTTTCATGATGGTGCCGCCTGGACGCGCATGGCGCGAAAGGACCGGCAGACATTGTCGGACATCACCGATACGCATGAGACGATCTGGGTCGAGGGCAATCATGACCAGAGCTTCGTGCCACCGGGCCATAGCGGTTGCAGCGTGCATGTCGAAGGCGGGATACTCTTTCGGCATATCATGGACGAAACCGATCCGCGTCCCGAGATCAGCGCGCATTACCACCCTGCGGGTGTGGTCAGCCATCGCGGAACGCGTCTCAGGCGGCCCTGTTTCGTGCAGGCGACAACGCGGCTGGTGGTGCCGGCCTTCGGCGTGTTGACAGGCGGGCTCGACTGCCGGGATGAGGCACTGGCCGCGCTCCACGGCAAGACGACAAGGCTGTTCCTTCTTGGTGCGGACAGCGTCTTTGCCGCCCCGCCGGGGCTGGCCCGCGACCCGCGGCGGCGGCGGCGCGGCAGCGGATAACGCCTAGAGATCGTCGATGGCCTTGCGGAGTTGCGGGGCGATTGGTGCGTTTTCGGGAAGGCGGGCATAGAGGTCTTCCCAAAGGATGCGGGCGCGGTCCCGGTCACCGGCCTGCCGCGCGAAATGCCCCCTGATATAGATGCCTTCCGGCCGGTTCGGGTCGAGTGCCTCGACGCGGTCAAGAAGCCGCTGCGACTCAGTAACAAAGCCCGGCTCGAGGCGGGCGACAACCATATGTTCGAGCGCCGAAAGCTGTGCGTCGACATCGCCGGGGATGGCGTCGGCAAGGCCGATCAATGCCGCCTGCAGCTCTTCGGTTCGCTGCAGCACCCGGTAGGCACGGATCAGCCGCCGCCAACCCGCGACATCTGCCGGCTCCCCGGCAAGCCTGGCGGCAAGTCCCTCGACCATGCCGGCAATCATCGTCGCGCGCTCTTCCTCGGTCATGGTGGCAGCCTCGGCGACAGCCTCGGCATCCGGCCCCGGATCGATGCCGCCGGTGCGCGCCGCATCGGCGATATTGTCTGCCAGCAATTTCATCCATGGCGCGTCGGGCGGTGACAGGGTCTGCAGACGGCGCCAGATGCCGACCGCGGCGGTGTAATCCTCATCCTGATAGGCGGCAAGCCCCGACAGATACAGGGCCCGCGGTTCAGCCGGGTTGACGGTCAGGATTTCGGCAATCAGCTCGCGGGCCGGAAGTGTGACCTGGCCGTCGGCAGCGCGGGCCATCGCCTCGGCACGCATGGCGCGAATGGCCGGATCACCGCCGGTCAGCCGTTCCGCCTGTTCAAGCGCCATGATCTCGGTCGCGCTGTCCGTGGCGGCCGCGGCCGCCATCGCAAGCCGCAGCCAGGCCCCGACATCATCAGGTGTTTCCGCCGCCCCGGCGCGGGCTTCCTGCAGGGCTACGCTGCGGTCGCTGGCGGCCTCCTGTGCCTGCGACGCGGCGGCGGCAAGTTCGGCCCCGCGGTCGGCCAGCGGGCGCGCTGGCAGATCGGCGCGGCCAAGAACCAGATAGAGGCCGAGGCTGGCCGCCATCACAAGGCTGCCAAGCGCCAGCGCGATGCGCCGGTCAATGCTGGCGGTGGGTAAGGCGGGTGCGACCTCATCATCCTTGATGCCGGCATCGTTATCCGTGCGGCGGCGGCGTCCAGCCAGCATGATGACCACACCGCCAAGAAGGATCACAACAGGCGCCCCCCACAGGATGTAGGTGCCGGGCGAGACAGGTGGATTGAGAAGCACATAATCGCCATAGGTGTCGCGAAGGGCGGCCAGGATCTCGGCGTCGCTGGCCCCCGTCGCAAGCTGTTTGCGAACCTCGATCCGCAGATCGCGCGCCAGCTCGGCGTCGGAATCATCAATCGACTGGTTCTGGCAGACCAGACAGCGAAGCTGTTTCGACAGCGCGCGCGCCCGCGATTCAAGCGCCGGGTCGGCCAGCATTTCCTCTGGCGTGACTGCTGACACAGGAAGAGGCGGCGCCAGCATCGTCAGCATTGCCAATGCAAGGCCAGTCCTCAGACAGCGTGACAGGAAGCCGGTCATGGCAGTTTACGGATCGCCGGCCACAGCACCTCGTCAAGCACGCGGCGGTCAATCGGCCCGGCGTGGCGCAACAGAATGGTGCCGTTGGCGTCGACAAGAAATGTCTCCGGCACCCCGTAGACACCCCATTTCATGCCGGCGTCACCGTCACGGTCGATGCCGATGGTGGCGAACGGGTCGCCATAATCGGTTAGGAATCTGCGTGAATCCCCGGGGCGATCCTTATAGGCGATGCCCATGATCGCGATCTCCTCGGCCAGCAGGGCCAGTGCCGGAGCCTCGGCGCGGCAGGGTGCGCACCAGCTGGCAAAGACATTGACAAGGAAGGCCCGGCCGGCGAAATCGCCAGCCGACACGGTCCGCCCCTCGTCAAGCAGGCTGGGAAGCATGATGGCCGGGGCCGGCTTGCCGACCATTGCCGAGGGAAGCTGCGACATGTCACGTTCGCCGCGCAAGGTCGCCATCAACGCCATGGTGGCGAATCCCGCAAGCAGCAGAAAGCCGGCAAGCGGGATAATGAATGACAGGCGAAGCCGTCCTGTCCTGCCGCTGTGAGCCCCGGTCATGTCGCCGTCCTGAGGGAGTCGGCAAGGGGTGCCGGGCGGCGCTGCCGACGGCCCAGAGCGGCCATCGCGCCACCAACCGCCATCAGCCCGGCGCCGGCCCAGATCCAGCTGACAAAGGGCTTGCGATAGAGCCTTAGCGTATAGCCGCTGGTGGCGTCACCGTCGCCGAGCACGGCATAGTCATCACCCCCGATGCGCGGCCGGATCGCCGCCTCGGTGGTGGTCTGGCGCTCGGCATTGTAGAAACGCTTCTCCGGCGTCATGAAGGCCATGAGATCGGTGCCGTCACGCAGTTCGATGATCGCGGTCTCGGTCACATAATTCGGCCCCTGCCGCGCCTCGACAGCTCGCAGGGTCATCGTCTTGCCGGCGACATCGACGCTGTCGCCGGGCAGGGCGCGGACAATCACCTCGGTCTGGAACAGGCCGTTGCCAAGAGCGCCGACAAGAAACACAACCATGCCGGCATGCGCCGTCCACATGCCCCAGACCGGCATCGGCAACACTGCGGCGCGCGTGCCAATGCCGCCGCGCCATGGCTTCAGCCGGTGCAGGATGTCGCCGGTGATGGCAAGTGCCAGCCATCCCAGCAGACCAAGCCCGGCAAGACCGGCGGCGCTGATACCATTTGCTAGCGCCATGCCGACACCGATGGCCAGCACCGCGCCGGCCGCCGCCAGTCCGAGGCTGAGGCGAAGCGATGGCAAGGTGCCGCGCCGCCAGGCCGTCAGTGGCCCCAGCGCCATGGCCAGAACGAGGACCGCCATGATCGGGTTGAAGGTGGCGTCGAAATAGGGCGGGCCGACAGTGATCCGCGCGCCGTTCACCATTTCCAGCGCCAGCGGATAGAAGGTGCCGACAAGCACCACAACGGTGGCGGCCGTCAACAGGAAATTGTTGAGGATCAGGCCGCTCTCGCGGCTGATCAGAACATGGTCGTTACGGCTGGAAAGCTGCGGCCCACGGATCGCGAACAGCAGCAGCGGCACACCGATGGCCGCAAGAAGGATGCCGAGGATGAAGACGCCGCGCGCCGGGTCGCTGGCAAAGCTGTGGACCGAGGTCAGCAGGCCGGAACGGACGATGAAGGTGCCGACAAGCGACAGAGAGAAAGCGAGGATCGCCAGCAGGACCGTCCAGCTTTTCAGGCGGTCACGCTGTTCGACAACGATGGTTGAATGCAGCAGCGCCGTCGCCGCGAGCCACGGCATCAACGAGGCGTTCTCCACCGGGTCCCAGAACCACCAGCCGCCCCAGCCAAGCTCGTAATAGGCCCACCAGCTGCCAAGCGCGATGCCGGCCGTCAGCGCACACCAGGCGGCCGAAATCCAGGGCCGGACATGGCGCGCCCAGGCTCGGTCGATTCGACCCTCGATAAGGCCGGCGACGGCAAAGGCAAAGGCCAGCGACAGGCCGACATAGCCGACATAGAGTGTCGGCGGGTGAAGGGCCAGGCCCGGGTCCTGCAGGATCGGGTTGAGGCCACGCCCGTCAAGCGGTGCCTCGTCCAGCCGCGCGAAGGGGTTCGAGGTGAACAGGCAGAAGGCCAGGAACCCGGCGGTAACCATCGCCTGTACGGCCAGGGTGCGCACCTTCAGCCCGAAATTCATCTCGCGGCCGCGTAGTGCCAGCAGGCCGCCAAACAGAACGAGGATCAGAATCCACAGCAGAAGCGAGCCTTCATGGTTACCCCAGGTGCCGGATATCTTGTAGATCATCGGCTTTGTCGAATGGGAATGCGCGGCGACAAGCGCGACCGAGAAATCGGAGGTGACAAAGGCGGCGACCAGCGCCATGAAGGCGAAACTGACGGCGCCGGCCATCAGCAACGTCGCCGGCGCGGCCAGCGCGCTCAGCGAGGCAAGACCGGTGCGCAGGCCGACAAGTGGCAGAATGGCGACGCATAGCGACGTCACAAAGGCCAGAATTAGGGCAAAATGACCAAGTTCGGTGATCACCGGGGCGGCTCATCGACGGATAATTGAAGCATACGGGAAACAACTATCACGGGGGCCTGTATTGAACAAACCACCCGTGACATTTCGTTAACTTCGGTGGATGGCACCCACTCGAATAATTAGAGAATGCGCGTTGCCTGACAGGTCGCACATGTGGCAATTTGTCGCCGTCGCGATGCTGCCGACCGGTAATAACCCCGGGCTTCCAGTTTGGCGCATTCCGGCCCGGCGCATTCCGGCCTGGCGCATTCCGGGCGTCGGATGACGGGTTTGGCGCATGACCGGTGCGAAATTGGCCTAACGTGATGATATTGAAATTCCGCCTTCAGCCTTTTCGGGGTCCCCATGGCTTCCACAACCCGCCCGAACATCGTTCTGATCATGGCAGACCAGCTGGCGCCGCATTTCACCGGCGCCTATGGCCATGCGGTTGTCAAAACGCCCAATCTGGACGCGCTGGTGGCGCGCGGCGCGCGCTTTGATGCCGCCTATTGCAATTCGCCGCTCTGTGCTCCGTCGCGTGCCGCCTTCATGACCGGCCAGCTGATCAGTCGCCTTGGCACTTATGACAATGCCAGCGATTTTGCGGCCTCGGTGCCGACCTTTGCGCATTACCTTCGTCAGGCCGGGTACCGAACCTGCCTTGCCGGGCGAATGCATTTCGTCGGCCCGGACCAGCTTCACGGCTTCGAGGAGCGTGTCACCACCGATGTCTATCCTGCTGATTTCGCCTGGGTGCCGGACTGGCATCATGCCGATCAGAGGATCGACCGCTGGTACCATAATATGGATTCGGTGTTGGAAGCGGGTAGCGCTGTCACCGCCTTCCAGATCGAATATGACGAGGAAGTGGGATACGCCACCCGCCGCCGGCTGATGCAATATGCCTGCGAGCGCGACACGCCGTTTGCACTGGTCGCCAGTTTCATGAATCCGCACGACCCCTATGTGGCGTTGCCGGCATTCTGGAATCTCTATGAAGACGACGCGATCGATCTGCCGGACACCACCATCGACACGGTCGTGCGGGACCCGTTTTCTGCGCGGGTTCTTGATGGCATAGGTGCCAACGCTGCGGTGACGAGCGAGGCCGATATCCGGCGCGCGCGGCGGGGCTATTACGCCAATGTGTCCTATTTCGACAGCAAGATCGGCGAGATTGTCCGCACAATCGACGAGATTGGGCAGCTCGACAACACGATCTTCATCGTCACCTCCGATCATGGTGACATGCTTGGCGAACGCGGGCTCTGGTACAAGATGAGCTTCTTTGAACATTCGGCACGCGTGCCGCTGGTCATCGCCGGTCCCGGCATTGCCGCCGGCCCGATCGCCAGCCCCTGTTCACTCGTCGATCTGTTGCCGACAATGCTGGATTTCGCCGGTGCGTCCGATTTGCCGTTGGGCCAGCCTGTCGACGGGCGCTCGCTGGCGCCGATGGCGCGAGGCGGGGATGAGGATGACGGCTGTGCCATTGGTGAATATTGTGCCGAGATGACGGCGACGCCCGTCTTCATGATCCGGCGCGGTGCGTGGAAATATGTGCATTGCGACGATGACCCGCCGCAGTTGTACAATCTTGAGAATGATCCGCTTGAGCGTGCCAACCTCGTGGCCGACCCGGCCTGCGCCGATATTGCCGCGGATTTTGCGGCAGAGGTGGCGTCGCGGTGGGACAGCGCCGCGCTTCGCGACGATGTCATCGCCAGCCAGGCGGCGCGGCGTGTTGTCTTCGAGGCGATGCAGACCGGCCGGCGCACCGATTGGGACTATACCCCGCCACGCGACGCGTCGGAGGAATATGTCCGCAATCATATCGACTGGACAGTGGCAGCGGTGAAAACGCGATTCCCGCCGCCGGGTGATTGAACATGCGGCGCGCGTCTATTGCCTTGCAGGGCTGATCATGGCCTGATGGGAGAGGGAAACTGACATGCCGCTGACAAGTATGCATTGGGGCACCTATCAGGTTGTCACCAGCGATGGCAGGGTAACCGGGTTGACACCCTTTGCCGAGGACCGCGACCCGTCACCCATCGGCCTCTCACTTCCCGAACTTCTTGACCATCCTGCCCGCATCAGGCGTCCAGCGGTGCGGCGCGGCTGGCTTGACCATGGGCCGGGGCCGGCGGATGGTGCGCGCGGCACCGACCCGTTTGTCGAGATTGGCTGGGATGAGGCTGAACGTCTTGTTGCGGCGGAACTCGACCGGGTGCGGAAAGAACATGGCAACAGTGCCATCTATGCCGGATCCTATGGCTGGGCCAGTGCCGGCAGGTTTCACCATGCGCAAAGCCAGATTCACCGCTTCCTGAACTGTATTGGCGGCTATACACGGTCGGTGAATACCTACAGCTATGCCGCCGCCGAGGTGATCGTGCCGCATGTGCTTGGCAGTTTCACGAGGTTGCTGCGGCAACATACAAGCTGGACCAGTCTTGCCGCGCATTGCGAGCTGTTCGTGGCCTTTGGCGGCCTGGCGCTTGGCAATGGCCAGATGGGCAATGGCGGCACCGGTCGCCATATCCAGCGTGAGGGGTATGAAGCCGCGGTGGCGGCGGGAGTCGAGTTCATCAACATATCCCCGCGCGCGCTGGACCTTGAGGCACCGGCGCCGCCGCGCACCATCCGGCTTCGCCCGACCAGCGATACAGCACTGATCCTGGCGCTGTGCCGGACATTGCGCGCCGAAGGGCTTGCCGATGAGCCGTTTCTGGCCCGCTATACCGTCGGATATGACAGGTTCGCGGCCTATCTCGATGGTGAGACCGACGGCATCTGCAAGGACGCGCACTGGGCCAGCAGCCTGACCGGTGTGCCTGCCGCGGAAATCGTGGCGCTGGCCTGCCAGATGGCGTCGAAACGCACCATGGTGTCGATCAGCTGGTCACTGACTCGCCAGCAATATGGTGAACAGCCCTTCTGGGCGGCGATCTCGCTGGCCGCCATGCTTGGCCAGATCGGCACGCCGGGCGGCGGTATCGGGTTCGGTTATGCCATCGCCAACTATGTCGGCAACAATGTCGATCCGATGCCTTACGCCGCGTTGCCCCAGGGCAAGAACAGCGTCAGCGATTTCATTCCGGTGGCAAGGGTCAGTGACATGTTGCTGACCCCCGGTGCGTCGTTCGATTACAATGGCAGGCGCTACACCTATCCCGATGTGCGGCTGGTCTATTGGGCCGGCGGCAACCCGTTCCACCATCATCAGGATCTGAACCGGCTGCAACATGCCTGGCAGCGGCCGGACACCATCATCATGCATGACTGGTGCTGGAACGCCTCCGCCAAGCGGGCCGATATCGTTCTGCCATGCACGACAATGCTGGAGCGCACCGATATCGGGATGACGCGGCGCGACCCCTATATCATTTCGATGACAAAGGCCGCTGAACCTGTTGGCGAGGCGCGTGATGATTATGACATTCTGGCAGGCATCGCGCGCGTCATGGGATGCGAGGACAGATTCTGCGAGGGCCGCACCGCTGAGGAGTGGGTGCGCCATCTGTGGGACCAGTCACGCCGGCGGGCGGCTGGCCGCGGGGTCGAACTGCCGGATTATGACGGGCTGGTTGCGGCCGAATATCACCGGATCGATACGCCGTCGGAAGAGCCGGTCCTGTTTGCCGACTTCCGTGCCGACCCCGAGGCGAACCCGCTGCCGACACCGAGCGGCCTGATTGAACTGTTTTCGGAGACCGTGGCCGCATACGGCTATGCCGACTGTCACGGTCACGCCACCTGGAACGAACCTGACGAGTGGCTTGGTAGTGTGACAGCTTCGCACCCGCTTCATCTTCTCTGCAAGCAGCCGCGCAACAAGCTGCATTCGCAGCTTGACCCCGGCGCGCACGCCGCGCGCGCCAAGGTTGGCGGGCATGAGGCGGTCGAGATCAATCCCGATGATGCCGCCAGCCGTGGCATCAATGACGGTGACATCGTCATGGTCAGCAATGATCGCGGGGCGTGTCTTGGCGGCGCTGTCATCACGCCGGAAGTCATGCCGGGTGTGGTTATGATGAGCACCGGTGCCTGGTTCGACCCCTGCCCGGAGACCGGGTTTTGCCGGCATGGCAACCCGAACATTCTGTCGTCCGATTCCGGAACCTCGCCATTGTCGCAGGGGCCTGCCGCGCACAGCTGTCTTGTCGAGGTGACGCGTTATGAGGGTGACAACCCGCCCCGTGAGGCCTTCAGGCCCCCAGCCTTCACCCCGCGCGACTGACCGGGGCCGGAATGAGCTTGCCTAGAGACGGGTGATGACGGTGGCCGGGTCAGGGCGCGTGCGTTCCATCGGGGGCTTCACCTTTTCCCCGATATAGATGAAGCCGGCAATGCGATCATGCCCCGGCCTGCCGCCAAGTTCAGTCAGCATCCGTTCGTTATAGGCATACCATTCGGTCAGCCATTGCGCGGCATAGCCGAAAGACTGCGCGGCATAGAGCAGGGTTGTGCAGACGGCACCGGCGGACAGCTGCATCTCCCACGGGTCGATCTTCGGATGCTCCACTGGCGAGGAAATGACGGCGACCACCACATCGGCGCGCTGCAGGCGGCCGGTTTCGACGGCCTCGACCTCTGGCCTGGCATCGGGCGTGGCGGCGATGAACTCGGCATGGATGATGTCACGGTCCAGCCGCGCGCGGGCATCTCCCGTGATGACAACAAGCTTCCACGGTTTCAGCGCGCCATGATCGGGCACGCGTATGCCTGCGGTCAGGATTTCGTCGAGATGCGCCGGGTCGACCTGTCCCGGCTGCATGGTCTTGGCGGTCACCGACCGACGTGTCGAGAGGAATTCGATAACACTGCTCATGGCACTTCCCGCTGAGTTGAGACTGGCGGGACAGCATCATGAATTTCGTCGCCATGTGCAAGTGCCGGGACGCAATGTCATGCTGATCATGAAAAAGGGGGGCACGCGGCCCCCCTCCTTGCGTGTTATGCGCCTCGGGTTTCTAGACGTCATGTTCGTTCATGGCGGCTTCGATGGCATCGCAGGTGGCACCGCCGCCGCCCTATACACAGCTTTCATAGCTGTCAAATTCGGTGATGGCATCCATGGCGCCCTCGATCTCTCGGAGGTCATCCAGAAACGCGTCAACCTGCTCGGCCATACCGCTGTCGACAAGGTCGCCAAGGTCTTCGATGAACTGATTGACCTCGCCTTCCGGCATTGCCTCCATGACGCTGCTCACAGCCATCAGATTGTCGATTGAAATGCCGGTTTCGGCGGACATGGTCTCGATTTCCTTCATGATGTCGGGATCGATGCCCTCGATTTTGCCGTCCTTCAGGATTTCCTCGACGCTGATTCCTGTCTCGGCGGACAATTCGCTGACAGCGCTGACCTGTTCGAAGGTAATGTCATCATTGCCGGTCAGGTCCCGGACAACGGCGTCGCCGATGACGTTGATCTGGGAATACTTCGGAAGATTGCGAAGATCGTTGACCGGTATGAAGGTGACATCCTCGCCGACGACGACAAAGACATTGTTGCCGGCGATGCCGCCTACGTCACCCGATTCCTCGGCATTCGCGATCAGGCGGTATATCTGCTCGGGCGAGGCACCCTTGTGCATCGTGCCATCAGGTCCGAGGACTTCACCTTTCTTGAAGGTGAGTGCGGATGCCTGACTGGCGAAGGCAATGCTCAGGACAATGCATAGGATAAGGTCTTTCATCACACGTTACTTTCGGTATTTCCGGTCCAAAATGCGTGGGTTGGATACGCCTGATGATGCAACGTAATTGTCTCATATCCACCTGAGTCAGTTTTTAATTAAATAATTTATCAAAAAATATTAATTAAAATCACCTAAAATGTAAATAAAACGCAATTTATTCTAAAAAAATTTTGGCGCGTGACATATCCGACGCCCCGGCGTTGGACATATTTCGGCTTGTGTGGCGGGGGATCGGTTGCCACTCTTTGGCGGCGAGACTTGCAGGGATGGCCGACATGCGGATTTCAAGGCTGGAGACATTTTCGACCCCCGATGTCGGGTTCGTGCGGGTGACCGGTGATGGCGGCGAGACCGGATGGGGCCAGATGTCGACCTATCATGCCGACATCACGGCGCAGGTGCTGCACCGGCAGGTCGCGCCCTGGATCCTCGGCCGTATCATTGACGGCGATGACCCGGTGGCCGATTTTCTGGACCTTGCCGCCTTTGTCCATGAACGAGAGCATAAATTTCCGGGCTCCTATGTGCGGCGGGCGCTTGCCGGCGTCGATACCGCGCTGTGGGACCTGCTGGGCAGGCTGGCCGGACAGCCGGTCGCCAGCCTGATTGGCGGCGCGCCCGGGCGGGTGCGGGCCTATGCCTCGTCGATGAAGCGCGACATCACGCCCGAGGACGAGGCCGACCGGCTGTGCCGGTTGCGTGACGCGCATGGTTTTGACGCCTTCAAGTTCCGCGTCGGTGCCGAATGCGGGCGCGGCAGGGATGAATGGCCCGGCCGCACCGAGGCTATTATCGAGATCGTGCCGCGCGCGCTGGGCCCCGGCGTTGTCACCATGGTCGACGCCAACAGCGCCTTTGACGTGCCGCGCGCCATCGAGGTCGGCCGCATGCTGGAGGCGAACGGCATCACCCATTATGAGGAGCCGTGCCCCTATTGGCGGCCCGACCTGACCCGCCGGGTCACGCATGCGCTGGAGATCGATGTCACAGGCGGCGAGCAGGATTGCGACATGCGGCACTGGGTCGAGATGGCGGCAAACCACGTTGTCGACGTGATGCAGCCCGACGTGATGTATATGGGCGGGCTGACGCCGACGCTGGCGCTGGCCGAGATGCTGGCGAACGCCGGGAACGAGGCCGGGATTGATGCCGGGAATGAGGCCAGGAATGAGGGTGGGAATGAAGTCGGGAATGCGGCCGGACCGGGTGGGCGCGGCTATCCCTGCACCCCGCATGCGGCGAACCTGTCGCTTGTCACCACCTGCACGATGCATCTTTTGACGGCGATCCCGAATGCCGGCCCCTATCTTGAGCTGGCGATCGAGGGGGCGGATTATTATCCTTGGACCGAGGGGCTGTTCCGCGGCGACCCGTTCGCCGTCGAGGACGGGCATGTCACCGTCACCGACGCCCCCGGATGGGGGGTCGAGATCGAACCCGACTGGCTGGCCGCCGCGCAGCATGCCGAGAGCCTGTGGGACGGCACAAAGCCTGTCTGCGAGACGTTTCCGGAGCAGGCGATCGGTGCCTGACGCGATGCCTGACAAGATGTCCGAGGCGATGTCTGACAAGATATCTGAGCCGGTGCTCCGGCTTGGCCAGCGCCACAGCCAGTACCCCAGCCAACACCCCAGCCTGCACAATAGCCAGCACCATTGAAAGAGGAGGGGCAGCCCCATGACGACACTCTATGTCACCGGTGCCGGTGTCAGCGCCGACAGCGGCATCCCGACCTTTCGCGGCGAGGACGGTTACTGGACCATCGGGTCGGTCAACTACACGCCCCAGGAAATGGCCACCCGCCAGATGTATGAATCCGACCCGGGGCAGTTCCTGCTGTGGTATTACCGGCGCTTCGCCGCCTACCGCCATGTCCCGCCGAACGACGTTCATCGCTGGCTGGCTGGCGAATGCAACGCCGCCGCACCCGACGGCACGCCGCGCGCGCGGCTGATCACGCAGAATATCGACGGGTTGGACGGGCGCGCCGGCAATGCGGATTATGTCTGCATCCACGGGCGGCTCGACATGATGACGCTCTATGACGACCAGATGGCGCTTCACGGCCGGGCGCAGGCGGCGGCCGCGATGCAGGATGATGTCATGACCGGCGGCGTGGTCGTGCCGGCGCCGTGGGATGATGTGCCGGACGCGCTGCGCCGCATCGGCGCGGCAAGTGACGATCCGGCAAGCGCCAGCGATGATGAGATGATGGCGGCGCTGCTGGCCTTATGCCGGATCGTCGGGGATGTCGGTGGTCTTGCGGGTGGTGTTGCGGGCGGTATTGCGAGTGAAGGCGGCGCGGATGGTTCCGGCGCGCCGCGACCGGTGCAGGGCGTGTCGCTGAAACCCTATGTGCTGCTGTTTGATGAGTATTACACCGATCTGTACCGCATGGGCACGGCCGAGGACTGGATGCAGGCGGCGAGCCGGATGGTGTTCATCGGCACCAGCTTTTCGGTGAACATCACGGCGATCGCGCTTCGCAGCGCGATCCAGCGCGGCATCCCGGTGGAGATCGTCGACCCGGAACCGGTCGATCTCGGCATCCCCGACGGCATGGCCGACATCACCTACCACCGCATGACAGCACAGGAATGGGTGGGTTAGGAGGGGACATCACTTTGTATTGATGAAGTCTGTAGTTCTTTCTCCAGGTAGCTAAAGAAGGCTTTATGCCTCAGGAATGCATCATCCAATAGTTGAGTATACGAAATTACAGTTATTGATGCCCTTTTTACATTGTTCTTTATGACGATAAACTGCCCACTTTCTGAAACATCTGGATTGTGGCGCTCAATCTCGGGAAGGCGCTGGCCAAATTCCGCAACCGTCTTCGGGTATTGGTCGGCCGTGTAAGGTTGGTATGCGTAAGGCCTTATGCGTGTCGCATAATCCGTTACTTTCGCGCCATTGGATGAGCTTGCATGATTGAGGTGTTTCGATGGCTTATCGTCCTCAAGCAGCAACGCTACGAAACCAATCACCAAAAGGATCACAATTGCCCGGCCAACAAAGCCGAATATACGTCCGATGGCAGACATCATCGCCGTTCCTTCTGATTTTTTCGCAGGATAAAGCGGAAGGGTTAAAAAACCGTTCATAACCGGTCGATTTTACTCACTCACCCAAACGTGAAGTATCGGCTGTTGTCCCGAATGCGCGCATGAATAGGCTTGGTGGCGTTCCTGTCGTTGCCGGATGCCGCCCATGTCGATTGTCTACATACTCACCAACCCCGCCTTTGACGGTTTCGTGCAGATCGGTAAGACGGTTGATCTCGCGCAACGTTTGCGCAGTCTCGACAACACGTCGATCCCGTTGCCCTTCCGCTGTGAGTTCGCGGCCAGGGTCACCGATGCCGATGCCACCGAGAAACTGCTTCACCACGCTTTTGGCGACAGGCGGGTGCGCGACAATCGCGAGTTTTTCGAAATCGACCCGGTGCGAGTGATCTCGGCGCTGAAACTTGCTGGCGGACGTGAGGTCACCCCCACTGATGACATTGGCGAGGACGAGGCCGCCGTCGAGGCCGCGAACCGGTCCGCCCGCCGACAGACGCCCTTCAATTTTGAGATGATGGATATCCAGCCCGGCAGTGTGCTGACCTATTATGATGATGACGCCATCACCGCGACCGTGCATAGCCGCAACAGGATCGTGTTTAAGGATGAGGTGACCAGCCTCAGCGCGGCGGCGCTCATCCTCCTGCATCGGGAAGGCTTCAACTGGGTCACAGCCAACGGCCCGACCTATTGGCTATATGACGGCGAAACCCTGCCGGAACGCCGCGCCCGCATGGAGCGCGAGGCCGAGGATATTGAGGAATAGCTGGCCAAATGAGTGACAAAAATCATCAAAAGCGTCATCAGCAGACGCAGACTATCAATCGGCCGAAATGGAAGGGTAAAGACTGGGAGCTTCTCGAAAAGGATGAAGCTGAAGGTCGGATTTTTAATCCAACGAAGTCCCGCAATCTTGGTAAGGGCAGACGCAAGTCATAACGGTGGCACCCCGCACTCACTTTGGGATTGATCACCCCCGCCTTAAATCCAGCAGTTCGGCGTGGATGCCTTCATTGACCATATGGCGGATGCGGGTGCGTGATCGCAGTTCCACCCCGGCGCTGGCCAGCGTCGGCGGCAGCGCGTCCTCCCACCCCATCTTCACCCATCCCATGCCGTTCACCGTGACCAGCACCGGCGCGCCGGGCGCGGCGGCGTCCATGATCCGCGGCAGATCCCCGATATGCGGCGGGCCATAGCCGAACACGCCGACACAGATGAC
>RFZL01000024.1 GCA_009920665.1 Alphaproteobacteria bacterium | reverse complement strand
TGCTCTACCAACTGAGCTACCCGGGCTTCGGCAGGCATATATCGCCCGCGCGGCGGCTGCCAAACCGGCAGCAGGCAACGGTATAGCCGCCCGCCCCCTGCGTGTCCAGCGGGAAAAGCAGGGGCGTGGCGTCACCGGCCGGGTCAGATATCCTCCTCGGAATGGGCCTTCACCGCGGCAAGCGATTCGACGATTGTGTCGTCGGCCGATTCCACCGCCGGAATGGCATAGCTTTCCTGAAACCAGCGGCCAAGATCGATATCCGCGCATCGCCGCGAACAGAACGGACGGGGGCTGCGGCCACCTTTCTCGGCACGCGCCGCCGCCGGCGCGCCGCAGGTCGGGCAGGTCAGGCTGTCAGCCGGTGAAGTCATCGCGCGGACTCTCGCAGGGTGGCGGTCATGGCCCCAGACGAAACAACAGGCGTCACCGGCCTGTCAAGCAATGCTAGCGCCGCAGCCCCCGGCCCCTTCAGCCAGACAGCCATCTCAGGCGACAGGTCGATGACAGGTGCCGCCAGCGCCGGCCGGCGTGCGATGGCCCGCAGCACTGCCAGCACCGAACTGGCGACCCTGTCGGCCTCATAGCCGGCTGGACCGGACCGCCCATGCGGCAGTCTGAGTTCCAGCATGCCGGCCCGCGAGCGCCCGATCCATTCGGGATGGCGCGGGTCGGCGGCCAGCGCGGCGGCAAGGTCGGCATCGACCTGTTTGCGGGTGGCCGGTTTCATGCGCGGCAGATCGATGACCACCAACCCGCCTGTCTGACGAAGGCGAAGTTGCGCGGCGATGGCGGCGGGCGCGGCGGCAAACAACGCCTCAAAGCTGCCATCACCACTGTCAAGATCGATGGCTGTCAGCGCGCGGGTGGGCTCGATCCACATCCGGCCACCGCCGGCAAGCGCCACCTGCGGGGCGCCCGCCATGGCGATCATCCCGTCCCATGCTGAATCGAACACCACCCAGCTTTCCGGACCGGTTTCGATGATCGGTATTGCGGGATATTGACGCCGGATCCGCGCCGCCAGCCCGCCGCCGTCAAAAAGACAGCCTGTTGCATCCGGCGAGCCGGCACGGTCTCGCCACTCCCCGATCAAGGCCCGGCAGGCGTCCAAGAGATCATCATCGCGGGTGGCGGCACGGCGCAGAATGATACCGAAATCACCGGCCGTCTCCAGGCAGGCTGCGAGTTCGGTCATCACGCCGTCATCCGGGCCGGCCTGAAGATGGCGCGACATGGCAATGCCGGAATCCCCCGGCAACAGGACAAGATCACGTCCGACAAGCCGCGCGCCGGTGACGCCCTGCCAGGGCTTGTCCTCACGCGGTGCGGCCATGATGGTGATGGTCGCCGGGCGGCCTGCGACCATCGCATCGCGCCTGCCAGCACGCACCGAGACGGGCGTGCCGTCGGCAAGCCGCGCCGTGGCCCGGCCCTGCGCCGGAAACAGGCGATCGATGCGCACCCGATGAACGCTGCCGACAAGGTCTGGCGCATGCGCCTGGCACTGCCACGCCTCGATCACCGAATCACCCTGCATCATCAGGGCACGGGCCTGCCCGGGTGATTTATCGATCAGAATCCGCGGCCCACCACTCATGATCACGCCACAAGGCCATTGCCGCGCAGCATCGCCGCAATGTCATAAAGGCTGAAGCCGACAATGTTGGAATAGGAACCGTCAATATGCCGGATCAGCGCCGCCGCCGACCCCTGAATGGCATAGCCGCCAGCCTTGCCCTGCCAGTCGCCGGTGGCGATATAGCTGTCGGTCTCGTCGGCGGACAGGCGTTTCATCGTCACCCGGCTTGTCACCAGGCGGCTGACAATGCGGCCATCGGCGAGTCGAAGCGCGATCCCGCCAAGCACCCGGTGCCGGCGTCCTGACAGCAGGCCAAGGCAGTGCCGGGCCTCGGCCTCGGTCTCGGCCTTGGGCAGAATCATCCGCCCGCGCGCAACCACCGTGTCTCCGGCCAGCACCACCGCGCCGGGGGGCAGGTCGAATTGACCGGCGGCGGTCGCCTTCTCATGCGCCATGCGGCGCGCGTAATCGGCAGGCAGCTCGCCGTGGCGCGGGGTTTCGTCGATATCGGTGGCAAGAACCCGGTCGGGGACAATCCCGATCTGCGCCAGAAGATCGAGCCGGCGCGGCGACGCCGAGGCGAGCACCAGCTTTGGTCTGCGGCTGTTCATCCGGCCCTCCACGGCTGGCATCCATGGCTGGCGGATATCAGCCAGGGCTGTTTGAAACGGCCGGGGTTGTTTGAAACGGCCGGGGCTATTTGAAGCGGAACGTGATCCGGCCCTTGGTCAGATCATAGGGCGTCATTTCGACATTGACCCGGTCGCCGGCAAGGATGCGGATGCGGTTCTTGCGCATCTTGCCGCTGGTATGGGCCAGCACCTCGTGGTCATTGTCGAGCTTCACCCGAAACATTGCGTTCGGGAGCAGTTCTGCGACTGTCCCCGAGAATTCGATAACGCCTTCCTTGGCCATAATCACCTTTCCGCGCTGGTTTTGCGCCCTAGAGATGACCAAAAATCACCAAAAGGTCAAGCCTCACCGGATTTCCCGTCAGCCCCGTTGTCCGGGAGATAGGCCGCAAGCTTGGCGGCGATGTCATCGCGAACGGCGCGATAGGCGCGCAATCTTTCCTCACGCGACCCCTGCAGGCCGGCAAGATTGTCGACCGGCCAGTACAGGGCCGCGCAGTCAATATTGCGGGTGATCTCCTGCGCGCGCGCGTGCGCCTCCGGTGAAAAGGAGATGATCACGTCATAGAAATCGCAGTCCAGATCGGCAAAGCCCTTTGGCTGGTGCGATGTCAGGTCAAGCTCGATCTCGGCCATGACGGCGATGGCGAAACCGTCCTGCTGGCCCGGTGTGACGCCGCAGGAATCGGTGAAGATACGGCCCGGAAAGCGTGCCTTGATCATCGCCTCGGCCATGGCGGACCGCACCGCGTTGATGTTGCAGGCGAACAGGATCGAGCTGACATTGTGCGCCGGCGCTATGACGGTCCCGTCGGTGTCGTTTGTCTGGCCCATTCGGATCAAGTCCCCGTTGTCTTGGCTAGCGTGCCTGCAGCACGCAGATCAGTGTGAACAGCCGCCGTGAGGTCATCTCGTCGGTGCTGACCCGCCCATCGAGGCGGCTTCGCAGAATATCGGCACCCTCATTGTGGAGCGCGCGCCGCCCCATATCGATGGCCTGAATCTGCGATGGTGACTTCGTGCGGATCGCCTCGTAATAGGTGTCGCAGACCTGGAAATAATCGCGCATGACGCGGCGCAGCGGACCAAGCGCCATATAGAACTGGCTCAGCTCGCTGTCGGAATCGGTGCGGATGTCGAAGCGGATATGCCGCCCCTCGGCGCGAAGATAGAGATGGAACGGCCCGTCAAGCGGCGCGCCGTCCTGATCGACCAGAGCGAAGCTGTTATCCTCGAGAATGTCATAAATGGCGATGGCGCGCTCATGCTCGGCCTCGGCGGAGCGGCGCGGCGTGCCAGCCTCGTCAAGTTCGATCCTGACGAGGCGATGGGCGGGCTGCATAACCCCGCTGTCACCCATGCGCTCGTCATCCGCCATGCTAGCCCCGTGCGTTCATCCTGATGGTCATCGACAGCGCGTGGGCACCAAGCCCCTCGGCATTCGCCAGCGCAACGCCAGCCGGCGCGATCCGACTGAAACTACCGGCATCACATTCGACCATCGTGGTGCGCTTCATGAAATCCGCCACGCCCAGTCCGGACGAGAATCGCGCCGTGCGGGCGGTTGGCAGCACATGATTGGGACCTGCCACATAATCGCCAATGGCCTCCGGCGTGTAACGACCAAGAAAGACCGCCCCGGCATGCCGGATCTCGGACAGCCAGCGGCGCGGCTCCTCGACCGCCAGTTCAAGATGCTCGGCGGCGATGCGGTTCGCAAGCGGCGGCATGCTCTGCATCGAATCAACCGTGATGATGGCGCCGTTATCCTGCCAGGACCGGGCGGCGACGGCGGCGCGCTCGAGCGTCTTCAGCGTGGCTGTGACGGCCGCCTCGACGGCATCGGCGAAATCGGCATCATCGGTAATCAGAATCGCCTGCGCGGCCTCGTCATGCTCGGCCTGTGACAGCAGATCGGCGGCAATCCAGGCCGGATCGTTGCTATTGTCGGCGATCACCAGAATTTCCGACGGTCCGGCAATGGAATCGATCCCGACCGTGCCAAAGACCTGCCGCTTCGCGGCGGCGACATAGGCATTGCCGGGGCCGACAATCTTGTCGACCGGCCGAATGCTGTCGGTACCATAGGCCAGCGCGCCGATGGCCTGCGCGCCGCCAACACGCCAGATTTCGGTCACGCCGGCAATGGCGGCGGCGGCAAGGACCATCGGGCTGACAAATCCGCCCGGCGCCGGCACCACGATCACCCGTCGTTCCACGCCCGCCACGGTGGCCGGGATGGCGTTCATCAGGACCGATGACGGATAGGCCGCCTTGCCGCCGGGAACATAGAGCCCTGCCGCGTCAACCGGCGAGTAGCGCATGCCAAGCCCGACCCCGTCATCGTCGGTGACCTCGAAGCCCTGCGGCATCTGGCGTTCATGAAAGCTGCGGATGCGGGCGGCGGCGGTGTCAAGCGCCGCGCGCAATTCATCGCTCAGGCCGGCCAGCGCCGCGTCGATCTCGGCCTGCGGCACGGCAAGATCGGCCATGCTGTCAGCTGCCAGGCCGTCAAACCGCGCTGTCAACTCCAGCAGGGCCGCATCACCGCGCGATCTCACATCGGCAAGGATATCCGCAACCGTGGCCGCGACATCGACAGTCGCCTCGCGCTTCGATGCCAGAAGTGCGGTGAACGCACCCTCGAAATCATCCTGCCGATTGTCGAGTCTGACAGCCATTGTTGATCCCTTTCGTCCGTCCCCGGACACATGCCGGCAGGCCAGCGCCACCCGGCCAGACCTAGTTCTGTCCGGGAAAAGTTCCGGTCAGGAAGGTTTAACGCCAAAAAGACGGCAAAATCAATCTTCACACTGGCAGGTCAGGGCGACTGGTCGTCGCTGTGGGATGGCAGATTCGGTGTCGGGCGGCTCTCTTCCAGATCCTCGGCGAGGATCAGCAGGCTGTCGGCATCAAGCCGCAGCGAAACCCCGCCGGAAAACAGCAATTCGACTGTCGCGCCATCAGCTGTGGTCATGGCGGTGATGGCCAGCAGGTTGAACAGCGCGCCACGACGGGATGCCGGCATGCCGGTTGTGCGGACCTTGTCGATGTTGAGAATCTGGATGCCGCAAAGCTGGCGTTCATAGACAGGCGCGCCGGAATCGGTTGTCACCCCGGCAACCGCCGGCCGGTCCCAGCAAAAGCGGTTCGCCACCATGACGAAGCGCCGACCGGCGCGCTCAAAACTCATATCCTCGCCGGGGATGATCGCGTCCTGGAGAAGTGTCGAGAGAATTTCGACATCCTCGGTGGATACGGCGCGAAGCCGCAACCTGTCGGCAGAACCGTCCTGTGTCCTCGCCGGCATCGTCAGCCTCCGACCCGTTCCATGCGCGCACCGCACTGGCCAAGCTTCAACTCCAGGTCGGCATATCCACGATCAAGATGGTAGATGCGGCTGACCTCGGTCGTGCCTTCGGTGGCCAGCGCGGCCAGCACCAGCGATACCGAGGCGCGCAGGTCGGTGGCCATCACCGGCGCCGGAGTCAGGGCGGGCCGCCCGCGCACCATCGCCACGCCGCCATCAACCTGAATATCGGCCCCCATGCGTGTCAGTTCGGGAACATGCATGAACCTGTTCTCGAACACGGTCTCGGAAATACGTGACGAGCCGTCGGCCAGACACATCAGCGCCATGAACTGGGCCTGCAGGTCGGTCGGAAAGCCGGGAAACGGGTCGGTGGTGATATCAGCCGCCTTTGTCACGCCATTCGCCACCACCCGCATATTGTCCTCGCCGGCGGTGATGCTGGCACCGGTGTCGCGCAGAATATCAAGAAGTGAATCAAGATGTCGCGGCTGTGCGCGGGTCAGCGTCAGATCGCCGCCGGTGATCAGCGCCGCGATGGCAAAGGTGCCGGCCTCGATCCGGTCGGGAATGACCGCATGCGTGGCATCGCCAAGCCGGTCGACACCTTCGACGATAATGGTGTCGGTGCCATGACCGGAAATCCGCGCACCCATGGCGATCAGACATTCGGCGAGGTCACTGATTTCCGGCTCACGGGCCACATTCACCAGCTCCGAGGTGCCTTTTGCAAGGCTGGCCGCGATCAGGGCGTTCTCGGTGGCCCCGACCGACACCATCGGGAACACCACGCGGGCACCGGTCAGACCATCCGGCGCGCGTGCCTGGATATAGCCGTCGGCAAGCTCGACAATGGCGCCAAGCGCCTGCATGGCGCGAATATGCAGATCGACCGGGCGGGTGCCGATGGCACAGCCGCCGGGAAGCGATACACGGGCCTGCCCATGGCGCGCCAGAAGCGGGCCGAGAACGAGGATCGAGGCCCGCATCTTGCGCACCAGATCATAGGGCGCGTCGACATTCGTCACATCGCCGGACATGGTTACAACGTCATCATCGCGCTCGACCGCCAGCCCGTGATTGGAAAGAAGGACTTCCATCGACCTTGTGTCAACAAGGTCAGGCACATTGGTCAGGCGCAGCGTCCCGTCGGTGACAAGCCCTGCCGCCATCAGGGGCAGTGCCGCGTTCTTGGCCCCGCTGATGGCGATTTCGCCGGTCAGCGGCACCCCGCCATCAATCTTCAGCCTGTCCATGATCCTGTTCCGTTCCTGTCGATGGTTTCGCGGTTGTCTGCTTGCTGCCAGCCTGTGGCACCCGCTCATCCGCGCCAGATTGCCTGGCCCGTGACTGCGCCTTGCGGCGATGCAGGTTCGCACGGAGCGCCTGCGCCAGCCTGTCTTGCCTGTCAGTCCCCGGTTTTGACACCGTTCGACGCTCCTCTTGTAGACATTTGCACCGATCCGGCCTTTGCTCCGATCCAGACTGTATCACCCAAAGCCGACAGACCGGCAATGACAAATGTATCTGCGGCCGGCCTCGTTGTTGCCGCTATTCGGTCCTATATATCGCGGCATCACACTGGATTGTCATTAAGGACATATTGTGGCAGCCGGTCGGCGTCTGTAAACTTCGACCCCTGTCATGGCATTGCGGGTCACGGCATTGCGGGTCACGGCATTGCGGGTCACGGCATTGTGGCACCAGCCCTTGACATGAGGGGGACCGACGAAATGACTTCAAGGACGCGTGCCGTGGTGAAACGGCTGTGGCTGCCGGCCCTGCTGGTTGGCGGGCTCGGGCTGTTCCTGGCACTTGGCGGGCGGCAAATTCTGAGCTGGCAGACCATCGCGCTGCATTATGGCACGCTGACGACCGCCACCGAGACCAATCTGGTGTTTGCCGCCACCACCTTTCTTGGCATCTACATCATCGCCGTCGCCTTCTCGCTGCCGGTTGCCCTGCCGCTGACACTGACCGGTGGCGCGCTGTTCGGCTGGGGTGCCATCGGGCTTGTGATGGTTGGTGCGACGATTGGCGCGACGGTGGTGTTCATCGCCGCACGGACGGCCTTTGCCGATCTGGCGCGCGAACGTGCCGGCCCGTTCCTGTCACGGTTGGAGGACGGATTCTCACGCAATGCGTTTTCCTATCTTCTGGCGTTGCGCCTGATCCCGGCGGCGCCATTCTGGGTGGTCAATATCGTGCCGGCGCTGACCCGCATGAGCCCCGGCAGCTTCGTTCTGGCGACATTCATCGGCATTGCGCCGGGGACCACGGTTTTTGTGTCTGTCGGCCGCGGGTTTGATCATATCCTTGGCAGTGGCAGCGTGCCGGACCTGCAGGCGCTGAGCTCGCCGGCCATACTTGGGCCACTTGTGGCGCTTGGCCTACTGGCGCTGCTACCGGTGGCATGGCGACGGGTCCGGGCGCGCCGGAATGAGACATCCCGATGAAACATATCACCACCGATATCTGCATCATTGGCGCCGGGTCGGGAGGCCTGAGCGTTGCCGCCGGGGCGGCCCAGATGGGCGCGCGGGTGGTGCTGTTCGAGGCCGACAGGATGGGCGGCGACTGCCTGAACAGCGGTTGCGTCCCGTCAAAGGCGCTGCTTGCCGCCGCGAAGGCGGCGCACCAGGCGCAGGGCAACCCGGCGATGGGTGTCACCGGCGCACCGCCAAGCATCGATTTCGCGGCAGTGAAGGCGCATGTCGCCACCACCATCGCAACGATCGCCCCGCATGACTCGGTCGAGCGCTTCACCGGGCTTGGCGTCACCGTGATCGAGGAGCGTGCTCGCTTTGTCGCGCCGCGATGTGTTCGCTCGGACAGTGTGGAGGTCACGGCGAAGTTCTTTGTCATCGCCGCCGGGTCGACCGCTATGGTACCGCCGATCCCGGGGCTTGACACAGTACCGTTCCATACAAATGAGACGATCTTCGGTGACAGGGAAAAGCCGGGCCATCTTGCGATCATCGGCGGCGGGCCGGTCGGGGTTGAGATGGCGCAGGCGCATTGCCGCCTTGGCTGCCGGGTGACGCTGATCGAGGCCGCGACAATCATGGCAAGGGATGATTCCGACATGCGATCCATCCTCATGGCGCGGATTCGTGAAGAGGGTGTGGAGATTGTCGAAGGGGTCGGGGTGAGTGCCGTGAGCGGCGTTGCCGGCGCGCTGACACTGACGCTGGAGGATGGGCGCCGGATCGAGGCAAGTCATATTCTGGTGGCGGCCGGTCGCCGCCCCTCCACCACCGATCTCGGGCTGGAGGCCGGCGGCATCGCCACCGGCCGCACCGGCATCGTCACCGACAACCGGCTGCGAACAAGCGACAAGCGGGTCTTTGCCATCGGCGATGTGACCGGGCGTCCGCAATTCACCCATATCGCCGGCTATCATGCCGGTATCGTGATCCGCAACATGCTGTTCCGGCTGCCGGCGAGGATCGACGAGGCCTTGACCCCGTGGGTTACCTACACCGACCCTGAACTGGCGCATGCCGGACTTGGCGAGGACGCTGCGGCGGCGGCCTGGGGAACGGCCAACATCCGCACGCAGAGTGTCTCGCTGGCGGATAATGACCGCGCCGTGGCCGAACGCCGTACCGAGGGCATGGTCAAGATCGTGACACATCGCAATGGCCGCATCCTCGGCGCAACCATCCTGGCACCGCAGGCCGGCGAGATGATCCTTGCCTGGTCGCTGGCCATCGGCACACGCCGCAAGATCGCCTGCATGGCCGGCGTGATTGCGCCCTATCCAACCTATGGTGATGCCGGCAAGCGCGCCGCCGGGCAATTCTTCACCGCCACCCTGTTCAGCCGCCGCACCCGCGCCATCGTGCGCTGGCTGCTGAAACTGTGAAGACACCGGCGGGACCCGGCTGGCATATGGCCCTGTCGGTATCCCGGCTGGCATATGGCCCTGCCGGTATACCGGCTGGCATATGGATTGCAGGGCCCGGGGCAGCCGGGCAACCGGCCAAAAACGCACTTGCAATGGCGTCATGATCTCGTGTAAGTCAGGCGCGTCGATGGCAATGCTGCCATAGCTCCAGCGGTAGAGCGCACCCTTGGTAAGGGTGAGGTCGCGTGTTCGAATCACGCTGGCAGCACCATCGATGCTTTTCTTCCAGAACAGGCAGATTCCACGCTGAACGACGCCGGGTGCGCAGATGCAGCCCGGCATCGAGCCCGATGTCGCTGGTGCCGGTGATCGCCCCCGCCTTGCCGGTGGAGTCGATCTGCATGAGAGGATCTGCTTTACATCGCCGACAGTGACGACACGGCACGCGCCACGCCGCGCAGTTCGGCAAGCCCCTTCAGGCGGCCAATGGCCGAATAGCCCGGGTTGGTCTGTTTGCCGATATCATCGAGCAGCAGATGCCCGTGGTCGGGGCGCATCGGGATCACCCGGTCCGCGCGGCCCTCGGCGCGGCGGCGCGCCTCCTCTTTCAACAGCACCGAAATCAGCGCCACCATGTCAACGCCGCCTTCAAGGTGATCATCCTCGAAAAACGCGCCGGACGGCTCGATGGTGACATTGCGCAGATGCGCGAAATGGATCCGCGGCGCAAAGGTCCCGGCGATGTCCACCACATCATTGTCGGGGCGCGATCCCATCGACCCGGCGCACAGCGTGATGCCGTTGGCAAGCGACGGCACGGCCTCAAAGACCGCGCCATAATCGGCCCCGGTCGAGACCACGCGCGGCAGGCCGAAAATCGAGAAAGGCGGATCATCGGGATGCAGGCAGACCCGTGCCCCGCAGGCCTCGGCCGCCGGTGCGACCTGTTCAAGGAAGGCGATCAGATTCGCGCGCAGCCCGGCTGCGCCAAGCCCGTCATATTCGGCGATGGCGGCGCGGATATCCTCGCGCCCATGCGACAGGTCCGATCCCGGAAGCCCGGCGATGATCGTCGATTCAAGCCGCTGCCGGCCATCCTCGTTCATGCTGGCAAAGCGCGCCTCGGCCGCGGCTGTGATGTCGTCAGCATATTCCGTCTCGGCACCGGCCCGTCGCAGGATGAACAAATCATAGGCGGCGAATTCGACCGGATCGAAGCGCAGCGCCAGCCCGCCACGATGCGTCGGGTGGCGAAGCTCGGTGCGCGTCCAGTCGACAACCGGCATGAAATTATAGCAGATGACGGATATGCCGGCAGCGGCGAGGTTCCGCATCGTTTCGATCCAGGCGTCGATATAAAGCTGCGCGCGGTCATCGCCGAGCTTGATCGCCGGATGGACCGGAATGCTCTCGACAACCGACCAGACCAGACCGGCATCCTCGATCGCGGCTTTTCTTGCCACAATATCGGCGGGGTGCCAGACCTCACCCGGCGCCATGTCGTGAAGCGCCGTCACCACGCCATCGGCACCGGCCTGCCGGATATGCGAACATGTCACCGGATCATCCGGCCCAAACCACCGCCATGTCTCAAGCACGTCTCTGTCCCTCCCAAAGACATGAGAGTGCGACAGGACCGGGCACAGATCAATCCGCTTGTTCGGCCGCCACCAGAAACCGGCGGGGCAAGGGTGAGCGGGGGTGGGTCCCTACGCCCGGCCGGCCGCGTCGGCGGCGTTGTCGGTCAGCGCGCCCCTGGCCCGGCCGCCCTCATCCGGTGAGGCAAAGCCGAAGATCAGCCCGTCACCATCCGGGTCGACCCGCACCTCGACAAGGTCGCCATCGCCGAACCGCCCCTCGAGAAGCGCCTCGGCAAGCGGGTTCTGCACAGCGTTCTGGATCACCCGCTGCAGCGGACGGGCGCCGAATTGCGGGTCATAGCCGCGCGCCGCAAGCCAGGCCGCCGCATCATCATCAAGCCGCAGCGTCACACCGCGTTCGGCAAGCCGCGCCTGAAGGCGGGCGAACTGGATGCCGACAATCGCCCCCATATGGTGCGGCGACAGGCGGTGGAACAGCAGCACCTCGTCAAGCCGGTTCAGGAATTCCGGCCGGAAGGTCGACTGCACATCGGCCATCACCTGGTCGCGCGCCGACTCGCTGTCCTCGTCATCGCCAAGCGCCAGCAGATGGTCGGCCCCGATATTCGAGGTCAGCAGGATGATGGTGTTGGCGAAATCGACCCGCCGCCCCTGGCCGTCGGTCAGATGGCCCTCATCCAGAACCTGCAGCAGGATGTTGAAGATATCGGGATGCGCCTTCTCGATCTCGTCGAACAGCACCACCTGATAGGGGCGGCGGCGGACCGCCTCGGTCAGGCTGCCACCCTCCTCATAGCCGACATAGCCGGGCGGCGCGCCGATCATCCGCGCGACGGAATGTTTCTCCATATATTCCGACATGTCGATGCGCAGCACCGCGTCATCCTTGTCGAACAGGAAGGCGGCAAGCGCCTTCGCCATCTCGGTCTTGCCGACCCCTGTCGGCCCCAGCATCAGGAAGCTTCCCATCGGCTGGTGCGGGTCGGACAGGCCGGCGCGCGACCGGCGGGTGGCGTTGGCCACCGCGCTGACAGCCTCGTCCTGGCCAATGATGCGGCGGCCGATCTCGGCCTCCATCGCCAGCAGCTTCTCGCGCTCGCCCTCCAGCATCTTGTCGACCGGAATGCCGGTCCAGCTGCTGATCACGGCGGCGATCTGCGCGGCGGTGACCTCTTCGTCGACCATCTCGGATTCCGATACGGCGGCCTTGGCCGCGGCAAGCTCCTGTTCGATCGCCGGAATCCGCGAATAGGCAAGCTCTGCCGCCTCTTCAAGCCTACCCTCGCGCTGCGCCACCTCAAGCCGATGGCGCGCTTCCTCCTGATCCTGCTGCAGGCGGCCGACCTCGGCCATCTGCGTCTTCACATCATCCCATTCGGCGGTCAGGGCGGCGGATTTCTCTTCCAGAGCGTCAAGCTCGACAGCGATGGCGTCGAGCCGTTTCCGCGACGCGGCCTGGCTTTCCTTCTGCAGCGCCGCCTGCTCGATCTTCAGCTGGATGATGGCGCGGTCGGTGGTGTCGAGTTCGGCCGGTTTGCTGTCGGACTGGATGCGAAGATGGCTGGCCGCCTCGTCCATCACGTCGATCGCCTTGTCGGGAAGGAAGCGTTCGGAGATGTAACGATGCGACAGCTTCGCCGCCGCGATCAGCGCATCATCGGTGATCCGCACGCCGTGATGAAGCTCGTATTTCTCCTTCAGCCCGCGCAGCACGAAAATCGTGTCCTCGACCGTCGGCTCATCGACGAAGACAGGCTGGAAGCGCCGCGTCAGCGCCGCGTCCTTCTCGACATATTGCCGGTATTCATCAAGCGTCGTGGCGCCGATACAGCGCAATTCACCACGCGCCAGCGCCGGTTTCAACAGGTTCGAGGCATCCATCGCGCCATCGCTCTTGCCGGCGCCGACAAGCTGGTGCATCTCGTCGATGAACAGAATCACCTCGCCGTCGCGGCCCTGCACCTCCTTCAGGACGGATTTCAGCCGTTCCTCGAATTCACCGCGATATTTCGCGCCGGCGACAAGCGCCCCCATATCGAGCGACAACAGCGCCTTGTCGGCCAGCGCCTGCGGCACATCGCCATTGACGATGCGCTGCGCCAGCCCCTCGGCAATGGCCGTCTTGCCGACGCCGGGCTGGCCGATCAGCACCGGGTTGTTCTTCGTACGGCGGGCCAGAATCTGGATCGTGCGGCGCACCTCGGCCTCGCGGCCGATCACCGGGTCCAGCTTGCCACGCCGCGCCGCATCGGTGACATCGGTGGTGAATTTCGCCAGCGCCTCATAGCTGTCCTCGGCAGCGTCGCTGTCGGCGGTGCGGCCCTTTCGCATGTCGGTGATGGCGGCAGACAGGCGACCGGCATCGATGCCAGCCGCGGACAGGAGGCGCCCGATCTCGCCCTTGCTCCGCGCCATCGCCAGCAACAGCGCGTCAACCGCCAGGAAACTGTCGCCAAGCGTCTTTGATTCAGTTTCGGCCTGCTGCAGCACCCGCGCCAGATCGATATCGAGCTGCAGCTGGTCGGCCCCGCTTCCCGTCACCGCCGGGATGGCGGCAAGGGATTTGTCGAGCCCTGCCTGCAGCGCGCCAAGATCACCGCCGGCGCGCCCGATCAGGCTGCGCACGGTGACATTGTCATCCGCCAGCAGCGCGCGCAGAAGATGCATCGCGGTGATTTTCTGATGGTTTGCGGCCAGCGCGTCATTCTGCGCGGCCATAACCGCATTGCGGACAAGGGCGGTGAATTTATCGGTCTGCACGGCACTCTCCTTCCCGGCCATCCATGCCCGGCCATCCATGACGACGTCGACATATGTCGCGCATCACAGTCTAGGCATAAATGGCCGCTTCGCCCTCCCGGCAGCACCGTCTTTCGACATTTTTTATGGAAGGGCTTTGTTGTATGCGATTTACTTATGAACGACCGACCGCCGGTTCAAGGGGTGCCGCGCCAGTCCTGCCGCGGTCAGGCGACGGTCGAAAAGCCGGCCTTGGATACATTCGCCGCTTGCCGTACGCCCCGGCACCATGGTGAAATCCCCGCCATGAGCAATCCCTCCGCCGATCCCGTCACCCCCGGGTCTCCCACTCGCCTTGATTTGCCGACCTCGACGCTGGATTTCATGCGGGTCGAGTGGCGGTTTCTGCTGTTCGGCATGGCGATGGCCTTCTGCTCGTCGCTTGGCCAGACCTTTTTCATCTCGCTGTTTTCGGCCGAGATTCGCGGCGAGCTGGGGCTCAGCCATGGCGCTTTCGGTACCTATTACGCCATCGGCACCACCGCCAGCGCGATCACCCTGCTGTGGCTTGGCAAGCTTGCCGACACGATGCGGGTCGAAAAGCTGGCGCGCCTTGTCATCTGTTGCCTGTGCGCCAGCGCCCTGCTGTTCAGCCAGGTTTTTTCGGTCGTGACCCTTGTCATCGGGCTGTATCTGCTGCGCCTGTTTGGCCAGGGCATGACATCGCATGTCTACACAACGGCGATGGCACGGCGCTATGTTGCGGCGCGCGGGCGGGCGCTGTCGCTGGCCCAGCTCGGGATCAATTTTGCCGAATCCGTCGGGCCGGCATCAATTGTCGCGCTTCTCGCCTTTTATGACTGGCGCACGCTCTGGCTGTGCCTGCCATTATTGCCACTGGTTATGCTTGTTCCGTTCATCCGGCGGCTGACGCAGCGTACCCGCTATCAGGATGGCGCGGGCCTTGAGGGGATCATGGCTGCCGCCGCTGCGGCCGGGCCTGATGACCGGCAGGATGCCGATATCATGACCATCGACGGGGCGGCGCATTGGCGGCGGCGTGCGGTGATCCGTGACCGCCGGTTCTGGCTCGGTCTTGTCGGGCTGACGATGGTGCCGGGCTTCAGCGTCACCGGGCTGCTGTTTCACCAGATCTATCTTGCCGAACTGGCCGGCGTGACGCTTGGTACCTGGGCCGCCAATTATGTGATCTACGCCGCCTGTGTTGTCGCCGGCACCCTGATTTCCGGCCAGCTTGTCGACCGCTTCACCGGACGGCGGGTGGCGGCGCATCTGATGCTGCCCATCGCGCTTGCCTGTCTGTCGCTGTGGCTTGTCGAGGGCGGCGCTGGCGTGTTGCTCTTCTTCATTTTTTTCGGCCTTGCCTCGGGCATGCCGAACACCGCCGTCGCCGCCACCATGGCCGAGATGTACGGCACCCGTTATCTTGGCGAGGTGAAGGCCATATTTCTGCCGCTTGGGGTGTTCAGTTCTGCCCTGTCGCCGATGGTGATGGGCATGCTGATTGATGCCGGTTATGGCATGGCGACGCTGATGATGCTGAATATCGGGCTGGCATTGCTGGCCCAGACCGGCGCGACATTGATGCTGACAAAACCACCCGCGGGACGAATATGACGATACGCTATCTGATGGGCATTCCGACGGGCATTCTGGCTGCGTTTCTGATGATGTTTGTTGGCGCCGTGCAGCCGCAGGCGGATGATTCATGGGGCGGCACCTGGTTCACCTGCGAATTCGCCAAAAGCCGGACACCGCCGCATGATTCCTGCCTGATGTTCGATGATGAGGGATTCCGCTTCTCGGACGGGCGTTTCACCTATGTTCGCATCACCGAATCCGATGAAACCGCCTGCCGCGGCGAAAAGGTTGGCCAGTGCTTTCGCCGCGACCGGCCGGCCATCAGCATCCGCACCAGCGACCGCGGCAGGCTCGATTTGGGGCCGGACAGGATCAGGGTGCATTATCTTTTCTGCACACAGACCTTCTATTTCAGGGATACCGAACATTACCGCGAAATCTGGCCGGACGAGAAACGTTGTTTCTGGGCCCGCAAGCGCCATTTCTATATAGCCCGCTATAACGGTGAGATCACGGAAACGCCATGACCGGAAACGCCACACCCGCACCCTGTATCGCCCTCGACGAGACGCGCCGCGTGATCCGCGTGGCCGGCAGCGAGGCCGAGGATTTCCTGCAGTCGCTGGTCACGGCGAATGTCGAGACCTTGCCGGTTGAAGCGTGCCGTCCGGGCGCGCTGCTGACACCGCAAGGACGCATTCTTGCCGACATGATGATCCATCGGTCAGCCGACGGGTTCCTGCTGGAATGTGACGCCACACGCGCCGATGACCTTTTTGCGAGGCTGCGCCGCTACCGGTTGCGCCGCCCGATCGATCTGGTGCTGCAGGATGATGAATGCGTCTGGGTTGGCTGGGGCGGTGATGCGCCGGACGGTGCCCGCAGCGACCCGCGCCATGCCGATCTCGGCTGGCGCTGGATCGGACCAAAGGGCAAGATGCCGCCAGCCGCCAACGCCGATGACATGGCACCGCTTGACCAGTGGCATGCCCGCCGGATCGCCGCCGGCGTGCCGCAGGGGCCTGTCGACCTCGTTCCCGAACGGGCGTTGATGCTGGAAGCCGGCCTGGACAGGCTTGGCGCCGTTGATTTCGAGAAGGGATGTTATGTCGGCCAGGAGGTCACCGCCCGCACCCATTATCGCGGACTGGTGAAACGCCGGCTGGCGCCGCTGCGCGTTGACGGCATGGCCATGATCCAGTCCGGATCGGCCATCACCGAAGGCGACAGCTCATTGGGAAATGTTCTCAGCCATGCGGCCACAGGTGATGGCATGGTCTGTCTCGCGGCGATGAAACTGTCCGACCTGCATCGCCTGATGCAGGATGACAGCGCGCTGCGCATTGACGCGGCACCGGCGCGGCTTGCCCTTCCGGACTGGATGCTGCCGCTGCCGCAACCGGCACGAACCGATGCCGGATGACCGGCGTCAGCCCTTGTCACCGAACAGCGCCGCCGCCGCCGCATTGACCGAGCTCTTGCTGGCGAGAATTGCCTCCACCCGCACGATCTCAGCCTTCATATTGTCGATATAGGCCTGCAAATCCTCGACATTCCAGCGCTCCATCTCGGGGCCGACACCGGCCGGCTTGAGAGCCTCGAATTCATCCTCCATGGCATCCTCCCTGTTTCCTGCTGCCATACCCGTATCGACAACAATATCAGCTTTTTCATACCGTACCGAAAGGCCTTTGCAAAACAGGTGCTTCAGGCGTATATAAGGGCTCTCCCGCTAGTTTAACGCGAACATGCGCCGGCCGGTTTTCCGGACGTGCCGCAGAAAGCAGGTAGTTATGACACAATTGCTCATGCCTAAGGCAACCGCCGTATGGCTGATCGACAACACCGGTCTTTCCTTCGACCAGATCGCCGATCTGTGCAGTCTTCATCCGCTGGAAGTACAGTCGATCGCCGATGGCGAGACAGGTATCGGCATCCAGGGCTATGACCCGGTGCAGAATGGCCAGTTGACAAGCGCCGAGATCGAACGCTGCGAGGCCGACCCGTCAGCGCGGCTTGTCCTTGCTGAATCCGACCTGCCGACACCAAGCCGGCGCACCAAGGGACCGCGCTATGTGCCGGTGGCCCGCCGCGGGGACAAGCCGGACGGCATTGCCTGGCTGGTCAAGCATCATCCGGAACTGAAGGATTCGCAGATCGTCAAGCTGATCGGCACCACCAAGGAGACGATCACGAAGATCCGCGAGCGCACGCACTGGAATATCAGCAACATCTCGGCAAAGCATCCGGCCATGCTCGGCCTGTGCAAGCAGACCGATCTTGACGCGGCCATCGAGAAGGCCGGCGGTACGGTGCAGGTCGAGGAACAGGTATCGGACATCAGTGAACTGCCCTGACCCTTCCGTCACGCCGGGCAGGCGCCATACTCGCCTGTCGCCGGCACGTGAATGAGGGGGACAGGCACAAGGGAAGACGGATCACCGCCAAGGCGATCCGCTATAATGGGAAGCCATTCCGGTGAGTAACGCCGAAATCGAGGAACAGCAGCAGCTTCACGCCCGCCTTCACACGCTGGAGAGCGAACATCGCGATCTCGACGATGTCATCGAACGGCTTGCTGAAGACACGCCGTTCGACCAACTGCAGCTGCAGCGGCTGAAGAAACGCAAACTGGTGCTGAAAGACGAGATCACCCTGGTCCGCAGCCGGATCCTTCCCGACATCATCGCATAGTCCAAGACGAGGCACGCCCATGTCCAGAACTGTCAGATTCCAGCCCAAAGTCGTCGTCTGTATGGGAAGCCAGTCCGATTGGGAGACAATGCAGGAAGCGGCGAACAGCCTGAAGGCGCTGGCCATTCCGCATGACGTGCGCATCATCTCGGCGCACCGCACACCGGAACGTCTGGCCGAGTTCGCGCGCGGCGCGGCGGCGGCCGGGGTTGCCGTGATCATCGCCGGCGCCGGCGGCGCGGCGCACCTTCCCGGCATGCTGGCCGCGCACACGACCCTGCCGGTTCTTGGCGTACCAGTTGAGTCAAAATCTCTGAAGGGTATGGATTCGCTGCTGTCGATCGTGCAGATGCCGGGCGGCGTGCCGGTTGGCACGCTGGCCATCGGTGCGCCCGGCGCGCGCAATGCCGGCCTGCTGGCGGCCCAGATCCTGGCATTGTCGGACGCCGATCTGGCAAAACGTCTTGATGCCTGGCGTCAGGCGCAGACCGAGTCCGTCGCCGACGCACCATCATGACCAGCGGCATCACCTTTCCACACACCGCCTGCATCGGCATTCTGGGCGGCGGGCAGCTTGGCCGCATGCTGGCCATCGCGGCAGCACAGCTTGGCCTGCAAACGCATGTCTTCGCGCCAGATGCCGCGACCAGCCCGGCCGGACAGGTGGCGACACTCGCCACAACGGCGGATTATGATGATGTCACGGCATTACGCCACTTCGCGGCCAGCGTCGATGCCGTGACAAGCGAATTCGAGAATGTGCCGGCAGCAACGATGGAGGTCATTGGCGCCTCCTGCCTTGCCAGCCCCGGCGCCGCTGCCCTTCGCGCCGCCCAGCACAGGATTGCCGAAAAATCCCTTGCCGCCGAGCTCGGCATTGCAACGCCGCGCTTCTGGCATATTCGCAATGACGAGGATCTGGCGTCAGCCATGCAGATGCTTGACGGGCCGGCGATCCTGAAGACCTGCCGGCTTGGCTATGACGGCAAGGGCCAGCGCCGCATCACCCCGGGAGATGATCTTGCCGCGGCGTTCACCGAGCTGGCGAGTGACGATGTGATTCTCGAGGAGATGATCGCCTTCGACAGCGAAATCAGCGCCCTTCTGGCGCGCGACGCCAACGGCGCTATGTGCCATTTTCCGGTCACCCTGAACAATCACCGGAACGGCATTCTGGCCACCTCCGTCGCGCCGGCGCCGGTATCCGCATCGCTTGCCGAAGCGGCGCAGACGGCGGCGGCGGCGCTTGCCGGGGCGGTTGATCTTGTTGGCCTTCTGGCGGTCGAGTTCTTTGTCGACGCTGATGGCGGGCTGCTGTTCAACGAGATGGCCCCGCGGCCGCACAATTCCTTCCACTGGACAATCGAGGGATGTGCGACCAGCCAGTTCACGCAGCTGGCGCGGGTTCTGGCCGGCATGGGTTTCGGCGCCACGACAAGCTATGGCAGCTGGCAGATGGAGAATCTTCTTGGTCAGGATATGGCGCGCGTGCCGTCACTTCTGGCAAGCGCCGGCGCACATCTTCATCTCTACGGCAAGCCCGAGGCACGGACCGACCGCAAGATGGGTCACGTCACAAGCCGCCTTGGTGACTGACCGCCATTCTCACCCTGCGCCAGCGATGACAGATCGAACGGCGTCGACTGGTACAGATCGTTGATCCAGTTATTCATCAGCAGGAATGCATAGGGGCGCCAGAAATTGACCGGTTCCTCCTGCGGGTCATCGTTCGGGAAATAGCCGTGCGGGAGCGCCGTCGACAAACCCTGTTCGCGGTCGCGCCAATATTCGGCACCAAGCGTATCGGCGTCATATTCAAGATGGTTCAGAACGAACAGATCGCCGTTTGACGGGTTGCGCGCCAGCCCGATGCCGCAGGCGTCGCTCTCGCCAAGCACCTCGATGCCGGCGGCGGCGAGGTCCGGTTTCCTGTTCTCGGTATAGCGCGACACCGGCATCGGAAAGCTGTCCGTGAAGCCGCGCATGAGGCGCCCCTTCACATGGTTCAGCCGGTGCTGATAGACGCCGAACAGCTTGTCACCACAATCGAATTTCGGCACATCATGGAAATGATAGAGGAGTGTCTGCGCGCCCCAGCAGATGCCGAGGCGGCGGAAACAATGTAACCGCGACCAGTCGAGGATCTCGGTCAATTCCGGCCAATAGGCCACCTCCTCAAAGGGAAGCCGTTCGACCGGCGCACCGGTGACGATCAGCGCATCAAAGAATTCATCACGCACATCATCCAGCCGCCGGTAAAAGCGGCGCAGATAGCCCGGCTCGGTATGGCGCGGTGTATAGCTGGCCGTCGTCATCAGGATCAGTTCGATCTGCAGCGGTGAATTGCCAAGCAGCCGCGCAAACTGGATCTCGGTGTCCTGCTTCTTCGGCATCAGGTTCAAAAGCAGCAGCTTCAACGGCCGGATATCCTGCTGCAACGCCTGTTGCTGCGCCATCACATCGACCTGCTCGGCAAGCAGGTCATCGAGCGCGGGCAGATTGTCAGGGACCTTGATCGGCATGGAGGATATCCCGTTGATGGCGGTGTTGTCTGTCAGGCCCGCGGTTATAGCTCAACAACGGAACAAAAGACCAGTCCCGAACAGGGCTTACCGGGAGCCTGACTAGCGACGGACGCGCCCGACAATCTGGAACATGCCCTCGGCAAGGCGCTGGCCGGTATTGAGCGCACTGCGAATCGGTGCGCTGGCCTTGGGAATGCGCGCCACATCCTGCAACCGCCGATCGAGAAAACCCTCGATGACGGCGCGCTCGCCGCTTGTGTCGGCGATCCAGGCCAGCAAGGTCGCGCTGTAGACGGCGGCAAGCGTGGCCCGCTTCGTATAGAAGGAGATGTCGGTATCGCGCTGCCCGGCGGCACGCCACATCGCATCGACCGTAGCATAGAGCGCCCGCGCCGAGGCAAGGGCGTTCGCCGGCACGGCAAGCAGGGTCAGTCCGCGGCGCACCGCCTCCTTGTGCGCCGCCACCTGGTCGAGCCTGATCAGAATCATTTCGCGAATCATAAGATGCACCCGGTCAGGCTTGTCGGCCATCGCCTCAAAGGCCTCGATCATGGCCGCGTCGGCAAGCGCCGAATGCATCACCACAGCATCGACAGCGCCCCCCGGGAACAGGCGTGCCACATCATCAGCGGTAAATCCGGCCTCCGCCGCGCCGGCAACAAGCGCCTCGCTGGTCCATCCGTCGAACGGAATGTGAACCAGGGCGGCCGCGATGATCGCGGCGGCATCAGGATGTACCACATGGTCATAGGCACCATGAAGGTCGTCTGCTTTGGTCATGGCTGTCCCCCGAAATTGGACCAGAGCTTGTATCCAAAAACCCCCATCACCGACAGAATAGGCCATCCAGCAGATTTTTCCAGTTACAAACTGCCACAGACCGATTGCCGCACTGGCGGATGATCACCGGTTTCCTGACGCTTCGGCCTTTACAGACAGCCCGACTCTGTGCTAGTTACCCGGCCTCATCGCGAAGGCATGCAATGCCGGCGCGCAAACCAACCTGACGAAGGGTGTGATCGACCGTGTACGTAACCGTACGAGACAACAATGTTGACCAGGCATTGCGCGTGCTGAAGAAAAAGCTGCAGCGTGAAGGTGTGTTCCGCGAGATGAAGAACCGCCGTGCCTATGAAAAGCCGTCCGAGCGCCGCGCCCGCGAAGCGGCCGAATCAACCCGCCGCGTCCGCAAGCTGATGCGCAAGCGGATGGAGCGCGAAGGCTATTAGAGCCTGACCGACAGCAACCGAAGCAAGGCCGCCCTGGAAGCTCCATGGCGGCTTTTTTGTTTTTTTGTGGGCACGACCAGCACATGGGTCCCACCCAACCCACAGTCACAGAATTTGCCATCTGTCGGTATTGCGGCAACTGCATTATAGCGTTTAGCGCAAAAATCCATTACCACCTTAGACCTTGTTTTCAGGTCACATCTCCGGCCAATGTGCAGGATGGACAGACGGGTGCCGGCCCCACGGTGCCCCAACAGATGGAAAGACGAGATGAAGGTAGGATGCCCAAGGGAAATTCTGGATGGCGAAAAGCGCGTCGCGATGACGCCGGACAGCGTTCGCCAGATCCAGAAACTCGGTTATGACTGCGCAATCGAATCGGGGGCCGGCCTGGCCGCCGGGTTCGCCGATGCCGCCTATGAGGAGGCTGGCGCCGAGGTGGTGAAAACCGCGGCGACGCTGTGGAAACAGTCCGATATCGTGATCAAGGTGCGCGGCGTCGCGGCGAAGGAGGAAAAGCATCTGCGCGCCGACCAGACGGTGATCAGCCTGTTCTGGCCGGCCCAGAACGCCGCGCTGCTGGAGACCTTCCGCAAAGCCGGCGCCAACGCCATCGCCATGGACATGGTGCCGCGCATCAGCCGCGCCCAGAAGATGGACGTCCTGTCCTCGATGGCGAACATCGCCGGCTATCGCGCCGTCATCGAGGCCGGCAACCGGTTCGGGCGCTTCTTCACCGGCCAGATCACCGCCGCCGGCAAGGTGCCGCCAGCGAGGGTTCTGGTCATCGGCGCCGGTGTGGCCGGGCTTGCCGCCATCGGCACCGCCACCTCGCTTGGCGCGATCGTGCGGGCCTTCGATGTGCGCCCGGAAGTGGCCGAGCAGATCGAATCGATGGGTGCCGAGTTCCTGATGCTGGAATTCGAGGAAGATGGGTCGGGTGAAGGCGGCTATGCCAAGCCGGCCTCGCCGGAATTCATCGAGAAGGAGATGGAGCTGTTCCGCGCGCAGGCGCCGGAGATCGATATCGTCATCACCACCGCGCTGATTCCGGGCCGGCCGGCGCCGAAATTATGGCCTGCCGAAATGGTCGGTCTGATGAAGCCGGGATCGGTTGTCGTCGATCTGGCGGCCGAACAGGGCGGCAATTGCGACCTGACCGTGGCTGACGAGATCGTCACGTCGGAAAACGGCGTCACCATTGTCGGCTATACCGATTTCCCGAGCCGCATGGCGGCGCAGAGCTCGACACTCTACGCCACCAATATCCGCCATATGCTGGACGATCTGACGCCGGAAAAGGATGGGCAGGTCACCCTCAATATGGAGGATGACGTGATCCGCGGCGCCACCGCCGTGAAGGGCGGCGAGATCACCTATCCGCCGCCAGCCCCGAAGGTGCAGGCCATTGGCAAGGCGCCGGCGGCCGAAAAGCCACCCGAGCTGACGCCCGAGGAAAAAGCGGCGCAGGAAATCGCCGAACATCGCCGCAAGGGCCGCCAGCAGATCGGCATGCTGGCCATCGGCGGCGCCTTCATGATGCTTGTCGGTGCCTACGCCCCGGCCAGCTTCATGCAGCATTTCATTGTCTTCGCGCTGGCCTGTTTCGTCGGCTTCCAGGTGATCTGGAATGTCAGCCACGCGCTCCACACACCGCTGATGGCGGTAACCAACGCCATTTCGGGGATCATCATTCTTGGTGCCTTGCTGCAGATCGGTTCGAGCAACCAGATCGTGATGATTCTTGCCAGCATTTCGGTGCTGATCGCGACCATCAACATCGTTGGCGGGTTCATGGTCACGCGCCGCATGCTGGCGATGTTCCAGAAAAGCTGATTGGCGGAAGGGTGAATCCAGATGAGTTTTAACATCGTTACGGCCGTCTATATCGCGGCCAGCGTTCTTTTCATCCTCTCGCTCGGCGGGCTGTCCAACCAGGAAAGCGCCAAGCGTGCCGTATGGTACGGGATCGTCGGCATGGCACTTGCCGTCGGCGCCACCATCTTCGGCCCGCAGGTCGCGCTGTCCAACATGCTGCTGATGATGATTGTCATCGGCTCGGTGATCGGGCTGGTTGTCGCGCAGCGGGTCGAGATGACCGGCATGCCGCAGCTTGTCGCCGCCCTTCATACCTTTGTCGGGCTGGCGGCCGTCTTTATCGGCATCAATTCCGACCTTGCCCCGCCGGAGGGGCTTGTCGGGGCCGAAAAGATCATCCATGAGGTCGAGATCTTCCTCGGTGTCTTCATCGGCGCGGTGACAACCACCGGCTCGGTGGTGGCCTTCGGCAAGCTGTCAGGCATGGTCGATGGCAAGCCGCTGACCCTGCCCGGGCGGAACATCCTGAACCTGATTGCCGTGCTTGGCTGTGTCTGGCTTGGCGCAATGTATCTGAACCATGCCGGGCCATGGACGCTGTATCTGATGACCGCCATCGCGCTTGTCTTCGGGGCGCATCTGGTGCTGGCCATCGGCGGTGCCGACATGCCGGTTGTCGTCTCGATGCTGAATTCCTATTCCGGATGGGCGGCGGCGGCGACCGGGTTCCTGCTTGGCAATGACCTGCTGATCGTTACCGGCGCGCTGGTCGGCGCATCGGGCGCCATCCTGTCCTACATCATGTGCCGGGCGATGAACCGGAACTTCCTGTCGGTCATCCTCGGCGGCTGGGGCACGGCCGTCAGCAGCAGCCAGGAGGTCGAGGGCGAGATGATCGCGACCGACGTTGCCAGCGTCGCGGCCGACCTGCAGGACGCGCAGGACATCATCATCGTGCCAGGCTACGGCATGGCGGTGGCACAGGCGCAGGGCGCAGTATCCGAGATCACCCGCCGTCTGCGCGCGCAGGGCAAATCGGTGCGTTTCGCCATCCACCCGGTGGCAGGACGCCTCCCCGGCCATATGAACGTGCTGCTTGCCGAGGCCAAGGTTCCCTATGACATCGTTCTGGAAATGGACGAGATCAATCCGGATTTCCCGGGTGCCGACATGGTAATCATTCTTGGCGCCAACGACATCGTGAATCCGGCGGCGCAGGATGATCCGAACAGCCCGATCGCCGGCATGCCGGTCCTCGAAGTGTGGAAGGCCCGTCAAGTGATCATTTCCAAGCGCGGCCAGGGCCGCGGCTATTCGGGGATCGAGAATCCGCTGTTCTTCAAGGACAATTCGCGGATGCTGTATGGCGATGCCAAGGCGTCTCTCGACCAGATCCTGACCAGCCTCGGCAGCTGAAACCCGACGTCGGGGCGCTCAGGTGCCCTGATGCACCAATTCTTCGGGAATGCCGGCAATGGCGGCGGCCTCGCGCTGTCGTGCGGCCAGCCTGTCGCGGTCGAAATCATCGATCAGGTCGTGGAACAGGCTGTGCCAGTTCACCTCGGCGCCGAGATGCATGAACACCGAGCCAAGCCCCACCGCCGCCCGGTCCATCAGCACGAACTCGCGCGGCGGGCGGATGCCGCCGATTCGCTTCAGTTCGCCATGCACCTTGCCGGCAAGCTCGCGTCCGGCGGAGCCGTTACGAAGCTCCTGGATGGGCCGCACCTTGTCCTCAAGCAGCGGTGAATAGATGAATTCAGCCCACATGTTGAGAACCTCGATGGCCTCCTTGTCGAGACCGTGGAAGCCCCAGCTTTCATAGGCATGCACCGCCAGATCGGGGTCATTGTCACGCAGCGCCCTGTACAGGTCGATCACGCCGCCGACAAAGGCCGGGCGGAACAGCCTGATCGATCCGAAATCCATCAGATTGACGCGGTTCTCGGCATCGAGCGAGTAATTGCCAAGATGCGGGTCGCCATGGATCACGCCATAGAAATAGAACGGCACATACCAGACCCGGAACATGTTGCGGGCGATCCGGTTGCGGGTTTCCTGCGACGGATCGGTCTCCAGAAACGGCATGATCCGGGTGCCGTCGAGCCAGCTCATCGTCATCAGCCGGTCGGTTGACAGCTCCGGCCGGTAGACCGGAAGCCGCACTGATTCCTCATCGGCAAGCATATGGTGATACAGCGCCAGATTCGCCGACTCTCGCCGGTAATCGAGCTCCTCGCGAAGCCGTTCCGACAGCTCGTCATAGATATCGGAGGTCGAGATCGCCGAATCGTAGCGCTCATAAAGCTGGAACACGAGACGGAGCTGGCGCAGATCGGCGTCGATGGCCGACGCCATATCGGGATATTGCAGCTTCATCGCCAGCTGGTTGCCATCGAGATCGACCGCGCGGTGGACCTGACCAAGCGAGGCCGCCGACACCGCCTCACGCGAGAAGGATTGCAGTTTCTGTTGCCAGTCGGGACCAAGCTCGGCGGCCATGCGGCGGCGCGTAAACAGCCACCCCATCGCCGGCGCGTCGGCCTGCAGGCTGGCCAGTTCATCGGCATATTCGGGCGGCAGCGCATCCGGGATCGTCGAGAGGATCTGCGCCACCTTCATGATCGGGCCCTTCAGCCCGCCAAGCGCCTCTCGTAGGTCGGCGGCATGTTTGGAGCGGTCGATCTGCATGCCGAGATAGCGCTCACCCGCCATCCGCGCGGCAAGCCCGGTCATCGTCGAGGTCACACGGGCATAGCGGCGCAAACGCCCGCCGACATTGCCATTGGAATCACCGCGGTCGGGTCCGGAGTCGTTCGGCGCCATCAGGACAGCCCCTCAAGCTCGTCGATCATGCCGGAAATCATATCGAGCCCCATCGACCAGAAGGCCGGGTCGCGGGCATCGAGCCCGAACCGGCCCAGCGCGATGTCATAACGTTCGGTGCCGCCGGCACATAACAGGTCGCGATACCGGCTGACGAAATCGGCCGCCTTGCCGGCTTCGCGCTCGGCCGTATAGGTCTGCCACAGCGCGTTCACCAGACAGTCGCCGAAAGCATAGGCATAAACATAGAATGGTGTATGAACGAAATGCGGGATATAGCCCCAGATCGGCCGGTAATCATCGCCGGTGCGTACCGCCGGGCCCAGCGCCGCGCGCTGTGTCTCCATCCAGATGTCGGAAATCTCGTCGGCGGTGAGTTCGGCATGACGCCTTGCCTCATGCATCCGCGTCTCGAAATTATGAAAGGCCACCTGCCTGACCACGGTATTCAGCATGTCCTCGACCTTGCCGGCCAGAAGACGGCGGCGGGCCCCCTTGTCATCGGTGCTGTCGACAAGCCGTCGGAAGGTCAGCATCTCGGCAAAGACCGACGCCGTTTCCGCCAGAGTCAGCGGTGTGTCGGACATCAGATAGCCGCGATCGGCGGCAAGCCGCTGGTGAATGCCGTGCCCCATCTCGTGCGCCAGCGTCATCACATCACGCGACTTGCCGGAAAAATTCATCAGGATATAGGGATGCGCCGAGGGTGTAACGGGGTGCGAGAAAGCACCGGAGCTCTTGCCGGCACGCGGCGCGGCGTCGATCCAGTTGCGCTCGAAGAACGGGGCGGCGAGATCAGCCATCTGCGGGTCGAACCCGGCGAATGAGTCCATGACCAGCTGCTCTGCCTCATCCCAGGTGAAGCTGCTGTCGTCATCATCGGGAAGCGGCGCGTTGCGATCCCACCAGTCGATGGTATCACCCCCCATCCATCCAGCCTTCAGCCGGTAATAGCGGTGCGCCAGATCGGCATTGCGTGAATCGACGGCGCTGACCAGCGCATCGACCACCTCGTCATCAACGTCATTATCCAGATTGCGCGACGCCACCGGCCGTTTGAAGCCACGCCACCGGTCCTCGATCTCCTTGTCCTTGGCAATGGTATTGAGGACAAGCGACAGCAGACGCTGATTGGATTTCAGCGTTGTCGACAGCGAGGCACCCGCCTCGCGCCGTTCTTCACCATCGGCGCTTGCCAGCGAATTCAGAATTTCGGCCTCGGTAACCTCGGCGCCCTTGAAGGGAAAGCGCATCCCCGCCGCGGTTTCGTCGAACAGCCTTACCCAGGCACCACGGCCGGTTGGCGCGCGCTCGGCAAGCATGCGTTCCATGTCGGGGGCGAGCTGATAGGGGGCCATGGCCCGAACGCGGCGAAGCCACGGCATCCAGGCCGCCACTGCAGCGGTCTCGCACAGCGCATCGATCCGCGCCTGCGGCAGCGTCGCCAGTTCAAGCTCGACAAACAGCAGTTCGGCGCCGATCTCGGCGCCAGCCTCGCGAATCGACTGGTGATGGCGCGCGATGCCGGCATCGGTCGTGTTGGCGGCAAATTGCAGCTGCGCGTGACTTGCGGCCTTGCCAAGCGTCTCGAGAATCCGCTCATATTCGGCGATCAGGCTGGCAAGCTGCGGGCCATCCGCCTCGCCAAGCCGGCCGCGCCAGTCGGCGGCAAGCGATGTGGCCGCTGCGCGCGATGCCTCGATATCGGCGGTAATCGCCGTATCCTCGATATTGCTGTAGAGATCCGTAAGGTCCCAGATAGGGCTGCTGTCGGGCATGTTAAGTCTCGCTGATCCTGACCATGTGACGCCATGCTCGTCACGCCAACGGGATATGGGGGCGGCAGCAGCCGGTCGCAAGGCGAAAGCTGGCGGCGCGGCACCATTGCGCACCGCTTGTGGCTCACGACGCTTTACCTCTTGCCTAAAGTTACCCGAACGCATAGCATTCACCGGCTCGATACAGTGGAGGGGAGAGAGTCGCGGCGGCATTGTCCGATGCGGCCACCGAAGGAGCAAAGGCCCAGGAAACTCTCAGGTGCCCGTACTCTCTATTCTGTGAGCACTCTGGAAAGCGGCACGGCAGTGCCCACCGACGGGGAAAGCCGCCGTCATATCATCCGGGACCCCAGGCCCCTATTCGGGGCTTCTGTCCCGATAATGGATGATCAGGCGGGAAATCTCTCAGGTTCGACGACAGAGAGGGCGCATTCGACTTTGTCGAATTGCGTTTCTTTTTGCGTCGTAACAGGAGTGACCCCGTGGAGACCCGCCGGACCCCACTTTACGATTTCCACCTCGCCAATGGCGCGCGGATGGTGCCGTTCGCCGGCTGGGACATGCCGGTGCAATATGCTGACGGCATCAAGGCCGAGCATCTGGCGACCCGCGACTCGGCCGGCCTGTTCGACGTATCGCACATGGCCCAAATCTGGATCGGCGGCGCGGATGCCGATGCGGCGCTCGAACGCCTCACCCCGACCGATATCGGTGCCATCGCCGAGGGGCGCGTTCGCTATTCACTGTTCCTCGACACAAATGGCGGTGTTCTCGACGATCTGATGATTGCGCGGCTCGATGGGGGCTTGCAGCTTGTCGTCAATGCCGGCCGCGCCGACCATGACATCGCGCATCTTCGCGCCAATCTGCATGGTGCCAATCTAAATGGTGCCAATCTTCAGGATGCCAATCTTCATGCTGATGTGACGATGCAGGTGCGAGATGACCGCGCGCTGCTGGCGCTTCAGGGCCCGCAGTCACCTCAGATATTGCACCGGCTTGGTGTCGATCTGGACAACTTCTTCTTCATGCAGATCGGGCATTTCAGGATCGATGGCATTGACTGCATCGTCACCCGTTCAGGCTATACCGGCGAGGACGGGTTCGAAATTTCGATGCCGGCCGAAAACGCAGCTCAGCTTGCCGAGCGTCTGTGCGCCGACGAGGCGGTCAGCCTTGCCGGGCTTGGCGCGCGCGACACGCTTCGGCTTGAGGCCGGCCTGCCGCTGTGGGGGCATGAACTTGACGAGGCGATCAACCCGGTGGCCGCCGGGCTGCGTTTCGCACTGTCGAGGCGCCGCCGCGAGGCAGGCGATTTTCCCGGTGCCGCCGCCATCATGACCGACTGGCATGACGGGCCCAGACGGCGGCTTGTCGGATTGCTGCCGCAGGGTGGCCGTCCGGTACGCGACGGGGCCGAACTTGCGCTCAACGGGGCCATCATCGGCATTGTCACATCAGGCGGGTTCGCCCCCAGCCTTGATGCGCCGGCCGCACTCGGTTTTGTCGACACAGCGCTGGCCACGCCGGGAACAGAAATCAACGCACTGGTTCGCGGGCGCGAGGTGCCGGTTACCGTTGCGGCGCTGCCGCTGGTGCCACATCGCTATATCCGCGGATGAACAAACAACCGGGAAGGAGACTGACATGTTGCGTTACACAGAGGACCATGAATGGATCAATCTTGACGGTGATACCGGGGCAGTCGGCATTTCGCCCCACGCCATTGAACAGCTTGGCGACATCGTCTTTGTCGAGCTTCCCGAGGCCGGTACCACGGTCGGCAAGGGCGATTCGGTCGCGGTGTTCGAATCGGTAAAGGCCGCCTCCGATATCTACAGCCCGGCCAGTGGCGAAATCACCGAGGTCAATCAGGCGCTGCTGGATGATCTGGCCAGCATCACGCCCGACCGGGCGCATGAATGCTGGCTGTTCAAGATCAAGGTGGCCGATGCCGGCGAACTTGACGGGCTGATGGATGACGCCGCCTACAGCGCGATGATTGCCTGACAGACAGGCCGCGCCGGCGGGCCCCCACCCGCACGGTGTTGCCGCAGACATATGATGGGGCCGGGTGCCACCGGCTGAAAAGAAAAGCAAAGGAGACCAGCATGTCACCACTTGAGTCATCACCGAACGACGTGAATGGCGTCCCGCAGGACACGCCGCAGGCCGCATTCGAGACCCGTCATATCGGGCTGAATTCGCATGACATCACGACCATGCTTGCCAGCCTCGATGTCCCGTCGCTGGAGGCGCTAATTGACGAGGTAATCCCGGCCGGCATCCGCCGGCATGACGAGATGAATCTGCCAGAAGCATTGTCCGAAGCCGACATCCTTTCCGAAATGCGTGCGCTGGCGGCGCAGAACAAGGTGGTCACCTCGCTGATCGGCATGGGCTATTATGGCTGCCACACGCCGCCGGTGGTGCTTCGTAACGTGCTGGAAAATCCGGCCTGGTATACCGCCTACACGCCCTATCAGCCCGAAATCTCGCAAGGCCGCCTCGAGGCGATACTGAATTTCCAGACGATGATCACCGAGCTGACCGGCATGGACATCGCCAACGGCTCGCTTCTCGACGAGGCGACGGCCGCCGCCGAGGGCATGGCGATGGCGTTCCGCGCGCATCGTGGCAAGGCCACCATCTTCCGGGTCGACCCCGATACCCATCCACAGACGCTGGCTGTCCTGCGCACAAGGGCACGGCCGATCGGGATCGAGATTGAGCTGCAATCACCCGCAGCACCCTATGGAGAGGGGTGCTTTGGCGTGTTGATCAGCTATCCGGGAAGCAGCGGCGCGGTACGCGATATCAGGCCGGCGATCACCGCCATCCATGATGCCGGCGGCCTTGCCATCATAGCCTCGGACCTGCTGGCGCTGACGCTTCTCGAGGCGCCCGGCAATCTTGGTGCCGATATCGTTCTGGGCTCGGCGCAGCGTTTTGGCGTGCCATTCGGATATGGCGGTCCGCATGCTGCCTTCTTTGCCTGCCGCACGGCACATCAGCGCGCCATTCCGGGGCGGCTTGTCGGGGTCAGCCAGGATAGTGGCGGGCGCATGGCCTACCGGCTGGCACTACAGACCCGCGAACAGCATATCCGCCGTGAAAAGGCAACCTCGAACATCTGCACCGCACAGGTCCTGCTGGCGGTGATGGCCGGCTTCTACGGGCTATGGCACGGGCCGGAAGGGCTGACCCGGATCGCCGGTCACGCGCACGCGCTGGCCTGCCGCTTTGCCGCCGCCATGCGTGCCGCCGGTCGTACGGTCAGGCATGATGATTTCTTCGATACCGTCGTCATCGAGGCACCGGAGGATCGTGATGAACTGATCGCCGCGGCATGCGATGCCGGGATCAATCTGCGGATCATGGATGGCGCCATTGCCGCCAGTTTCGACGAGACAGGATCGGCCGGGATGCTGGACCGGCTTCTTCAGGCGCTGGGAGCGTCCGCTGCCGGTGCCACAGCGCCGGCCACGGCGATTCCCGACGCGTTGCGGCGGGCCGACGGTTTCATGCGCCAGCCGGTGTTCCATCGCTATCGCACCGAGACCGAGATGCTGCGCTACATGCGCAGCCTTGCCGATCGCGACCTGGCGCTTGACCGCTGCATGATCCCGCTTGGCTCCTGCACGATGAAACTGAATGCCACCGCCGAGATGATCCCGGTGACCTGGCCTGAATTCGCCAACATCCATCCCTATGCGCCGGCCGACCAGGCCGCGGGCTATGCCGCGATGATCGCGCGGCTGGAGGCTATGCTGGCTGAATCCACCGGCTATACTGGCGTGTCACTGCAGCCGAATGCCGGCTCGCAGGGCGAATTTGCCGGCCTGTTGGCGATCTCGCGCTACCATGAATCGCGCGGTGAGGGACATCGCAATATCTGCCTGATCCCGCAATCGGCGCATGGCACCAACCCGGCCTCGGCCGCGATGGCCGGCATGAAGGTCGTCGTCGTGAAATGCGATGATGACGGCAATGTCGATATCGAGGATCTGAAGGCGAAAACCGAGACGCACCGGGATGCGCTGGCGGCGATCATGGTCACCTACCCCTCAACGCATGGCGTGTTCGAGGAATCGATCGTCGAGCTGTGCGCCATCGTGCATGAGGCCGGTGGTCAGGTCTATGTCGACGGGGCCAATCTGAACGCCCTTGTTGGGCATTGCTCGCTGCCGGAATTCGGCGCCGATGTCAGCCATCTGAACCTTCACAAGACCTTCTGTATCCCGCATGGCGGGGGTGGTCCGGGTGTCGGGCCAATCGGTGTCGCGGCGCATCTGGTGCCATTCCTTCCCAGCTCGCCGCTGGCCGGCGAAGGCGCGGTAAGCGCCGCGCCGTTCGGGTCCGCCGGCATATTGCCGATCACCTATGCCTATATCCGCATGATGGGGAGCAAGGGTCTGAAGGCGGCAACGGGAACGGCGATCCTGGCCGCCAACTATATGGCGTCGCGGCTGTCACCGCATTATCCGGTTCTTTATACCGGCGCGAACGACCGGGTGGCCCATGAATGCATCATCGACATTCGCGGCATCCAGGAGCGCAGTGGCATCAGCAACGAGGATATCGCCAAGCGGCTTGTCGATTTCGGCTTCCACGCACCGACCATGTCATTCCCGGTTGCCGGCACCCTGATGATCGAGCCGACGGAGTCGGAATCGATCACCGAGATCGACCGCTTCTGCGATGCGATGCTGTCGATCGCCGGCGAGATCGGCAAGGTCGAAGCGGGTGAATGGCCCCGTGATGACAACCCGCTTGTCAACGCGCCGCACACGGCGGCCGATCTGTTGACCGCTGTGTGGAGCCATCCCTATAGCCGCGAGGAGGCCGCCAGTCCGGATTTGAACCGGCAGGCGAACAAATACTGGCCACCGGTGAGCCGCATCGACAATGCCTGGGGCGACCGCAACCTGATCTGTTCCTGCCCGAGCATCGATGAATGGGAATCAGCGGCGGAATAGACTGGCGGAACAGACTGGCGGACAAGTCCACAGAGATTTATCCGGGGGCCGCCGGTGGGTGGCCCTTCCGGTTTATGCGTCAATGTGATTTCATCATTCGCCCCGACCGCACAGCGAGACAGCATCATGCGTCATCTTGAATATCCCGGCAGATCACCTGTCGCCGCGCCAAACGGCATGGCAAGCACCTCACATCCGCTTTCCACCCAGACGGCGATCACGATCCTGCAGGGTGGCGGTAACGCAATGGATGCGGCCATCGCCGCCTGCGCCGTGCAATGTGTTGTTGAGCCGGAATCGACCGGTATCGGTGGCGACTGTTTCTGCCTGTACGCACCCGCCGGATGCGACGACATCATCGCCTTCAACGGGTCCGGCCGGGCGCCGATGGCGCTGAGTTCTGACGGGTTGCTGGAAAAAGGCTTCTCACGGATCGAGCGGCAATCCCCCCATGCGGTAACCATTCCCGGCGCGGTCGATGCCTGGATACAGCTGAACCGGGATCACGGCATCATGGATCTTGACCGGTTGCTGGCACCGGCCATTGCCTATGCACGGGACGGCTACCCGATCACGCAGCGGGTGGCGCGCGACTTTGCCGCCGCGTTCGAATGGCTTGATGCGGATGCGCGCATCGTCTTTGCGCGCGATGGTGGCCCGATACCGCTCGGGGCGCGGCATGCGCAGCCGGCGCTGGCGGCGACGCTGGAGCGGATTGGCCG
>RFZL01000023.1 GCA_009920665.1 Alphaproteobacteria bacterium | reverse complement strand
CTCGCCCCGCATCATGCGCTCGATGGTCTCGGCCGAGAGTTCGGGCATGTCCGGCGGTACCGGCTCAATGCGGGGCAGACGCAGGCGTGATTTTGTGGCATCGACGCCGTCACGGCGGACATAGCGATCAGCATCACCCTGATAGGCAACGTAATCCCAAGATGATGTTGTGCCCGGGATTGTTGCGATAAAGCGTCGCCGCCGCTGGCTGGCAATCACCTCTGACATCAGGGCTTCCGGATCATAATTCTGCAACGCGATCCGGCGCAGTTCGGCAATTGTGGCGGCATGATCTGGCGCAGCGGCAAGATCTTCGAGTTCGTCTGGGTCGGCCACAAGATCAAACAATAGATCAGGCTGTCCATAGGTGAATATGTATTTGAACCGTCCCTTCCTGACCATCCGGCATGGCACGCAGGGCCCGATCGCCAGATAGTCACTGATCACGATATCCGGCCAGGTCTCTTCGTCACCATCCATTAATGTCGTGATGGCATTGCCGGCCAGCTCGGCGACCATCTCATCCGGCAGGCCGGCAGCGCCGCCACCAAGCTCGATCAAGGTTGGCGCTAGATCCACCAGAGAGGTGTTGGCCTTGACCCACGCGCCGCGCCGGCCTTTCGGCGCCGACACGACCAATGGCACTCTGGCGGACCATTCCCAGAAGCATTGTTTGAACCACATGCCGCGTTCGCCCAGCATTTCGCCATGGTCCGACGTGAAGATGACGACCGTGTTGTCGCGAAGACCTGTTTCCTCCAACTGGTCAAGCAGCCTGCCAATTTTCTCGTCGAGATAGGAGATCATCGCAAAATAGGCATGCCGCGTTCTGCGAACATGATCTTCGGTCACACTGTGCCGGTGTCGGCCATGGGCGAAAAACAGCGCCTTGGAAAAATAATCAAGCTCGGCAAAGGGGATTGCAGGCACATCGGGAAGGCCTATGTCATCATGGTCATAAAGATCCCAATATTGTTGCGCGACATTGAAGGGTGTGTGCGGGCTGGTAAAGGAAACAACGCCAAAGAACGGCTTCGCTTCTTCCTGACTGGCCTCCTCCTGTCTAGCAAGGTCGAAGATCTTTCGACGGGCTTGGAATTCGACATCGTCATCGTAATCCTCCTGCATCGTACGCACACAGGGGCCGGCTTCAACAACGCCGTTCAGCGCTGTCCCTGAGGGGACGAAAGCCGGTCCCGCCGACCAGTCGGCAATCCATTGGTAATCCGCAGGATACACATCTGTCGTCAGCCGTTCCTCGAAGCCGTGAAGTTGATCGGGGCCGATGAAATGCATCTTCCCGGACAGGAAGGTCTGATAGCCGAGCGCGCGCATGAAATGCGCCATTGTTGGAAGTGATGAGGGGATTTCATTGGCATTGTCATACACTTTGATGTCAGGGCTGTACCTACCGGTCATCATCGAGGCGCGGCTTGGAACGCACAGGGGATTGTTTGAATAATTATTGCCGAAGGTGACACCTTCGGCCGCAAGGCGTTCCAGATTGGGAGTCTTGCAGATCTTGTTGCCATACAACGACAGGGCTTGGGCTGCCAGCTGATCGGCCATGATCAGCAAGATATTGGGTTTGTTGGACATCACGCGGTCTCCCCTCGTGCCTGCAGGCCAAATCGCCAATAGGCTTCTTGTGGCGCATCAAGCCGTGCCATGTTGGCGATGATCTTCTGGCAGAGATGCGTTTCAATTTCGGAATTGTTCAGCGGTGTTGTCTGCCCGGGATCGGTTTCAAGATCGTAAAGGGCCGACTGCCAGTCTTCAAATCCCATGCCCTGAACCTCGACCGGTTGTCCCTCATAATCGGTTTTTGGGTCTAGTTTCAGCACTGGCACACCCTTGGTGAAGGAAAAGGACGGGTGCAGGGTCGCCCCAAGAAGATCACGAATAGAAAAGCGCGTTGTCATGCGCGTTGGCATCAATGTGTATTCATGCAAGGATTCTGCCCCAGATACGGCGGGGTAGCGGAAATAGCTGTGTCGTCCGTCAAATACATTTACGGCGGCGCCGAAATAACCAAAGATCACGCTGTCTCGTTTGCCGTCCTCGCCACCAAGAACAGGCATCAGCGAATGGCCGGTTACATCCGGCGGGATCGCCAGCCCGGCCATATCAAGCAAGGTCGGCATCAGATCGGTTGTCTGCGTTAAGGCCTTGCGGCGGCTGCCGCCTTCGCTGGCAAAATCAGGATGATAGACCATCAGCGGGATGTGTGCGATTTCATCATAGACCGGCATCCGGTTCTTCGCCCACCAGTCATGCTCGCCAAGCAGGAATCCATGATCGGTGGTCAGAACAAGAGCGGTGTCGGCCCAAAGATCATGCTGGTCGAAGATATCTAGAAGCCGCCCGAAATATTCATCTGTCATGGTGACGAGGGCGGCATAATTCGCCCGCAACTCGGCAATTTCCTCGGGTGATTCCTTGACCCGGTCATAGATTGGCCAGTCCAGAATGGGCCCGTTATAGGATGTTTTGTATCTGTCACGGAAACGCGGTGGCGCATGAAACGGTTCGTGTGGATCAAAACATTCAAGCTGCAGAAGCCAGTTGTCGCTGTCATGGTTGCGTTGCAGAAAATCATCGGCAAGGGCGAAAAGCTGAGGTGAACAATAATCCTCCTCATCCACCATGAATTGCCGGTTGATCATGTAATTGGTGCGATGTCGCTGCATTGGGTGAAAGGTCGATTGCAACGCGTCAAGGTCGGGCGCGACATGCGCCTTCCAGCGGTCGATGGCCTGACCCCTGACCAGATCCCAGGATGAATAGCGCTGGTGATAGGTGGCGCCGCCATCTGCGAAATAATGATGATGGTCGGTTACAAGATGGGTGTAGACGCCGTTCTGCTTCATGATCTCGGGGAAGGAATCATCAAAGGGTTCCAGCGGCCCCCAGCTGCGATGCAGGAAATGGCTGCGGCCAGTGTGAAGGTCGCGGCGCGCCGGCATGCAGGGCAGGCTGCCGACATAGTGATTGTCAAAGGTGACCGCCCGCTGCTGGAACCGTGTGAAATTCGGCGTGTGAACCGTCTTTGCGCCATAGGGCTCCATGGCATTTCGGTTCAGTGAGTCCAGAAGTACGAAGACTGTTTTCATCTGATGGGGTTTCTGGATGTTGAAATGGTATGGATGCCACACGCCCTGGAGGGCGTGTGGCGAGACTCGTTAGTTGCCGACACGTTTGGCGAATTCCTCGATGCCGGGGACGCCAGCTTCGCGGTAGTAACGCAACGCGCCAGGATGCAGCGGGATGGTGAATCCATTGATGATTCCATCCTTGTAGACGATGTCCTCAGGCACATCCGATTTAATCAGCAACACATTGCCAAGCCGATAGGACATCACGTCCTTGGGCTGGTCGGCATAGGTGTTGGCCGGCAGGTCACCTTCTGTATAGGCAGGTGATGCCTTGCGAATTTTGGCCGACAGGTCACGTGGAATGTCCAGAATCCTGACCTTGTGCTGCGACTTCAGCTTGATCACTGGTGGCATTGGTGGTGAACCGTTCCAGATCAGCGCATCAAGCTGGCCATCGCCAAGCATGTCAACCATGGCAGGCAGCTTCACGCGGAAATCCTTGAAATCCTTCCCGGGTTCGAGGCCCGCCGTGCGCATCAGAAAATCGGCATCAAGCATTGATGTGCCGCCGGGCTGACCCATGCCAACGCGCTTTCCTTTCAGGTCGGTCACCGAATTGATGTCTGAATCAGCCATCACAATGACATGACAGATGATTGGCTTGATCGACATCCAGCCCACAATCTGGCCTGGTTTCTGGCCGGCGTAATCGCCTTCGGCATGGTGCGCCTCATAGGCAAGCTTGGTGTTTGAAAAGCCGGCCTCGACCTTGCCGTCAAGCATCAGCTGGACATTCGCAACATATCCCTTTGTGCCTTCAGCCGCGGCATTCACACCCTCGACATTCTTGTTCACAACCTCGGAAATGCCGGCCGCCCACTGATAGGCGGTGTTGCCGACCGGGTTCGAGCCGATGGACAGATATGTGTCTGCCTGCAGTTGGGCCGACATGAACATACTGCCGGTCACAGCCAGAGCTGCTGCTAATCTTGGGTAACGCATTGTTTCCTCCTGTTTGTCTGCTGGCGGTTATCACCCCGAAATCGGGATTCAGGCAGCGCCAGACTTCATGGTTTGGCCGATTTTCCAAGCTATCAAGGTGGCCAGAATGATAGCTATTCCAAGAAATTTGAATGTCATTTCAGGCATCAGAACGCTGAGCGATGCCACAGCCAGAATGATGCGCATCACCCAGGACAGGCGACCCAGCGCGTAACCCTGGAGAACGCAGGCAAGGGCGATGATGCCAATGATCGCCATGGCAAACACGCCGGCTATTTCACCAAAGCTGCCAACGGCCAGCAGGCGCGGCTCCAGAACGAAGAAATAGGGGAGCAGGAAAGCCACAAACCCGTATTTCACCGAAATCATGGCAACACGCATCGGCGGTTCACGACAAATGGCCGCGGCGGCGAAGGCTGCCAGGGCAACCGGCGGGGTAATGGAGGACAGCATGGCGGAATAGAAGACGAACATATGCGCTGCCATCAGGTCGACACCCATGGTGACAAGCGCCGGGGCGGTCAATGTGGCAACAAGGATATAGGCGGCGGCCGTCGGCAATCCCATCCCGAGGATCAGCGACGAGGCCATCGTCAGCACCAGCGCCACCACCAGATTGTTTCCGGAAATCGATATGATGAAGGAGCTGAATTTGAGTCCCATTCCGGTCAGCGTAACCACGCCGATGATGATGCCCGCCGTCGCTGTTGCCAGCGCCACCGGCAGAATGGCCTCGGATGCGGACACCGCCGCCGCCATGAGCTGGCGCGGGGACATCCGGCTGGACCGTCGCAGCACAGACAGGCCAAGCACGCAGAGAATTCCGGCAAGCGATGAATACATCACCGAATAGCCGGAAATCAGCGCGCCGATGAATACCGGAATCGCCAACAGCACATGCCCGCTATTGCGAAGCGACTGGCCAACATTCGGAACGTCAATATCATCAAGCGGCTGCAGCCCCGATTTCAAGGCCTCGAGATGGACGGAACAGAAGACCGCGATATAGAAAAGCAAGGCCGGCAGCAGTGCCGCCTTGGTGATTTCGAGATAGGGCACTTCCATGATATCCGCCATCAGGAAGGCCGCCGCCCCCATGATCGGCGGCATCAACTGCCCGCCGGTCGAGGCCACCGCCTCGACAGCACCTGCCACTGCGGGGCGATAGCCGGCACGACGCATGAGTGGAATGCTGATTGTGCCGGTGGTCAGAACATTTGCCACCGCCGTTCCCGAAATCATCCCCATCAGGCTGCTGCCGACAACTGCCGCCTTTGCCGGGCCGCCGCGTGACTTTCTGGTCATCGCAACCGCGATATCCATCAAGACCCCGCTGGCGCCGGTCTTTTCCAGCAACGCTCCCAGAACGACGATGATGATGACAAAGGTGGCGCTGACGCCAAGCGGTGTGCCGTAGATTCCATCCGCCCCGAGATAAACCTGTTCCAGAATGCGGACCACGTCATATCCGCGGTGCGCCAGAAGGCCCGGAAACTGGCGGCCAAAATGCGCATAGATCAGGAAAAATACGGCAAGCCCGACCATCGACCATCCGATGGTTCTGCGGGTGGCATCAAGAAGCAATATGATGGCCAGGATGGCGATTGGCATTTCATAGCTGGCGATGGACCCGTAACGCGAGGTGACATCGTCATAGAAAAGGAACTGATAGCCGGCAACGCCAACACCGACCACGCCAAGGACAAGAAATTTGGCGTGACTCCAGCCAAGTCCCAAAGGCCCCGCTCCGGGTGCCGAGAAGCCGAAGAAACGGATATAGACAAGCGCGATCACAGCCGAGAGATGCACGCCGCGCTGGATCATGTCCGGAAACACACCGAACATGGCCGTATACAGGGAAAATGAAACAAGGGCGATGCTGACAAGCGCGAACGCCATTCTGGGCATGCCATCCAGCTGCGGGTTCGAGATCGTGCTCATCTGGATGCCGCCTCAACCCGGTCGATATTGGATATCTGGCTGAAATTGAATTGCGGCGAATACACCATGTCTGAAAGCGCCAGATATACCGAGGCCATTGCCGGGGTGATAATCTCGGTCTCGCTGGCAAGGATGATCCGCGCTTCCAGCCCCATTGCGGTCAGCGCGTCGCGAAATGCCTGCGAATAGGCATCATGGCGGCCAAGCGGGCCAGTCAGACAGACCGCCTCGGGATTCAATGCCTGAAGCGTTGTCATGGTATGTTTTGCCAATGCGGTGCCGGCTTCGTTCATTGCCCGTTCCACGGCATCGGCCCGGGCGTTGTCGGCATCCAGAAGAAGGCGAAGCTGGGAATTCTGGGTGCGGAACTGGTTCACAGTTTCATAGGATCTGCTGGTGGTGCCAAGCTTGTGCATGACGGCCCAACCGGAGGCCACCGTGTTCAGACAACCGTGCTTGCCACATGAACAGGCCGGACCTTCCGGGACAGCCAGCAGATGTCCCATGTCACCTCCAAAATTCTGGCTGCCGCGAAGCAACTGGCCGGCGGTGATGACAGCGCCGCCAAGGCCAAGGGCAGAGCGGATCAGCACCATGTCATTGATGCCCGACAGAACGCCAAATCTGTTTTCCGCCAGAGCGGTGCAGCGCGTCACATTCTCGATCGTGACAATGCTTCCAAAGATGCCCTGCAGGCGCCTCTTCAGGTCAAAACTCGGCCAGCCAAGATAGGGCGCGCGCTGAAGGCTACGGCTTTCGGCATCAAGATAGCCGGCGACAGAGAAGCCGACGCCAAACAGCCGGTCCGCAGGCACATTGTGGCGGTCCAGTACGACATCGGCCGTTTTCTGTATTTCTGAAAGGGTTTGGTCGGGGTTGCGGATCTGCGTTGGATTGACGTCAGTTTCATCAATCACGCTGCCGCATATATCGGCAAGAACGATGCTGACATTGGTGGCGAGAACGTTCACGCCCATCACGTAGCCGCCGGTGCCATCGATCTGCAACCCGACACGTTTGCGGCCACGGGCGCCCGGACTGTGCTGTGAATCGACTTCCTGAACCAGGCCGGCGCGGAGCAGCTCGTTGACGATATTGGTGATGGCGGCATTGCTGACGCCAACCGACAGCGCAAGTTCGGTTCGGTCAACACCGGGCGAGTCATGGATCAGCCGCATGACTCTGGCGCGATTGGTTTTGCGAACCCCATCACTGTTTGACATGTCAAAACGCATCGGCAACGCCATAAGGGTCGGAAAAAGCCTTGTGTTGATTTTATTATTTTAGTTAATTAAATAATAAGTCAAGGCAAATTATGTGGCTGGTCTGGCAGCCTCCTTGCCATAACATCAAGGAAGCCTTCAAACATCAAAGGGGGATGGTCGTGTCAAAACCGAATATTCTGGTCATTCAGGCGGATCAACTCACCGCTCTGTGCCTCAAGGCGTATGGCACCCCCTATGCGCTGACGCCGCATATGGATCGTATCGCCGCGCGCGGCACAACCTATCTCAACAGCTATTGCAACAGCCCGGTATGTGGCCCGTCGCGCGCTTCCATGATGACGGGACGGTTGCCATCGAATGTCGGTGTCTATGACAATGCCGGCGAGTTCCTGTCTTCCGAGCCGACCTACGCACATTATCTTCGCACGCTTGGCTATCAGACCAGTCTTGTCGGCAAGATGCATTTCGTGGGGCCTGACCAGCTTCACGGGTTCGAGCGCCGACTGACAACGGATATTTATCCCTCTGATTTCAGCTGGACAGCGGACTGGTCGCAATATGAGGAGGAATATGCGCCCTCGCGGATGAGTCTTCTGAGCGTCGTTGAGGCGGGCACCTGCGAGCGCAGCCTGCAAGTTGATTATGACGACCATGTCTTCAACATGGCAAAGCAGGAACTTTTTGACATTGCCAGATCAGATGATGAACGCCCGTTCTTTGTTCATGCGTCCTTTACCCACCCACATAATCCCTTTGTGACAACTCAGGATTTCTGGGATCTCTATGATCATGAGGCGATCGCCATGCCGCGGGTGGGTTTCATTCCCTATGAGGAACGCGATCCATGGTCACAACGTTATTATATGACCATAAGGCAGGATGAATTCGACATCACCACCGAACAGCTTCGCAAGGCCCGTCACGCCTATTTTGCCATGACAAGCTATTTTGACTCGCTTGTCGGCGGGCTTGTCGACACGCTTGAAAAGATTGGTCAGCTTGAAAACACCTATGTGTTCGTCATCTCCGATCATGGTGACATGCTTGGCGAGCGCGGCATGTGGTACAAGTTCAATCCCTATGAGGCTTCGGTGCGCGTGCCCATGATTGCGATGGGGCCGGGTCTGAAACAGGGTCATTGCGAAACCGCGCTGACCACCCTTGTTGATCTGCTGCCAACCTTTGCCGACATCGCGAATGGCGGCAGCTATGCAGACTATGTCGCGCCCATTGACGGCAGAAGCCTGTTCGATCTTCCCGAGGCGGGAAGCGACGATGATCTTGTCTTTTTCGAATATTGCGGCGAGGGCGTGCATGACCCGGCATTGATGTGTCGTCATCGGAACATGAAATATGTGCGATGTGGCGCTGACCCGGAAATGCTTTTCGACCTGGCTGCCGACCCGGATGAACAGCGTAATCTTGCCGCGGAACCGGCATATGCGGATACCATCATGGCGATGCGGGACCGCGTGGCGGGTCATTGGGACGAGGCCGCCCTCGGCCAGCGCGTCCTGGCGTCGCAGAAGACACGTCTGTTTGTGCAGGAGGCGATGAAGAACGGGGAATTTCCGTCATGGGACTACAGCCCGCCATTCGATGCCAGCCGGGCCTATGTTCGCGGGGCTGTCGATCCCAGTACGACGGCGACCAAGGCGCGCAAGCGCTATCCCTTTGTGCCGACAACCCCGCCGCAAAACCCCCGCCCGCCAAAATAGGGTTGCCCGCCGGGGTGCTGACGGGCAACTGACATCAGCCATAGATCTCGCTTGAATATCGGGTGGCGAGGAACACCTCGAGGCCCTCGATGCCGCCCTCATGCCCATAGCCGCTGAATTTCAGGCCTCCGAAGGGCGTTTCGACCGAATGCACATGCAGCGAGTTGACGGCCAGCATGCCAGCCTCGATTTCCTGCTTCAGGACACCGGCGGTTCTCGCGCTGCCTGTAAAGGCGTAGGCGGCCAGTCCAAAGGGCAGGCTGTTGGCCCGGTCGATCACCTCTTCAAGCGAAGAGAACCTGGCGGTGGGCGCGATGGGCCCGAACGGCTCTTCGGTCATGATCCTCGCCGTATCCGGCACCTCCTGAAGCAATGTCGGGGCAAAGAAGCTTCCCTCGCTCTGGATGCGGGACCCGCCAACCAGAAGTTCGGCGCCGTTGCTGACGGCATCCGAGACAAAGCCATCCATGATGTCGATACGGCGTTCGGCCACCAGCGGCCCCATATTCACCGCTTCATCAAGGCCGTCGCCGACCTTTACCGCCTCGACCTGTTCCTTGAACAGGGCAAGGAACCTGTCATGGATGCTGTCCTGAACGAAGAACCGTGTGGGTGAAATACAGACCTGTCCGGCGTTGCGAAACTTGCCGGCCGCGCAGAGTTTTGCCGCCGCCTCGATGTCGCAATCCTCGAACACCATCACCGGCGAATGACCACCAAGTTCCATGGTGCAGCGAATCATGTTCCGTGCCGCCAGCTGCTGAAGATGGATGCCGACGGGAACGCTTCCGGTGAAGCTGAGCTTGCGCGGGATTGGCGAGGCGAGAAGATGCTCCGAGACTTCCGGCGGCACGCCAAAGACGATGTTCAGGACACCGGCCGGCAGGCCTGCATCCGTCAGGGCGCGGCCAATGGCAATGGCTGTTGCCGGGGTTTCCTCGCTCGGCTTGATGGTGATCGAGCAGCCGGCAGCCAGCGCGCCGGCGACTTTCCGCATGGTATTGGTCGCCGGGAAATTCCAGGCAACGAAAGCGACCACCGGCCCGACCGGCTCCTTGCGGGCCTCATGCTGCATATTCGGAAAGCGTGACGGGATGATCCGGCCATAGACCCGCTTGCCTTCCTCGGCATACCAGCGCAACAGGTCGATGGCGACGCGAAGTTCGATCCGGGATTCACCAATCGGCTTGCCCATTTCACGCGTCAGATTGGCGCTGATATCCTCGAACCTGTCCTCAAGATGGCAGGCGGCCTTTTCCAGAACCGCCTGGCGGCTGTGCGGGGTCATCTTCCGCCAGACATTGAAGCCGTCAAGGCTGCTCTGCAAGGCTGCATCGAGATCGGCCGGGCTGGCATGCGGCAGGGTTCCGATGGTGCTGCCATCTGCCGGGCAGATGACCGGTTCGCTCTTGCCCGAACTGCCGTCGGTCCACTCTCCGGCAATAAGCATTTTCAAATCTGGATAGGGCATTCGGGACTCCTCTGTGTTTCCACGGTAACTGATACGCCTTATTGGCAGCGCATGCTATGATTGAGATAAAATAATATCGGCTGCCTTTTCGGCGATCATATAGGTGGGGGCGTTGGTGTTTGCCGATGTAATGACCGGCATGACAGACGCATCGACAACCCGCAACCCGTCGATGCCGCGCACCTTCAGATCAGGTGTGACAACCGCATCCTCATCAACGCCCATGCGACAGGTGCCGGTACAGTGATAGACCGTACCACCGCCGCGCCGCGCCGCATCGAGGATTTCATCGTCGGTCCTGACGTCCGGTCCCGGTACCATCTCGACATCCCACAGATGGCGGAACTCGGCCTGCTGGTAAATATCGCGCAGCATCTTGATGCCGGCGACGATGGTTTTCCTGTCACGCTCGGCACTCAGGTAATTCGGATCAATCCGTGGATCGGCGGCAGGATCGTTCGAGACGATATCCACCCGGCCGCGCGAATCCGGATGACACTGCCAGACCGCGGCGGTGAATCCCGAATAGCGGTGCAGGGGATCCCCGGGCTTGTCGACCGAGAGCGGCATCACATTGAACTGGATGTCCGGCGCCGGGGTCGGCGCATGTTCGGTGCGGGCGCCGCCACCGACCTGGCCGGCGCCGACGGTCAGCGCCCCCCGCCCCCGGATGGCCCAGTCCAGCCCCATCTTTGCAAGGGAAATCGGGTTGCGGACCTGATTGTTCAGCGAATTTCCGGTCTTCATCCTGACTATTGTGCGCATCTGGTAATGATCCTGCAGATTACCGCCAACGCCCGGCCTGTCGATGATCACCGGGATATCGAGGTCTTTCAGGAGTTTGCCCGGGCCGACTCCGGAAAGCTGCAGAATTTGTGGCGACTGGATGGCGCCGGCGCAAAGTATGACTTCCCGGCTCGCCATGATGTCCATGGCATTGCCATCGCGGCGAAGTCGCACGCCCTTGGCCTGCCTGTCATTGATGATGATCCTTTCCACCAGCACATTGGTCATCACCGTCAGGTTTGGCCGCTTCATGGCCGGCTTGAGGAAAGCCTTTGCGGCGCTGCTGCGCCACCTTTGCCCGATCGAGAGGTGATAGGCGCCCACACCATGCGTGGTGACACCATTGAAATCATCATTGCGGGGCAGGCCAAACTGGCTGGCCGACCGCAGCCAGGCCTCGCAATAGGGGTGGTCATTGCGAAGCTGCGAGACCTGAAGCTCGCCATGGCCGCCATGATATTGTGAGGGTGGACCGGCAAATGATTCGAGGCGCCGAAAATAGGGAAGCACCTCATTGAAGGACCAGCCATTATTTCCCTGTGCCGCCCATTCATCAAACGTGTCCTTCTGGCCACGAATGAAGATCAGCCCATTGATGCTGCTTGACCCGCCGACCACCTTGCCACGGGGCCAGTCGATCGACCGGCCGGCCGTGCCTTCGCCGGGGGTGGTTGCGAAGTGACGTGAGACTGACGGGTTGTTGATTGACCTGAAATACCCGACTGGCAATTTCAGCCAGAAATCTCGATCCCAGCCGCCGGCCTCGAGAACCAGAACATGATTGTCCGGATGCGCCGACAACCTGTTCGCAAGCAGGCATCCGGCTGATCCCGCGCCAACAATGACATGCGTGAAGGACGTGTTTGCGGAACGCATCTTGAAATTCCTAAACATTCTATATTTATTATGTTATGACTTTAAATCCTGTATGGCCGGTTGGCAAGGGTCCTGTCACAGGGAGGCCGGACCGGATGTCGGTCGCGCCGGCAACCATGTCGACAAATATGTGGACAAATACAGACCAGAACTCCGCGTCGGGAGGGATACAGGATGACACATGCCGCCTCTCTCCTTGATCGGGCGCAGCCATTGCCACTTTATTATCAGGTGTATGAAATCCTGCGCGCGCAGCTTGCGGATGGCGTCTGGAAAGCGGGTGATTTTCTGCCGCCAATCCCCGACCTGGCTGCGCGTTTCAGCGTTTCGGTGGTGACCATTCGCCAGGCGCTTGATCTGCTGCGCGAGGATGGTCTCGTGCTGTCTGAACGCGGCCGCGGCACGTCGGTATTGGCGGATCGCGCGGACACCGGGCCGCTGCATCTCGAATCGACGGTCAGTGACCTGATCCGGCTCTATGCGGATGACAGTCCGGAGCAGGAGCCGCTGGATGAGGGCGTTGGCATGCCGGCCCTGTCGGGAGCTGAATTCACCCTCTGCCAATCCTATTATTTCATGAAACGGGCGCATATTCGCGACGGTATGAGATACTGTCTGATTACTCTCCATATCGACGAAGAGCTGTTCCGCCGAAACGAGACGGATTTCCGCCAGAGGCTGGCATTGCCGGTGCTGTTTGAAAACATGGATCTGAAAATTGGCAGGGCCTGGCAGACGCTGCAGATCGAAAAGGCCGACCATGTGGTGGCTACCGCGCTGAAAGTTCTGCCGGGTGATCCTGTTGCCAGGGTCAAACGCTACATCACCGACAACGCGAACAGGCTGGTCTATTGTGCCGAGGTGCATTACCGGCATGATTGTATCCAATACAGGATGGAATTGAAGATATGATCAGGATCACCCGGCTGGAGGTGTCGGCGCATGCGCTGGCAGCCATTGCTGGTGATGGCATGCTGAAACGGGGTATCAGCACCAAGTCGCTGCAAAAAACGCATCAAACAGGTGAAAAGTTAGCAATTTCTTGGTCGCGTCTTTTCGGTGTAGTGTTGAGAGTAAATTTTCCTGCCGCAGTGCGCTGAAGATCAAATGTTTGACGAAATGTTAGATGGACCGGTGTTGGATGGATCCGGGCCCGATGGATCCGGGCCCGAAGCACGCGAACCCTACCGCGCATTGCTGGCCTGGCTTCACGATCAGGATTTCCGAAAGCTTTCGAAACAGTCGCTTCAGGCCGAGGAACTGTTTCGGCGGATCGGGATCACCTTCAATGTCTATGGGGGGCGCGACGGTGAGGAGCGGATCATCCCCTTTGACCTGATTCCGCGGATCATTGCGGCCAGTGAATGGCGCCGGCTAGAGCGTGGCATCGTTCAGAGGGTGGCGGCGATCAATGCCTTCCTTGCCGACATCTATCATCGCCAGGAAATCATTCGCGCCGGGATCGTTCCATCGGCACTGGTCCACGGGAACAAGGCCTTCATGCCGCAAATGTGCGGCTTCACCCCGCCGGGCAACGTCTATACCCATGTTGTCGGGGTTGATATCGTTCGGACGGGTCCGGATGATTTCTATGTTCTGGAGGATAACGCCCGGGTGCCGTCCGGCGTTTCCTACATGATCGAGAACCGCGCCACGATGCTGCAGATGTTTCCCGAACTGTTCGCCAGCCACCGCGTTCAGCCGGTGAGTGACTACCCGAAGCAGCTGTTCAGGTCGCTCGCCGGATGTGCCCGCTCTTTCATCGACAACCCCAATATCGCTGTTCTCACGCCCGGCATTCATAATTCTGCCTATTATGAACATTCCTTTCTTGCTGACGAGATGGGTGTTGACCTGTTGCAGGGATCGGACCTCGAGGTGCGTGATGGACGTGTTATCATCCGCACCACCGAAGGCACGGCCCCGGTTGATGTGATCTACCGCAGGATCGATGATGAGTTTCTTGATCCGCTATCCTTCAACCCGGACAGTGTGCTTGGCACGCCGGGGCTTTTCGATGCCTATCGCAGCGGCGCGGTCATGCTTGCCAACGCCCCGGGCGCGGGTATCGCCGATGACAAGGCGATTTATTCCTATATGCCCGAAATCATCGAATTCTATATGGGTGAAAAACCGCTTCTCGACAACATCCCGACCTGGCGCTGTTCCGAGCCGGACAACCTTGCCTATGTGCTGGCACATCTTTCTGAACTCGTGGTCAAGGAGGTCCATGGGTCAGGCGGCTATGGCATGCTTGTCGGGCCAGCAGCAAGCAAGCGTGAACTTGCCGCCTTTACGCGCAAGCTCAAGGCCAGTCCGGCGAGTTATGTCGCGCAACCAACCTTGTCGCTGTCGACAGTGCCAGTCCTGACAAGAAGTGGCCTTGCGCCGCGGCATGTCGATCTTCGCCCGTTTGTTCTGGTTTCGCCCGAGGGAATCAGGGTCACGCCCGGCGGACTGACCCGCGTCGCACTCCGGAAGGGGTCGCTTGTCGTGAATTCAAGCCAGGGCGGCGGCACCAAGGACACGTGGGTTCTGGAGGCCTAGGATGCTTGGTCGGCACGCTGACAATCTGTTCTGGATGGCGCGCTACCTTGAGCGTGCCGAAAATTCGGCGCGGCGCATCCAGTCCGCCTTTCTTCATACGCTTACCCAGCGGGCCGAGGGAGATGAAGAGTGGGCCGCCATCATCCGCAGCACCGGTAAATCCGATGCCTTTGCCACGCGTCACGAATCTGTGTCGATGACAAACGCAATCGATTATCTGCTGCGCGACAAATCGAATGAAGACAGCGTCATCTCGCTTCTGGCGAATGCGCGCCAGAATGCCCGTTCGGTGCGCACGGCGCTGACACAGGAGGTCTGGCAGTCGTTGAATGAAAGCTGGATGACCTGCAATACGGCCCTGAAGCGGCCGGTCAACATCCGTGACCTGCCGTCAATTCTGGAAAACATCATCAAGGGAAGCTCGGTGTTTCGTGGCGCCCTCTACGGGACCATGCTGCATAATGACATCTTCAATTTTCTCAGGCTCGGGACCTTCATAGAGCGGGCCGACAACACGGCGCGGATCGTCGGCGCCAGATATCATCGCCTGTTGCCGACCGCGGCTGGCGCGCTTGGCGGTGCCGATCAGAGTCAATGGGAGATCATGCTGCGCTCACTTGCGGCATGGCGGTCCTATAACTGGCTGAATCGGGGGCATCTGGACCCGTCCGGCGTCGCCTCATTCCTGATCTTTGACGATAGAATGCCGCGGTCTCTGTCTTTCTGCTACCGTGAGATTTGCACCAATCTTGCGGATCTGGAGACAGAATATGGCCGCACCCATGCGTCCGGACAGCGCGCGCGCAACGTCCTGCAACAGCTGGAAGATGGCAGGAAAAAGGACATTCACCGGATCGGCCTTCGGGATTTCATAAACGGGTTTATTGTCGACAATAACAACCTCAGCCTGACGATTGCGTCAGACTTCAATCTGGCACCCTAGATGCGCTTTTCGATTGCCCACAAGACGAGTTTTGAATTTGACGACGCCCCCGGTGCGGTAATCCAGCGGCTGCACCTGACGCCGCGCGATTTCCCCGGCCAGCAGGTTATTGAATGGCGGATCGATATTGATGGCGGGTCTCTGGAACTCGAGACAACGGATTACCATGGCAACAGGGTCCATCTATGCAGACACGACCCTCTCGCCGGCTCCATCACGATCACATGCCGCGGCCTTGTGGAGGTCGATGATCTGGGCGGAATCATCGGTCAGCATGATGGTGCCGTGCCGTTGGCGCAGTTTCTGCAGCCGACATCACTGTCTACGCCGGGTCCACGACTGCGCCCGCTGGTGCGTGAGATGGAGAGCCTGCAGAAGCCGGGCGATCTCGGCGAGCCTGCGCTGATGCATCAGCTGTCGGCACGCGTCCGCGACAGCATCATCTATACCAGGGATGTCACCGACGTTACGACCACAGCCGAGCAGGCGATGGAACTGGGTGCCGGCGTTTGTCAGGATCACGTCCATGCATTTATCGCGATCGCCAGGCGTCTCGGTTTTGCCGCACGCTATGTCAGCGGCTATCTGATGCTGGATGATACGAAGATACAGTCGGCAAGCCATGCCTGGGCGGAAGTTCATCTTGATGGCCTGGGATGGGTTGGATTCGATATTTCCAATGCGATCTCGCCCGATCAACGCTATATCAAGCTGGCCACCGGATTCGATTATGCCGACGTGATACCCGTTTCCGGAGTTCGTTTTGGCACCGGTGGCGAGCAGATATCCACAACGATCACTATAGAGCAATGATGTTCGAGGCCGGTGTGACATGTCCTACTGCGTAGCGCTGAAGCTGACCCGAGGCCTGATTTTCATGTCGGACACCCTCACCAATGGCGGTGTGGACAATATCTCCTGTTATCCGAAGACCTTCAGCTGGGGCATTCCCGGCAACCGGCAGATCTTTCTTGCCACGGCGGGCAATCTGGCCACAACACAGGCGGTTGTCAGCACCCTGTCGGAGCAGAGCAAGAAATCGAGCGAGCGCAATCCGTCGATCCTTCATGCGCCGACCATGTTTCAGGTGGCCCGCATTGTCAGCCGGACACTTTCCGAAGTGATCGGCAGCTCCGCACCCGGCCAGCAGGTGGCCGACAGCGCGTTCTCGGCGACGATGATTCTGGGCGGGCAGATCGATGGCGGCGAGATGCGCCTGTATCTGATCTATCCGGAGGGCAACTTCATAGAGGTCTCCGAGAGCAATCCGTTCTTTCAGATTGGTGAGACAAAATATGGCCGGCCCATTCTGGTGCGCGCCTTTGATGCGGAGATGGAATTCAGTGACGCCATCAAACTTCTGATGGTGTCGTTCGACTCGACGATCAAGGCCAACCTGTCGGTGGGTCTGCCTCTGGATATCCGGATCTATGAGAAAGACAGTCTGCAACCCGGTCGTGAACTGACGATCGCCGAGGACGACCCCTATTATCAGATGATCTCAAACGCCTGGGGCGAGGCTCTGAAAACCAGCCTTTCACAGCTTCCCAACTTTGCACTCGATGGCGACTGATATCGCACAACCCGGGTAAGGGCGCGCAGGCGCGGTGTCGAGGTTGCGACGGTCGCTGCGGACCACTGCGGACCACTGCGGACCATTGTGTGAAGGTCACGCATGGAGAGCTTTCGGTCTGGGTCCGGAAAAAATATGACACCCATGATTCGGTCGGGACGCATTCGCAAATCGTGGCCGCCACAAGCCCGGATGCGCTGGAAGTCACGATGTTCCCTGCCGGTGTTCCCGAATGGCGATATAGCTGCCGCAGGAGATGATGATCCCCGCGCCGGCAAGCGATATCAGATCCGGAACAACCCCCAGCACGCCGAAATCGAACAGCATCACGAAGATCAGTGTCGCATAGATGAAAGGCGCGACAAGGCTGGCATCGCTGGACCGCATGGCGAACAGGAACAGCATCTGGCCGGTCACCATCACAACGCCGACGGCGGCGAGCGCCCCCCATTGCGCGGCATTCGGCATCTCGAAGGTGAAGAATAGCGGGATTGTCGCGACGGTTGCGGCGATGGCGTTGTTGATCAGCAGGATCTGGAAGACATCCTCGCGCAGGGACAGCATCTTGATGACAACGATCTCGAGCCCGATGAGCGCCGCGCCGCCAAGACACAGAAGCGCCACAGGATTTATCCCGGCGGCCTCGGGTCGAATCAGCAACACACCGCCGCAAAAGGCAATGATCGCCGCGGTCCACCGATGTTTTCCAACCCGCTCATGCAGGATCAGCACGGCCAGCATCATCGCGAAGATCGGGTTCAGGAAGGTCAGCGCGACAGCATCCGAGGCTGGAATGTAGATCACGCCGGTGAACAGGATCGCGATGCCAATCCAGCCCAGGGTGGAGCGCAACAGATGAAGCCGCCAATGCGGCCTGATGACATGGCGGCGGCTGGCCAGAAACAGCAGCATCGCAGTCAGCAAGCCGAAGGCGAACCGGCTGTGTGCCACCTGCAGCGGATGCAGGGCGTCACCGTAGAATCCACTGCCAAGAAGTTTCGACAGAAAGGTGCTGCCGGCAAAACAGAGGGATGCGGTGACGGCAAGAAGGATGGGTTGCCCTTGCATGTCTTGCCCTGATGCTGGAATTGTGGATGAAAAGTCCACCGGAGGCCTCCATCCTGTTCGGCGTCAGGGATACTTGTCAATGCGCCTGCCGGGCGCAGCTATTGTGCCACTGGCGAACCACCCTGTTCATTCGCTGGAAATTTCGCCTAGACTGGCGGCAGGCTGACAGGCCCCGGCTGCAGGAAAATATTGTCTGGTGCTTCTGCCCGCCTGCCCGCCTGCCCGACTGAGTGACCTCATGGAGACCGTTTCATGCCGCACCCGAAGACCGACATCCTGTCCGGACCAACTCCTCTCGAGCTGGCAGGCGAGCTGTCGAAACAGCTCGGTATCGACCTCCATATCAAGCGTGATGATCTGGCTGGCCCGTCATTCGGTGGCAACAAATCGCGGCAGCTTGAATATTATTTTGGCGAGGCGCTGGCACAGGATGCCGACACCATTCTGATCACCGGTGCCGTGCAGTCGAATTTCACCCGCACCGCCGTGGCGGTGGCGCGCGCGCGTGGCATGCGGGCAATCGTGCAGTTCGAGGACCGGGTGAAGAGCCCGTCTGACCGCTACCGACATTCGGGCAATGTGCTGCTGTCCCGTCTGATGGGGGCGGAAATCGAATTCTACCCGGACGGCGAGGATGAAGCTGGCGCCGATGCGGCGCTGGACGCGCGGGCGGACGAGCTTCGCGCGGCCGGGTGCCGCCCCTATATCATTCACCTGTCCGAGACATACCCGCCGCTCGGCGCTCTTGGCTATGTCGATGCCGCCACGGAGATCCTCGGCCAGCGTGACGATTTCGATATCTTTGTCGTGGCATCCGGCAGCGGCGCCACCCACGCCGGGCTTCTTGCCGGGCTTCGTGGTGGCGGATCGCAGGCGCGCGTTATCGGCAGTTGCGTCAGACGCGCCGCCGATCTGCAGGGCCCGCGAATCGAACGGGTGCTGAAAAGGCTTGGCGCCCTGTATCCGGCGGCCAATGATGTCACGGCGGAGGATGTCTGCGTGTGGGACGGGGCACTGGCCCCGGGATATGGCCAGATTGGTGACAGGAGCCTTGGCGCCATCCGGATGATGGCCGCCACCGAAGGCCTGTTCCTCGACCCGGTCTATACGGCAAAGAGTTTCGCGGCGGTGCCGTCACTCGTCGAATCCGGCGCCATTCCAAAGGCAAGCAAGGTTTGTTTCGTGCATACCGGCGGGTTGGCCGCACTCTATGCCTATGAAGACCAGCTTTCAAAACTGCTTGACCATGCCACCGGATAACCGTCTTCGGAAAATGAAGACATAGTTAATCCAATCTCGTTTTTTCGCTTGAGGTGATCGGGTGATTCAGGCTTTCATGGCGAGACAGGGGAGGTCATCGGGATGGCTGCAAACACCACCTCGCAAGTCACGGCAGGAGTCATGTCTTGCCTTGGTTGTGAGGGACGCAGACAAATCGACTTTGAATCTCCCCGGGTTTCAACATGGCCAAGCCAGGGAGATATATAATGAAAAGATGGGTTAAAGCAGTCGCAACCCTGCTGACAGCAAGTTTTGCTTTCGCAGGCGTCGCTTCCGCACAGGAGATGCGGTTCTTCAAGATCGGCACCGGCGGTACCGGCGGCACCTACTACCCGATCGGTGGTTTGATCGCGAACGCGATTTCCAACCCTCCGGGGTCGCGCCCCTGTGACAAGGGCGGCAGCTGCGGCGTTCCCGGTCTCGTAGCCATCGCGGTTTCGACGACAGCGTCCGTGTTCAACGCAAACGCCATCCAGGCAGGCTCGCTTGATGCCGGTCTGGCCGGCGCCCAGACCGTTGTGCAGAGCTACAATGGTGAAGGCAAGTTCGTTGACAACAAGAAGGACAAGATCCGTGTCATCGCCAACCTGTATCCGGAAAGCATGCACCTTGTCCTGAAAAAGGGCACCAAGCTGAACAGCCTGAAGGACCTGAACGGCATGAAGGTCGGTGTGGCTGCGGCAGGTTCGGGAACGCAGGTTTCCGTGCGCATGATTCTGAAGCATTACGACATCAAGGCTGACGAGTATGAGCTGAATGTCGGTCAGAGTGCGCAGCGTCTTGCCGACGGCCAGATCGACGCGTTCTTCTATGCTGCCGGCACACCGCTGTCGGCGTTGATCCAGCTTGGTTCGACAAAGGGCTTTGATCTCTACAGCTTCTCTGCCGATGAGCAGAAGGCGATCAACGAGATCATTCCCTATTATGTCGAGGATGTGATCACTTCGGGCGTCTATGAAAACATCGGTTATGATGTGAACACCGTGGCGGTGAATGGCCAGCTCATCACCTCCATCGACCAGCCGGAAGACCTGATCTACGACATCACCAAGGCGTTGTGGAACGACAACACCCGCAAGCTGCTGGACAAGGGTCACCCGAAGGGTAAGGCCATCCAGCCTTCGACCGCTCTGAAGGGCGTTCTCATCCCGCTGCATCCGGGCGCAGAGCGCTTCTATAAAGAAGCAGGCTTGATGTAATCATATGAGTGAGGGCGCCTTTCGGGCGCCCTCATTTTTTGTTTGGGGGTTATTATGGAAAAGTTCAGTCTTGAACGGGCGCTCTCTCTGGAGAGTAAATATGACGATTCATTACAAACACGCCCTATCGGCGACTGGCTTGCCAAATTCGTTCTTTGGTTCAGCGTTCTTTTTGCCCTTTATCATTATGTGACCGCCGGCATCGGCGTGCCGGTGGATTACTGGCATATGGGTGCCCACATGTCGGGCGTCATCATCCTGATCTTCATTTCCTTTCCGGCTTTCAAGCGGCTGAAACGAAATGACGAGGCCTCCACCGTCACCGGCATGCTGTCCGGCGTGCCATTCTATGACTGGATGTTCATGATTGTCGGCGTGGCATCGTCGCTCTATGTCGGGGTGACATGGTACGGCGTCGACCTGAATTTCCTTGGCTTCAGCTATTCCATTCCCGAACAGGTTCTGCGGATGGGCGTGCCGCTGCCTGTCGATGTTGTGTTCGGCACCCTGCTGATCCTCGTTTTGCTGGAGGCGGTGCGCCGAACAATCGGGATCGTCGTGCCGATCATCATCCTGTTCTTCATCGGCTATGCCGTTCTCGGGCCCTATATCCCGCTTCAGATATTGAAGCATCCGGGCCTGAGCTGGTCGCTGTTCGTCAACAATATGTATTTCCCCGATCTGGGTATCTATGGCGTCACGCTGTGGATTGTCTCGACGGTGGTGTTCCATTTCGTGCTGTTTGGTGTGCTGGCGCAGCGCATCGGCCTTGGCCAGTTCTTCGTCGATCTCGCCACGGTTGCCGCCGGCCGCTATACAGGCGGGCTGGCCAAGGTGTCGGTGGTGTCATCGGCGCTGTTCGGAACCATCTCCGGATCGTCGATCGCGAACACCGTCTCGACCGGGTCGCTGACCATCCCGAACATGAAGAAAAGCGGTTATCCGGGGCATTTCGCCGGCGGTGTTGAATCCGCTGCCAGCGCGGGGGGGCAGATCACCCCGCCGATCATGGGGGCGGCGGCATTCGTGTTGGCCGAATTCCTCGAAATTCCCTACAGCACCGTGGTGATCGCCGCGGCTGTGCCGGCCGCCATGCACTATATCGGCGTGATGTCCATCGTCCATTTCAAGGCCAAGAAGCTGGGGCTGAAGGGTCTGTCGGCAGAGCAGATCCCGCAATTTATCGAAGTCATCAAGCGGGGCTGGATGACAGCAATACCGCTGATTGTGCTGATCTATGTCCTGTTCTCGGGCTATTCGCCGCATATGGCGGCTTTCTGGGGGATCACCGCGGTCCTGATCGTCGGCTTCATCAACCCGAGCCACCGGATCGGTCTTGGCGATCTGATCGCCGGCGCATCGCAGGGTGTGAAATACGCCCTCTCGGTCGGGGCGGTCTGTGCGGCGATCGGCATTGTCGTGGGCGTGGTCAACGCGACCGGACTCGGTTTCCGGCTTGGCTTCATGGTCACCAACAGCGCGCTTGGCATGGGCGAATCCATCCTGCCGCTGTTTTCCCTGATCCCGTTCGCCGATTTCACGCTGAACGACATCACCCTGTTCATCTCGCTCATCCTGATCGCGGTGACATGTATCCTGATGGGGGCCGGACTACCGACGACGGCGCTCTATGTTATGTTGGCGACTGTCGCCCAACCGGCGCTGGCGAATCTCGGCATTCCGCCGCTCGCATCGCATCTGTTCGTTCTCTATTACGGGGTGATTTCCGAGATCACGCCACCGGTCTGCGCGTCGGCCTATGCCGCCGCCGGCATCGCCGGATCGAATCCGTTCAGGACCGGCCTGTCCGCCTTTTCGCTTGGCATTGGCAAGCTTCTGGTGCCGATGGTGTTTGTCTACTCGCCAGCCATGCTGATTGTTCTCGATGACTATTTCACCTGGCAGGAATTCCTGCACACCGTGATCACATGTGGTCTTGGCGTGTTCCTGCTATCGGCTTCGGTGGCCGGGTATTTCCTCGCGAACATGAACGGGCCAAGCCGCGCGCTGTTCGGCATTGCCGGTATTTTCCTGGTCGCGCCAACTTTCAGCTCAACCTTGTATGCGGCATTTTTCGCGGCGCCGGTGCTGGTGATGCAGGTGCTTGCCTACAGACGCCGGGCGGTGCCGGAACCGGCCGAGTGAAATCGTGCGGGTGAACACCCCTGAAGGCTGAATTGTTGGCGCGCTGACGGGGGCACAGACAGGCAATGAAAGGGCAGGGCGGTCAGAACAGGGACGATGTTGTCGTCATCGGTGCCGGCATTGTCGGTGTTTGCTGCGCCCTGCAGCTTGCTGAACGTGGACTTTCCGTCACCGTCATTGACCGGAAGCCGCCATGCGAGGAAACAAGTTTCGGCAATGCGGGTGTGATCTCGCCCTGGAGCTGTGTGCCACAATCGGTGCCGGGTCTGTGGCGCAAACTCCCGAAATGGCTTCTCGACCCGCAGGGCCCGGTTTTCATTCGCAAGCGCCATGCGCCGGTGTTTCTGCCCTGGGCGTTGAAATTCCTCGCCGCCGGCAGGCCGGACCGGGTGGACGTTGTCGGCGATGCGATGATGGCGTTGAGCCGGAATTCGCCGGCCAACTATCGCGCGCTTCTTCAGGACACGCCGGCGCTTGAGCTGGTTCAGGATTCTGTCTACGTCTTTGTCTACAGACAGGCGGCGCAGGCGAATCTGGATCAGCTTGGCTGGCGGATGCGCAAGATGCGCGACGTGCCGCTGAGCCTGATCGGTGGCGCCGAACTGCGTGAGCGAGAGCCTGATATCTCACCCGCATACGAGGCTGCCATCCTCATTCATGAACAGGGGCGCGCCCTCAACCCGGCGGCGATTGGCAAGGCGATCGCCGACAAGGCAAAGGCACTCGGGGTTCGTTTCAACCTGTCCGAAACAAGGACCATTTCGCGTCACGGGGATGGCTGGACCGCGATCTGCGGCGACAGGCAATATAACGCCCGCAAGATGGTGTTGGCGGCCGGCGTCTGGTCGGCCTCGCTGCTGAAACCGCTTGGATTCAACCTGCCGCTCGAGGCGGAGCGCGGGTATCATCTTCTGTGCCGTGAACCGGGAATAAACATCAATAATTCCATCATGGATGTCGAGCATATGTGTGTCGCCAGCCAGATGGCGGCCGGCGTCCGGATTGCCGGCACGGCAGAATTCGCCGGCATTCAGGCGGCGCCGGATCACCGGCGCGCCTTTGTCTTCAGAAAGGCGCTGCAAAGCCTTTTCCCCGGCATCAACACGGATCAGGCGGAACCCTGGATGGGGCGACGGCCGACCTTTCCCGACAGCCTGCCCTGTATCGGTCCGGTGGCGGGACAGGATGGCCTGTTTGCGGCGTTTGGCCACTCGCATTACGGGTTGGGTCAGGCGCCGACCACGGGTCGGATCATCGCCGACTGCGTGACCGGTCGCAAATCCGATATCAATCTACAGCCCTACAGGACAGGCAGGTTCACATAAAACAGAATTACGAAACCATTATTGTCGGTGGCGGTCTTGTCGGGTTCAGCATTGCCTACGGGCTGGCAAGACGTGGTCTGGATTGTGTTCTGCTTGACGCCTCCGACACCGATTTCAGGGCGGCGCGGGGAAATTTCGGGCTGGTCTGGGTGCAGGGCAAGGGGTCCGGCTTTTCGGCCTATGCCGACTGGACGATGCGATCCGCCGAATTATGGCCGACACTCTCTTCGGAACTGCAGGAACTGACCGGCCGTGATCTCGGGCTTGAGCAGGAGGGCGGCATCCATATCTGCCTCAGCCAGGCGGAATATGACGACCGCAAGGCAAGGCTCGATGCGCTGAGATCGCACCAGAATGGCCGCTTTCATTATGAAATGCTGGACCGGCAGGCGCTGCTTGATCTGCAGCCTGACCTGGGCCCGGATGTTGTTGGCGGGTCCTGGTGCCCGGCCGATGGCCATGTCAATCCGCTCTATCTGTTGCGAAGTCTTCATGACGGGTTCCTGCGCCATGGCGGAAAGGTGCATTCGGACGCCGAAGTCAGCGACATCGCTTCCAAGACGGGCATTTTCACCGTGACCAGCAGGCAGGGTGTCGTGCGGGCGCCGCGCCTTGTCCTTGCCGCCGGCCTTGGCAACCGGACGCTGGCCCCGCTGGTGGGGCTCACTCAGCCGGTTCGCCCGCAGAAGGGCCAGATCCTGGTCACGCAGAAGACCGACAGGATGATCAGACTGCCGATGACATTGCTTCGCCAGACCGCCGAGGGCAGTATCATGATTGGTGACAGCAAGGAGGAGGTCGGGTTTGATATCTCGTCCACGACCGATGTGATGGCGCAGATCGCGCATCGGGCGGAACGGACGATTCCAGCCCTGAAACACCAGCAGATCATCCGCAGCTGGGCCGCCTTGCGGGTAATGTCACCGGATGGCTTTCCGGTCTATGACCAGTCGCTCACGCATCCCGGGGCGTTCGCCATCACCTGTCATAGCGGGGTGACGCTGGCGGCGGCGCATGCCCTCGATCTTGCCGGCGATATTGCCTCTGGCGGGCTGGCGTATCATTTGAGTGAATTCACGGAAAGACGGTTCAATGTTTCGCCAGGTTAGACCACAACCACAGGACATCACCATCTATATCGACGACAGACCCTGTGCGGCGAGGGTTGGTGATTTGCTTGCCAACATTCTGCTGCAGGAAGGCATGAGCGCGGTGCATGCCGCCCCGAACGGCACGCCGCGAGGCCCCTATTGCATGATGGGTGTCTGTTTCGACTGCATGGTCAGGCTCGAGGATGGACGTTTTGAACAGGCCTGCCAGACATATGCCGAGGACGGTCTGCGGATCTATCTGCCGGTAAGCGTTGTCGATGAGTCGGGCCAATGACCGCCGGATCGCATTATGACCTTGTCATCATCGGCGCCGGACCGGCCGGCATGGCTGCCGGCATCGAGGCCTCGAGGGGCGGGTTGCGCGTGTTGATCCTCGATGACCAGCCGGCGCCGGGCGGACAGGTCTATCGCCATATCTCACAGAACGCTGTCCGGCGCGAGGCCGTACCCTATCTTGGCGGCGATTACTGGTCGGGACAGGCGCTTGCCGATGCCTTCGCGGCCTCATCGGCCGAATTGTGGTCGGAAAGCCGGGTCTGGCAGATCACCGGTGACAGGCAGGTGTTCCTTTCTCGCCATGGTGCGGCGCAGAGCGTCAGCGCCGGGGCGATCCTGATTGCGACAGGCGCGATGGAGCGCCCGATGCCGGTGCGCGGCTGGACATTGCCCGGGGTGATGAGTGTCGGCGCGGCGCAGACCATGCTGAAAACCGCTGGCAGCGGCGCCGACGGGGCGGTGTTCGCCGGCTCGGGCCCGCTTTTCTATCTGACGATCTGGCAGTATCTGCAGGCAGGCTTTGCCGTCAGGGCGGTGATCGATACCGCCCCGGCCAAAATGACGCTGGCGCAGTACTGGCTGGCCCTGCCGGCATTGCTGCAACCGGGGCTGTTGCTGAAGGGGCTTCGCTGGCGCGCCGCGATTCGCCGGAAGACGGACTATTTTGTACAGGCCACATCGGTCGCGATCACCGGTGAGGAGCAGGTGACAGGCCTGTCCTTCACGGATGCCGGCGGGAAGCGGCAGACGATTCCGGCCGAGCATCTGTTCATCCATCAGGGTGTTGTCCCCAATGTAAGCCTGACCATGGCGAGCGATCTTGCCCACAGATGGTGTTCACGCCAGCTGTGCTGGCATCCCCGGACCGACCTGTTTGGCGAGAGTTCGGTTGCCGGCATCTTTGTCGCCGGTGACGGTATGGGCATTGCCGGTGCGGCGGCGGCGGTATCATCCGGCAGGCTGGCGGCGCGCCGGATCATCGCCAGGGCAAGGGGAATCGCCCTTCCCATGGCCCCTGTCTGGCGTCTCCTGAAATGGCGACAGGCGGCGATCAGACCCTTTCTCGACAGTCTGTTCAGACCGCCTGACGAATGGCGGGTGCCGCAGGATGACAAGGCGATTGTCTGTCGCTGCGAGGCGCTGACAAAGGCCGATGTCGCCGCCGCCATCGCGTTGGGCGTATCCGGCCCGAACCAGTTGAAAGGCTATTGCCGCGCTGGCATGGGCCGGTGCCAGGGGCGCATGTGCTCGCTGACCATCCAGAAGATGATTCATGATCATGGCGGCCAGCCGGAGGACAAGGTCGGCCATCTGAGGATCCGTCCGCCGATCCGGCCGCTGACGGTGGGCGAGCTGGCGGCGCTGGCGAATGACGATGCCAACGCCTAGGGAGCGGATCATTGTCATTGGTGGTGGCATCCAGGGCTGCGCCGCCGCCTGTTTTCTGGCCAAGCGGGGACAGCAGGTGACGCTGATCGAAAAGGACCATATCGGCCGCCATGCGTCCGGGGTCAATGCCGGTGGTGTGCGACGCCTTGGTCGCGATCCGTGTGAAATTCCGCTCAGCCTTGCGGCGATGGATATCTGGACTTCGCTCGATGACGAAATCGGCGGGCATGCCGATGCCTTTCACCCGTGCTTCTATCTGAAGGTTGCCCTTGATGAGGCCGGACACGCGCTTGGCCTTGCGCGGGTGGACTCGCTGCGGCAGGCCGGCTTCCGGCATGAGGTCTGGCTGGAGGATTCCGATATTCGTTCAAGACTCCCGCACCTGTCCGGCCGGACATTTGGCGGCATTCTGGTTGAGGGTGACGGGTGGGCCGTGCCATGGCGGATCGTCCAGGGTTTTGCCAGAGCGGCGGTCAGGCACGGCGCGACGCTGGTCGAGGACTGCCGCGTTCTCGACCTGAAGCGGGATGGTGAAGGCTGGCAGGTGAACAGCTCAAAGGGAACATTCGCGGCCGATCAGGTGGTGAACTGTGCCGGTGCCTGGGCCGCCGCGCTTGCCCGGCGGGCCGGTGAGCCGGCCTTGCCGCTGTCCCCCCATGCGCCAATGCTGGCGGTGACCGATCGCCGGCCGCCGATCCTGCCGGCGGTGATGGGTGTGCTGGGCCATACATTGTCCCTGAAACAGCTTGATACCGGGCAGTTTGTCATTGGCGGCGGGGTCAGGGCGCGGGCGGATCTGGACAAGAACAGGGGCGAGGTCGCCATTCCCGAACTGGCGTCGTCGATGCGGCTCGCAACGACGCTGTTTGCCGATATTGCCAGCACGCAGATCATCCGCTGCTGGTCGGGAATTGAAGGCTATATGCCTGACAATCTGCCGGTAATCGGCCGTGGCCGACAGCCGGGGCTGGTGCATGGATTCGGCTTTTCCGCGCATGGCTTTCAACTGGGCCCGGCGGTCGGCGAAGCGCTGGCCGATCTTGTCATGGGACGGCAGCCGCGTGTCTCGCTCGAGGCGTTCGATCCCCGCCGGTTTGAAAGCGCCGCCTGACCTGTCCTATTTCGGGCTGGCCGCAAGCCTGTCACGAAGCCGGTAATAGGTCATCGCCAGCGGCATGAACCACGGGTCACCGGTATAGAAGGGAAGCGTGTGCATCGGCAGGTTGCCGAACACGCTGTCGCCCTCCTCGCCAAGGATCATCAGCGCCGCCTTCTGGCCAAGCCAGCGCGCCCAGACGGTTCCGGACCCGCAGAATCCGGCCGGATAGATGACCCCGTCCCTGACAACAAGTTTCGGCAACTGGTCAAAGGGGAAGGCGACGAATCCCTGCCAATGAGCGTCGATCCGGGTGTCACCGAGCGCCGGGAAAATGGTCGCCAGAGCGTCATGAAGCTGGCGTTTCGCGCGTGCGGTGTCCTTGTGCCCGCGGCGGCCGCCAAGCAGGATCCGCTCGCCGTCAGGCGATGGCCGGTAATAATAGCCAAGCTGTTTTGACTCGCCGAACATGGTCAGCTTCGGCATCAGTGACTGAACACGGTTCCGGCCGATTTTCTCGGTCGCGATCATCTCGGATATCACCGGCACGAGGCGGCGCCGCAGCCAGGGCTGGGCCCGATCCGTATAGGCATTGGTCGCCGAAATGACATGTTCCGCCGCGATTTCGCCGCGATCTGTCAGAATGACAAAATCCGATTGCCGCCTTTCTATTTGCAGGACTGGCGTCTCGGAAAAGACCTTCACCCCGGCCTCCAGCGCCAGGCGCAGCATTTCATGCATCAGCTTTGCCGGATGGATGCCGCCGATATCGGGCCTCAGAATGCCGCCTTCATAGATCGATGATTCGGTGTAGTCGGCCATCTCATGCTTTTCGATGAAGACCGGGCCAATGCCGTACCGGGCCTGAAAGGCGTCATTGTCCCGCTTGATCCTGTCGGCGGAAAACTGGCCCGTCAGGCCGACAACCCGGCCGACCGGCTGAAAGTCGCAATCAATATTCTCGTCCTGGATGAATCGGGCAAGGTCGGCCCGAGCCGCCACGGCTTCATCGAAGAATTGCTGTGCCCGTTCGGCGCCAAAACGTTTCTTCAGCTGAGTTGCGGAAAGCCTGATATTGCCGCTGGTGATACCACCATTGCGGGTGGATGCCCCTTCGCCGATCAGCCCTTTTTCCAGAATGACGACGTTTCTGCCTGCGCGGGCGAGTGTGAGGCCTGCCGACAGCCCGGTGAAGCCGCATCCGATGATGGCGATGTCGGCATGCTGTTGCCACTCGGCTGGCGGTGCCGGGCGGGGTGGCCGTTCCTGCCACCAGTAGCAGTTGAAATCCTGATTGGTGTTCATGGACTGACGATGTCAAATTGGCAGGTAGCAGTCAAATTCATTCGGCGACAAGCTGTCGCCACTGGAGCTGATACAGGTGCCGACAGGTGGCGATAGTCCTTTGCTGCCATGCCCCCGATTTCGCCGCCGGGAATAACGAGGTGGATTTCGAAGGCAGATTTACCGCCGACATGCTATCACCGTCTTTGACGCGCCCGGACGGGATATGCGGCCTGACTTTGAAAATCCCGCAGCGCCGGGACAGGAAACGCCAGAAGGGTAATCTGAATGATTTCGGTAGGTGGTGAAAATCTCATCGATCTGGTGTCCGGCGAGGCGGCTGCAAACGGTCTGCCGCAATATGTTGCCAATCCGGGAGGCTCACCCTTCAATGTCGCCATGGCGGCCGGCCGGCAGGGCCGGCAGGTTGCCTATCTGACACCGGTCTCCGAGGATGCGCTTGGCGAACTTCTGGCTGAATGCCTTGTGCAGAGCCATGTGGAGCTTGTTGCGCCGCGGCTGCCGCACCCGACATCGCTGGCTGTCGTATCGATCACCGACGGCATCCCGTCCTATGCCTTTCACCGCAATGGCACGGCCGAACGTCAGGTCAGCATCGACAGCCTTCAACGCGACATGCCAGCTGCCACCACGCTGTTTCATGTCGGCTCGCTCGCGCTGATCGACGGCGATGATGCCGACATCTGGGAGACATTTTTCGCCGGCTGCCAGGGCCGTGGCTTGATGACGTCGATGGACCCGAATGTGCGGCCCGGCCTGATCAGCGACCGCGACAGCTATGTCGCGCGAATCAGGCGGATGATGCGTCATGTCGATATCTTCAAACTCAGCGACGAGGATCTGGAATGGCTCTATCCGGACAGATCGCATGACGATGCTCTTGCCGCGTGCCGCGATGATTGCGATGCCGTGCTGTTCATCCTGACGCTTGGCGGGGCGGGATCGCGCGCGTTTCTAGGCGATATCGAGATACAGGCGGATGCCCCCGCTGTCGAAACCCTTGTCGATACGGTTGGCGCCGGCGATACCTATATGGCCACCATCCTGTCCTGGGTGGTGGAAACCGGCCTGACCTCGCGCGCCGCGCTGGCGGCGATTGACGAGAATACGCTTCGTGCCGCCATCCACCGCGCCGCCGGTGCTGCCGCCATCAATTGCGGCAGGTCGGGTTGCAACCCGCCATGGCGTGAAGAACTGGGGAGCGTTTAACCCGGAACGGATTTCGAGAGGTTGCCGACCTGCCAAGCCGACCTGCCAGAGAACCTTCAGATCGATTGCTGTCGGTCGGCTTGATTTGACACGCCGGGCGGCCCAGGATCAGGGACTGGCTATCGCGGCTTCCATGCTGGCGTGGCCATGGTGAGGACTTGACGACATGAACCCATCCCTTCCCCGGAACGCCCCAGAACGCGGCTTTGATGAAGCCGAATTTGCGGTACGCACGGCGCGCACCCAGCGGCAGATGTCACTGGCAGGAATCGCCGGGCTGTTGCTGATGAGCGAGCCGGAGGTGCGGTATTTCAGCGGCTTCCAGACGCTGTTCTGGCAGAGCCCGACGCGCCCCTGGTTCCTGTTCGTGCCGGCGACCGGCAAACCTGTCGCGGTGATCCCTGAGATTGGCGCCGCGCTGATGCGGCGGAGCTGGCTTGATGACATCCGGACCTGGAGCGCGCCGGCTCCTGATGATGACGGTATCAGCCTGCTGGCCGACCTGTTGAGGCCGCTGGCGCGGGATGGCGCGACACTAGGCGTCATGAAGGGCCATGAAACGCATCTTCGCATGCCGCTTGGCGACTGGGAGCGTTTGACAGCGTTGCTGCCGGGGCTCGAGATTGCCGATGCGACAACCCTTGTCCAGGGGCTGCGCATGGTGAAGAGCGAGGCCGAGATCGACAAGCTTCGTCATATCTGCACCATCGGCTCGGCGGCCTTTGACGCGGTGCCGGAATTTGCTGTGGCCGGCCAGCCGCTTGACGATGTGTTTCGCGCCTTCAGGCGTGCCGCTATCGGCTTTGGCGCCGATGATACGCCCTACCTTGTTGGCGGGGCCGATCAGGGCGGCTATGCGGATGTGATCTCGCCGCCGACCTCGCGACCCTTGCAGCCAGGCGATGTGCTGATGCTCGACACCGGTTGTGTCTGGGACGGCTATTTCTGTGATTTCGACCGTAACTGGGCGATTGGCCGTGCCGATGAGACGGCAAGGCAGGCCTATGATGTGCTGTGGCGCGCCACCGAGGCCGGCATCGCCGCGGCGCGGCCGGGCAACAGCTGTCGCGACCTGTTCATCGCCATGTCCGAAGTGATTGCCGAGATGGATGACAGCGGCGGTGATGTCGGACGGCTTGGTCATGGGCTTGGCATGCAGCTGACCGAACAGCCTTCGCACGCCATGTTCGACCGGACCGAGCTTGCCGAGAACATGGTGCTGACGATCGAGCCGTCCCTGTCCTATGGTGACGGCCTGATGATGGTTCATGAGGAAAATATCGTGGTGCGTGAAGACGGGGCTGAATTGCTGACACGCCGCGCCCCGCCGGAGCTGCCCCTGATCGGGTGACCGGATTCGCCGCCCGGTATCCGGACAGCCCCGGTATCCGGACAACCCCGGCATCAAGACAGCAAGGAAGGATTTGGCAATGTCACATGTATTTCCGCGAAGCATGAAGACCGACCCGCCGGTCGCCGTGGCCGGTGAGGGGTGCTACATCGTCGATTCCAACGGCAAGCGCTATCTCGACGGGTCCGGCGGCGCGGCAGTGTCCTGTCTTGGCCATGACCATCCGGCGGTAATTGATGCGGTGCGCGACCAGATCGGCAGGCTGGCCTTCGCGCATACCGGGTTTTTCACCTCCGAGCCGGCGGAATCCCTGGCCAGCCTTCTTGCCGCGCAGGCGCCTGCGGGTATTGACCATGTCTATTTCGTGTCCGGTGGATCTGAGGCGGTGGAGGCGGCGATCAAGCTGGCACGGCAATATTTTGTCGAGCGCGGCATGCCGGAGCGACGGCACATCATCGCGCGCCGCCAGAGCTATCACGGCAACACACTTGGTGCGCTGGCCGCCGGCGGCAATGAATGGCGCCGCCGGGCCTTTGCGCCGCTGCTGGTCGAAACAAGCCATATCGCGCCCTGCTACGCCTATCGCGAGATGCGCGATGATGAAAGCGAGCGCGCCTTTGGCGAGCGTGTCGCCGATGAACTCGAGACCGAACTCCAGCGCCTTGGCGCGGACAATGTGATGGCCTTCATTGCCGAGCCCGTTGTCGGCGCCACGCTTGGCGCGGTGCCGGCGGCAGCAGGATATTTCGCCAGGATTCGTGATATCTGTGATCGCCATGGCGTGCTGCTGATCCTTGACGAGGTGATGTGCGGCATGGGGCGCACCGGGTATCTGTTCGCCAGCGAGGCGGATGATGTGCGTCCCGATATCGTGACCATCGCCAAGGGGCTTGGCGCCGGCTATCAACCTGTCGGCGCGATGTTGTGCAGCGGTGACATTTACCGCACCATCGAATCCGGAAGCGGCTTCTTCCAGCATGGCCACACCTATCTTGGTCACCCGACAGCCTGCGCGGCGGCGCTGGCGGTGGTGACGACGCTTCTCGATGAACAGCTGATCGGCCGTGTCCAGGTTCAGGGCGCGAAGCTGAAGGCCGCGCTTGATGACCGTTTCGGCGCGCATCCGCATATTGGCGACATTCGGGGCCGCGGCCTGTTCCTCGGCATGGAATTTGTCGCCGACCGGGCGACGAAGACCCCGTTTGACCCGGCCGAGGCGCGGCACCGGGCGTTCAAGGCGGCGGCATTCGAGGCCGGGCTGATCTGCTATCCGATGGGCGGCACCCTTGATGGCCACCGGGGCGATCACGTGATGCTGGCGCCGCCCTTCATCATCAGTGATGACCAGATCGGGGAGATGTGTGACAAGCTGGATGTGGCGGTGCAATCGGCGCTGGCCTGACACGGTTCAGGCCCGACACCGTTTCAAGGCTGGTATCAGCGGCCATTCTGCGCCAACATGAGAGATCGGCGTGTCACCGACACGGCAACATAGATAGTGTTGCCATTGAAGAGCATTGGTGATCGTCGCCCTCAGGGAGAGCTGCCATCTTCAGATATATCCGCCAGCGCATGCCTTTGCTGTCACCGCCGACGTGCCGGTCCCGCTCCGTGAACGCCGGTGCGGCATGACCATCCCGATAGCAGGCGGGGTGCCGCCGCGCCCGGCCCTGCAAGCTGGCGACAATGTCAAGGGTGCGCTGTTCATGCTTGCCGGCATGTTTGTGTTCTCGGCTGTCGATGCGCAGGCCAAATATCTGACTTCGCACTTGCCGGCGCTGCAGATCGTCTGGGTCCGTCAGATCGGACTTGTGCTGGGTGTTCTGATGCTGATTGCCTGGCATGGCCGGACAGTCTTGCAGACCGGCTTTCCGATGTTGCAGGTCGGCCGCGGGGTGGCGGCGGCCCTGTCGGCGACCTTTTTTATCTTCGGGCTGAATTTCGTTGCGCTGGCGGACGCCGTGGCGGTCACCTTCGTGGCCCCGCTTGTCGTCACCATGATGGCGGCGCTGCTGCTTGGCGAGCATGTCGGGCTGCATCGCTGGGCTGCCACGATCATCGGATTTCTTGGCGCCCTGATCGTCATCCGGCCCGGGATGGAGGGTTTCCATCCCGGCCTGCTCCTGCCTCTGATGGCGGCAATCCTGTTTGCCGTCAGGCAGGTTATCTCACGCCATATCGGGTCGCGTGACCGTACCGAGACAACGCTGGCCTATACGGCGCTGACGGCCTTCCTGATGCTGAGCGTTGTGCAGCCTTTCATCTGGCAGCCGGTCGGCTCGCTGAAAGTCATTGCCATCATCACCTCAATGTCATTGATGGCGGCGCTTGGTGAATTCCTTGTCATCCGCGCGCTCGAGATCGGGCAGGCTGTCTTTGTCTCGCCACTTCACTATACCATCATCATCTGGGCGAGCCTCTATGGCTATCTGATCTTTGGCCAGTTTCCCGACATCTGGACCTGGGCCGGGTCCTTCGTGATCATGGCGTCGGGGCTTTATGTCTTTCATCGTGAGCGCAAACGCGCCGCCATGAAGCAGGTCCGCCCGGACCGGGCAAGATAGCAAAGGCGCCGGCAGCAGACCGCCTTCAGCCTCGGACCATCATCTGCTGATGCAAAATTTGCATCGCTGCCGGTCAAATACAGCCCTTTCAGTATATGCAATCCCGCCTTACCACCGCAGGCTGATGCACTCGCGAGCAAGGGAAGGGGCATTGTAATGGGACTGATGTTCATGACCGATCTTGACGGCACATTGCTGGGCCATGACGATTTCAGCTTTGCGTCGATCCGAGATGACATTCTGGCCTTGCTCGGCGCCGGTGTCACGATTGTCCCGAATTCAAGCAAGACAAGCCGTGAGATCAGCGTTTTCTGTGATGAACTTGGCGCCAGCCTTCCGTTCATCTGCGAGAATGGCGCGGCTCTGGTCAACAGGCAGCTTTTCGATCTGCCGCCGACCCCGGCCAGCGCGGATGTCGTCGGCCTCGCGCCGGACCGCCTGATGGCGTTGTGGGACCATCACATCGAGGCCTCGTTGAAGCGTCATTGCCATTTTCTGGCTGATCTTCCCGAGGCTGAGCAGGCCTGGCATCTCGGGCTTCGCGGTGCCGCGCTGAAACAGGCGATGGCGCGCGATTATTCGGTGCCCTTTGTGTTCACTGGTCCGGAACCGGCATTTGCTGGCTTGCGGCAGCAGGCCGCCACGGCCGGGCTGGCCGTTAAACGGGGTGGCCGGGTCTGCAATCTGTCGGCCGGCCATGACAAGTCGGGATTCGCGCAGTCACTACGTGCGGAATATCAGGCCGCCGGCAGCGAGCTTGTCATTGTCGGGTTTGGCGATGGTGACAATGACATCGGCATGCTCGAGACATCCGACATTGCCTGTGTTGTGCCGCGACCGGGCCACCCGCCACTGACGCTGGCCTCGCCGCCGCCAACGGTCATCACTGCCCGGCGCGCGGCGCCGGAAGGATGGCTGGAAGCGGCGCGGCAGGCGCTTTCAATTCTGGAATGCAAGAGGGGAGACCAACATGGGTGATTTCCAGCAGGGCGGCGTGGTCGCCACACTCCATAATTTCGACACCAAGCCGCTTGAGGAACTTGAGGCGGATCTGAAGCTGTTTTCCGGCTATCGGCCCATGGAGTTGATCCTGCCAAGCCTGTATTCGGAGCTGGACGGACCGGCGCTTGACCATATTGTCGATGAGATCGCCAAGGTCGACTACCTTGGTCATGTCACCATCGGGCTCGACAGGGCGGATCGTGACGGTTTCGAGCGCGCCCACAGCTTCTTTTCGCGGCTGAACACGCCGTTTTCGATCCTGTGGAATGACGGGCCGCGCCTGCGCGCCATCCAGCAGGAGCTCGAGGAACGGTCGCTTGGTCCGACCGAGGCCGGCAAGGGCCGCAATGTCTGGTACTGCATCGGCTTCACGAACGCCCGTGGCAAGGCCGAGGCGGTGGCGCTTCACGATTGCGATATTCTGACCTATGACCGCAGTTTGCTGGCACGGCTGTTCTATCCGATCGCCAATCCGAATTTCCAGTTCGAGTTCTGCAAGGGCTATTATGCCCGCGTCGCCGAGGGGCGGATGAATGGCCGCGTGTCGAGGCTTCTTGTTACCCCGTTGCTGCTGGCCATGGAACGCGTTCTGGGGCCAAGCGACTATATCAGCTTCATGAAAAGCTTCCGTTATCCGCTTGCCGGCGAATTTTCCTTCCGGCGCTCGCTGATCCCGGAATTGCGGATCCCGTGGGATTGGGGGCTTGAGGTCGGTGTTCTGTCCGAGATGCAGCGCAATCAGGCAAGCAACCGGGTTTGCCAGGTCGATATCGCGGCGAATTATGATCACAAGCACCAGGACCTGTCGGAATCCGACAGCACCTCCGGCCTGTCGCGCATGTCGATCGATATTTCAAAAGTGCTGATCCGCAAGCTGGCGACGCAGGGGCACTGCTTCGGTTCGGATACCTTCCGGACGATCAAGGCCACCTATTTCCGGATCGCACTGGACATGGTCAGCTTCTATCAGAGCGACGCCGAACTGAACGGGCTATCCTTTGACATCAATGCCGAGGAACGTGCTGTCGAGCTGTTCGCCGAGAACATCATGCGGGCTGGCGATGACTTCACCTACACGCCGATGGAAACGCCTTTCATCGCCCCCTGGACCCGCGTGAATTCCGCCATTCCCGATCTTGGATACCGGCTGCGACGTGCTGTCGAGGCCGACAATCAGGAAATGCGTGAGCTGACCCGCACACA
>RFZL01000214.1 GCA_009920665.1 Alphaproteobacteria bacterium | reverse complement strand
GCGGCAGGCACACAGGCAAGCCTGATGGCAACGGCGCTGGAATCCTATGTCATTGACAATGACATGCTTGGCAGCATCCTGAGCGCGCATACCGCCATCGAAGTGTCGGAGGCGACCCTTGATCCGGCGGCGATCCATGCGGCGGCAACCGGCGCCGGGCATTTCCTTGGCGAGGCCGAGACGCTGGCGCGGATGAATAGCGATTTCCTCTATCCGCAGATTGGCGACAGGCGCACTATCGGGGAATGGCAAGATGACGGCGCCGCCGACAGCTGGAAACGGGCGCATGTCCGGGTGCGCGAAATCCTGGCATCGCCGCCGCCCTCCATCATTGATGCAGCGCTGGCAGCGCAGCTTGAAACAGAATTCGACCTTCGCCGCCTGTCCGGCGAAATGACCGTGGCACAGGAGAGCCAAGATGTCTGACGACCAGTTTTTCATTCCCGTATCGGCGATGGAGATGCCGCGTTTCGCCGGCATGCCGAGCTTCATGCGCCTGCCGCATCTGGAGATGGGCTCGCCGCGCATTGACGAAGTGGAGATGGGGCTTGTCGGCGTGCCCTGGGATGCCGGCACCACCAACAGGCCGGGCCCGCGCCACGGGCCGCGCCAGCTGCGCGACCTGTCGACGATGATCCGGGCGATGAACCCGGTCACCGGCGTGAACCCGTTCACCATGGTGAATTGCGCCGATCTGGGCGATGTCGGGCCGAACCCCATCGACCTTGATGACAGCATGGCGCGAATTGCCGAATTCTATGCCGGGCTGCGGGAACGTGGCATCACCCCGATGACGGCCGGTGGCGACCATCTTGTCTCGCTTCCGGTGCTGCGCGGCTTAGCCGCCGAGGGGCCGATCGGCATGATCCATTTCGATGCCCATACCGACCTGTTTGACAGCTATTTCGGCGGGTTCCGCTATACCCATGGAACACCGTTCCGGCGCGCCATCGAAGAAGGGCTTCTCGACCCGAAACGGGTGGTGCAGATCGGCATTCGCGGCAC
>RFZL01000213.1 GCA_009920665.1 Alphaproteobacteria bacterium | reverse complement strand
CCATCGATGATGACTGCAACCAGACCGGCCAGATGCTGGCCGCGCTTCTTGGCTGGGCGCAGGGCACCTTCGTTTCGGGCATCGAGATCAAGGGCGACAGTGCTGCCGTCGTCCGCGAGGTCGATGGCGGCCTCGAGCATCTGGAAGTGAAGATGCCGGCCGTCGTGACCGTCGATCTTCGCCTGAACGAGCCGCGCTATGCTTCGCTGCCGAACATCATGAAGGCAAAGAAGAAGCCGCTTGATTCGATGAGCGCAGACGAGCTCGGCGTCGATGTCACGCCGCGCCTCGCCATCACCCGCGTCGAAGAGCCGCCTGCCCGCGAGGCCGGAATCAAGGTATCTGATGTAGGTGAACTGGTAGACAAACTGAAAAACGAAGCAAAGGTGATCTGATCATGAGCATCCTGATTCTGGCAGACCATGACAACGGCCAGCTGGCAGCCGCCACGCTGAACACCGTGACCGCAGCCACCCAGATCGGTGGTGACATCCATGTCCTCGTCGCCGGCGATGCCAGCGGCGATGTGGCCAAGGCCGCTGCCGCGATTGCCGGCGTGTCGAAGGTTCTCACCGCCGGGGCCGACGCCATGGCGCACGGCATTGCCGAGAACATCGCACCGCTGATCCAGTCGATGGCATCGGGCTACAGCCACCTGATGGCTCCGGCGACCACCACCGGCAAGAACATCATGCCGCGTGTCGCCGCCCTGCTCGACGTGATGCAGGTCTCCGACATCATCAAGGTCGAGAGCGCCGACACATTCCAGCGCCCGATCTATGCCGGCAACGCCATCGCCACCGTGACCTCGAACGAGGCGGTCAAGGTCGTCACTGTCCGCAGCACCGCCTTCGAGGCGGCAGCAGCGGAAGGCGGCAGCGCTTCGATCGAAGCTGTCGACAGCGGTGCGGACAGCGGCCTGTCTTCCTATGTGAAGTCCGAGCTTTCCAGCTCCGAGCGTCCGGAACTGACCAGCGCGCCGATCGTCATCTCCGGTGGCCGCGGCATGCAGGA
>RFZL01000212.1 GCA_009920665.1 Alphaproteobacteria bacterium | reverse complement strand
GCGGCTGCCGTCGGGGTCGAGGTGGACCGTGACGGCGTGCGCCGGACACTGGACATGGTGCACCGTGAGCATCGCGAGCATGTGCCCTCGATGCTCACGGTGCACCATGTCCAGTGTCCGGCGCACGCCGTCACGGTCCACCTCGACCCCGACGGCAGCCGCCACATCGCAGCCTTCCATGATGGTCGCGGTCACAAGCGCCTTCATCTCGCCGGAATCGAGAAGCGGCCCGGGCGAGGTGTCCAGCAGCGCGCACAGGCTGTTCATCGCGCAATTGAAAGCCACCTTGGCCCAGATCACTCGATCGACATCCGGATTGACGCGGGTATCGATGCCGGCGGCGCTCAGCATGGCCGCGAGGTCATCCGCCATCCTCGCCGTAACAGAGTTTTCGCCGGCGGCACGGAACTGCGTGACGTGGGAGCCATGCGTGCTGACCACGCCCGGGGCGACCATGTCGCCGGGGGCCATGGTGGTGCCATAGATCACCTGATCCATCGGCACGAACGCGGCAAGGGCCTCGGCATTGCCGAGCCCGTTCTGCACGGTGACCAGCCGGGTATCCGGCCCGATGACAGGTGTTGCTGCCTGCAGCGCTGCCTTGGTGGCCCCGGTCTTGGTAAAGACAATGACGATATCGGCAATGCCGGCATCACCCGCTGTTTCGGTATCAACCACCACAGGATCGATGCGCGCCTCGACGCCGTCACGATGCAGGATCAGACCATCTGCGCGAATGGCGTCGCGGTGCGCCTTGTTGCGGATCAGCAGGGTGACATCATGCCCGGCCTCGGCAAGCGCGCCGCCAAAATACGAGCCAAGCGCCCCGACACCGACAAACATGATCCGCATGATGGTCCCCCTTCACGCGGTATTGTTTCGCATGCTGTCTTGATCGGCAAGATGAAAGCCGGCCGAGACAAAGGCTTTCGGCGTCACCTACATGGATACCTCGTGAATCTCGGCGACATCGATGCTGCCGTCGCCGATGATTGGGCAAGCCTTCGCCAGTTCAACGG
>RFZL01000211.1 GCA_009920665.1 Alphaproteobacteria bacterium | reverse complement strand
TCTGCCGCGGTGCCGTACTCTCCTGGCAGAAGCGGCACATCGGCCGACCGCATCAGATCCTTGGCTACCGCTTTCGACCCCATCGCCTCGATCGCGCTTGCAGGTGGCCCAACAAAGGTTACGTTTGCCTCCTCGCACGCTGCGGCAAAGGCCGCATTCTCTGACAAAAACCCATACCCTGGATGAATGGCGTCGGCGCCCGCAATAGTCGCGGCCGAAACGATCTGCTCAATATCGAGATAAGTCTCCGCCGCCGTTTCGCCCGAGAGGGCGATGGCCACATCTGCCTGGACAACGTGTTGCGCATTCGCATCCGTCTCGGAATACACCGCAACCGTACGAATTCCCATCGCCCGAGCAGTGCGCATGATGCGGCAGGCAATTTCACCTCGATTCGCTATCAGCAATGTTTTCATGGTTTCGCCCTCACATCCTGAACACGCCAAATCGACCGGTTTCCTCGGGTCGATTCATGGTCGCTGCGAATGCGAGCGCCAGCACACGCCGGGTATCCTCCGGCGCGACAATTCCGTCGTCCCACAATCTGGCGGACGCATAGTAGGCACTCGCCTGCGCATCGAACTGATCGATGATGGGACGCTTGAACGCTGCTTCCTCGTCTTCCGGCCAGGTGTTCCCTGATGCTTCTATTTGGCCTCGCCGCACCTCAGCGAGAACACCCGCCGCTTGCTCCCCACCCATAACGGCAACTTTTGCGTTAGGCCACATGAACAGGAAATCAGGATCGTAGGCTCGACCGCACATGCCGTAGTTTCCGGCGCCGTAAGAGTTACCAATCACAAGCGTGATCTTTGGCACCCCGCAAGTCGCCACCGCAGTGACCATTTTGGCACCATCCTTGGCAATGCCCTGGGTCTCTACCTGACGCCCCACCATGAAGCCAGTGATGTTCTGTAGGAACAGTAAAGGGATACGCCGTTGGGAGCAGAGCTGGATAAAGTGAGCGCCCTTCTGCGCTGACTCGCCAAAGAGCACACCGTTATTCGCAACGATGCCAAT
>RFZL01000022.1 GCA_009920665.1 Alphaproteobacteria bacterium | reverse complement strand
AATTTGGCATCGGCTCCGATGATCGCTCTGCTCCTGTCCATCTCGCTCTCCCTTGAATTTCTGCTTCGCCCGACGGGCCGTCATCCTGACAAATTCACCGCGCTATTGCGGGCTTTGTGCGCTCAATACTAGCGACGACGCTTGCGGAACTTTGCCGTCACATGCGCCCCATTCTCAACTTTGATACCGCCGGTTTTGATCACCCCGTCAAAAACGCCGGTATCGGTGATGCGAAGCGTTTCAGCATTCACCTCGCCATTCACCGTCCCGGATACCACCGTTTCCTTGGCCTCGACCGACCCCGTCAGTACGGCCTGATCCTCGACGTAGAGGTTCCGGCACTTGATCTCACCTTCCACGCTGCCGGCCAGAATAATGTCTCCGACCGACGTGACGCTGCCGGTGATTCGCATGTCCGTGTCGATTAGTGATGCTTCACTGGCACCTTGACCGTTCTTTTTGTCACGGTCGAACATGGCATCCTCCTGTAATCACGTCGAAAAAAAATCTGGCCAAATTTCTTCACCAAATCACTGATGGAAAGGTAACAAAATTCGCATATTGTCGTTAACGGATTCGTACAACCTTGCCCCGACGTTTGGCTGCCTTGGTAAACGACGGGGCTGACAAAAAGTTAAGTGAAATCCGGAATTCTCTGATGGCTGAAGACGTAATCGACATTCGCAAACGCATCGAGGATATGCGCAATGAGGTATCGTCAGCCCTGGCTGATGACAGCGACGTGGTGATCCCCTCGCAGCCGGCCGGGGAGGTTGCTGAATTTTCGGTTCCCGGGGTCACGGCGACCTCGGCGGCAGTATCGGCAGCGCCGGTCCTGGCCCGCGAAGCAACGCAACCGGCACCGGATCTGGAAACAATGCGGCGGACCAAAGGGGCGCTCGATGACGCCTTGCAGCTACCGTCATTCCAGCTGAATGTCCGCAATCAGGGCATGAACAAGGTGCTGCTGTTTCTGGTCGCCTGCCAGCTGATCACCAATGTGTGCCTGATTGCCATCATCTGGCAGAAGCTTGGTTAGGTGATGCCGAAGGTCCTGAAGCAACTGCTGCAAAGACTTTCGCCGCCGGTACTGCGAAGCAACAGTCCTGACCGGCCGATGGTCGTGCGGCGACAGAACTGGCTTCTTCAGGAAACACGCTTCCTGTTCCTCACCCGCAAGGGTCCTGTCGAGATCATCCTCAAACCGTCACTGATTCTTGGCATCGGCTTTGTCGGGCTTGTCGGCATCACGGTGATCAGCGCGACAACGCTGTTTGTCGGCTTCAAGTCGGTGGAAGTGGTGCGCAATGAATCCATCACAACGGCCGAGGCCAGCGCCCCGACATTGATGGCCGACGGCGGCGATAGCCAAATGCCGGATGCCGCCCCGCTCGAGGATGCGCCGGCGCTGACAACCACAACCCCACCGATGATCGAGCCGGTGATATCGGAAGTCACAGCGGCGACCGTCACACTGGCGGCGGCAACAACCCCCGCGCCATCAATATCCTGGCCACCATCTTCGGCGGCTACGGACAGTGTGGCCCTGCCGCCACTATCGGCATTGGTACCACTGGCGCCGCAGGCTGCAGAAAACAGCACCGGCCGGGACACAATGCCAGCGAAAAATTATGCAGAACCGGACAGTTTGATCCCGGTACCGCCGATGCCAGATCTGCGGGATAATGATGACGCCGCCGATGTAGCCACAGCCACCAGCTTCCTTCACATGCCAGATATCATGTCATTTGTCAGACCGGGAGGCGCGCCCGCCGAAAGTGAGGTGGAAGTCATTGCGATGACAACCGCGTCACCGCCCGCGGTACCGGAACAGGATGCACCCGGCCTTGTGCCATTCAACCCGGACAACAATCTCCCGGTGGTGACCGATGCCAGCCGTCAATACAAGCTGTTGCGGTCGATGGCGCGCGAAATCCGGGGCATTCGCCAGAGCCTGTCGGAGATCGGCCTGCCGGAAACAAATCTGCCGGAACTGGGCACGCTCGATCAGTTTGTCGAGACCGCCGATTTCGCCGGACTTGCGATGGCTGTCGAGGCCCACCGTTCGCTGCTTCGCAAGGTGCCGCTCAAACCGCCGATGCTGTATTTCTATATTTCCAGCAATTACGGGATGCGCCGCCATCCGGTGCTGAAGACCAAGAGGTTTCATCATGGGATCGATCTTGCCGGCACCTGGCAGGAAACCGTCCATGCGCCAGCGCCGGGAACCGTTATCTATGCCGGCGCCAAGGGATCCTTCGGCAAGGTTGTTCAGGTCAGACATGCCTATGGCTTTGTCACCACCTATGCCCACCTGGCGAAGATCACCGTGCGCAAGGGAGCCGATGTTGTACCCGGCACCGTGGTTGGCAAGATGGGGCGCACCGGCCGTGTCGAAGGCGCGCACCTTCATTACGAAATCAGACTTGGCGACAAATCCATCGATCCGAAGAAATTCTTCGCGATCGGTCACCGGATTGGCGTTGGCGGGGAATTGATGCTGGCAACCGACCAACCCTAAGCCAGGATGTTGGCCCTGTGACCAGTTGCCCACCAAAAAACAACTAACATTACCGCACACAGCGTCGTTACCGAAAACGGAGCATGGTTTGTCAGTTCGTTCCGACAGATCGTGCAGTGGCCAGCGGAGACGAAGATGACAGGGCGCATCCTGACAAGGAAGATCATGATGGCAGGCGCATTGCTGGCCCTGAGCGGATGCAACATGTATGTGATCGATTTCGAGAACAAGCTCCCCGATGGCTCGGTACTGGCGCCGAAGGCGTCCATGCCACCGCCAGCACCGCCGCCGCCGCCCACTCCTCTGGAAGGGAGTGATGATGTGGCCTTCATGGACAGTACCACGGCACAGCTTGAAGGCTGCCGCGTTATCACCGGTATTCGCCTGTTTCATGACGGCATGTTTGAAGACGGGCTGATCAAACTTCGGAACGCCGCTGTTCAGATCAACGCCAACCGTATTATTCCGCTTCGTATCGTGGAAAGTTCGGCAAGCTCGGTGCCACATGTCTACAGTGCGAAAATGGCACGATGCCCGGACAGCAAGGTGGAGACAGTCAATGGGTGAGGTCATTTATCTGCCGACCGCGGCCCGCCAGACAACCGACCCGGCCGACTATAAAGGTCTGACAAAGTCGGAAATCGCCCGTCTTGAGGCTATCAGGGACAATGTCGAGGCCCTGCTCAACATGGTGGCCGGCATTCGGCGCGACCCGGAAGCGGTTGCCTATGCGGCGGCACGTTTCGGCCTGATGCGGATGTATTATCTCCATGGGAGGGCGGCGACCATGGCCTTCGCCGACCGCTGCATAGAGACAGCGGAAATCGCCGAGGATATCAGCCAACGCTGAACATTATTCCGAGTTCTTGCCCTTTTCACGCTTGCACTTGCATGCCTATGATTGCCAATGCGGCACGGATCATGGCCTGTCAATAGGCCGGGGTTATGGGAGGAATGTGCATGCCGGGGGCCATCATCACCAAAAAACGCATGCTGCAGATCCTGAGCCGGTCAAGCGGCAGCGACAGGACAAGCCGTATCTGTGACAGATTCCTGTCGACGATGATTCTGCTGAATCTGCTGGCCGTATCACTTGAATCCATCGACGCACTTAGCGCCGCCTATGGCGACTTCTTCTTCGCCTTCGAGATGGTCTCGGTAACGATTTTCGGCATTGAGTACCTGCTGCGGATCTGGAGCATGGCGGCGAATGACGCCAGCCGCTACAGCTCGGCGGCCGGACGGCGGCTGGAATATGTGTTCAGCTTCACCGGTCTGATTGACCTGATCGCCATTCTGCCAAGCCTGCTGCCGCTGATCCTTGGCGAGGTCGACCTTCGCTGGCTGCGGGTGCTACGCCTTGTCAGACTTCTGAAAATTTCGCATTACTCCACCGCGCTCGAGGATCTGATCGCGGCGGTGCGCTCGGAAAGCAGCGCATTCGGGGCCGCGCTGTATCTTTTCTGCATCGCTCTGTTTGCTTCGAGCTCGCTGATGTATGTTGTCGAACATCAGGCGCAACCGGAGAATTTCTCCTCGATTCCGACAACGATGTGGTGGTCGCTTATCACCCTGACGACTGTCGGCTATGGCGATGTCTCACCGGTCACCCCGGTCGGCAAGCTGGTCGGCGCCATCACCGCTGTGATGGGTGTCTGCGTTGTGGCCTTGCTGACGGGTATTGTCGCCTCGGCCTTCTCAAACCAGATTTCCCGTCGCAAGGAATTGTTTCAGGCGGAAATCGTGGCGGCACTCAGCGATGGCGTGATCACCGAGGATGAAATGGAGAAGATCGAGGAGATGCAGAAGCGTCTTGGAATGTCGGATGAGCATGCCACCGCCGTGATCGAACTTCTTCGCGACAGGCATGTGCCAAAATAAACGCCCCCGAACGGCCAATCTACCTAACATTTCCGTCACCGCGTCGTCTCAGTTAGCGAGGAGGCGCGTCATGCACGACATCATTTTGCCGCTGATCAACCGGAATCGTTTTGCGCCGCGATCAGTCGAGGCAGGGCGCGTGATCATCGCGCCGGGTGAAGCGACGTCACTGCTGTTCCTGTTGCGCGCCGGCGAGGCCCGCTCCTCGGACGGCTCATGCCTTGGCACAGGCGACATACCCAGCCTGTGCGAGGCGCTGGCGCTGGATCGCTATCACTCGACTGTCGAAGCAGTTACGGCCTGTGAGCTGCAAGTCATACCCCTGCAGGATCTCGAATTGGCAATCAGACAGGGCGGGCGCCTTGCCTTGCCGCTGTCACGCTCGATTGCCGCCGAGGTGACACAGCGGCGGCTGGCGGGCTGACGCAGTATGCAAAACGTTACCAGCATTTCGCTTTTCCATGGCGAGGCCCTGTTTCGGCCCAGCCAGATGGCAACGCATTTCTATCTGGTCGAATCCGGACTGATTCAGGTTCTCGACCGTGATGGCCATGCGGTGAAACGACAATTCGGGGGCAGTGAGCTGTTTGGCATCCCCGAAGTGCTGGCCCGCGGGCATTGGGATCTGACAGCCGTGGCTGAAGGTCCGACGAATGTACGGCGGTTTCCGGCCGAAGTGCTTTTCGCAACCCTTGCCGACATGCCGGGAGAACATGGTAGATTCCTGCATGGCATCGCTGCCATGGCATGACATTTGCAACCTCCCTCCTGTCGTTACGGGAGGACCAAATGCAGGACAAGTTCATTGCCATGGAAGAGGTGATTGTCGAGGATCTCGGGGATGAAATCGCGGCTGAGGAGCAGCCATCAGCCGTACCGACGGCGCTGCCGATGATCGAGGTCACGCTTTTCGACGAGACCGACCATCCTGCCGGCACCTATCGACGCCCGCTTCACAGCTATCTGTAATCCGACCCTCATATAGGCCGACAGATTCCGGGCCGACAGATTCCGGGCCATCTATACCAGGCCCGTTTCATTGTATCCGAATATTATCCGGCCATCGCAAGACGTGCCCGACGGCGACGCTCGGATGAGGACGGGATCTTCAGCATCTCGCGATATTTGGCGACAGTCCGGCGCGCCAGCCTGACGCCCTTGTCCGATATCATCCCGGCGATGGCATCATCGCTCAGCGGTTTGCCAGCCGGCTCAGCCTTGATGATCGACTCGATCATGTTCCGCACCGCGGCCGCCGCCTTGGCGTCGCCTTCATCAGTGGCAAGCGACACGCTGAACAGCGATTTCAGCGGAAAACATCCCTTTGGGGTCGCCATCAGCAGACCACTGGTCACGCGGCTGACCGTGCTTTCATGCATGCCAACCGCCTCGGCCACATCCTTCAGGGCAAGCGGCCTCAGCGCCGACAGCCCCTCGGTCAGGAACGCCGCCTGCTGGCTGACGATCTCGCCGGCAATCTTCAATGTTGTGCTGTTGCGTTGTTCCAGTGCCCGGCGCAACCAGCGCGCCGACCCGATAGCCTCGGCAGCGAACTGCGCCCCCGCCTCGGCGGCCTTGCCACGCGATGCCTTGCCAATTCTGGCGGCATAGTCCTCATTGATCACCAGAGCCGGAAGAGTCGAGCGGTTGAGATCAACAATCCACCCGTCTTCGCCGCGCGTTACGATGACATCCGGCGCATGGACACGAAGCGGCGTCGATTCATAGGCTTCGCCGGGTTTCGGATTGAATTCACGGATACGTTTCAGGCAGCAGGCAATCTCCTCCGCCTCGGCATCAGCCCGGCGGGCCAGCTGCGCAATGTCGCCATTGGCCAGCATCTGCAGATTGTCGAGAACAACTTCCATCACCGGGTCGAGAAGGTCACGTTCGCGTGCCTGGATACGAAGGCATTCGGCAAGATCACGGGCAAAGACACCTTCCGGCTCCAGCCGCTGGACAAGGCCAAGCACCTCTTCGACGTCTGTCACCTCGGCACCGCACATGGCAGCAATATCCGCCAGGTCACGGCCAAGCCAGCCTGTTGGCTCGAGAGCCTCGGCAAGAGCATAGGCAATCACCCTCTGGCCCGGATCGAAAATCGTCAGGTCGATCTGCCGGAGCACGCATTCCATAAGGCTTTCCGGCCCCTGTTCGGCCAGGTTGGCAAGCGCGTCCCAGTCCATGTCGGCCGGGCGACCACGCTGTGCATGGCCGAAATCCAGCCCCTGCGAGCCGAACCGGTTCTCAAGATCGGCATTGGCCGTCGGATCATCGCCAATCGCCGCGCCACCAGAGATGTCACGGTCCAGATCGGCAGGTTCCTTCGCCTCGGCCGGTGATTGTCCGTCTGCCGGCGTGTCCACGCTGTCACGCGGGCCAAGGTCGCTGGCGGTATCGTGCGACGGTCCGCTTTCAACCTCCAGAAACGGGTTCTCCAGAGCCTGGTTCTGAAGATAATTGCAAATATCGAGATTGGTCATCTGCAGCAGCTTGATCGCTTGCTGCAATTGTGGGGTCATCACAAGCGCCTGCTTCTGCTTGACCTGTAACGATGGCATCATTTGCATGTCGTCCTCCCGTGCCTTGCACTTCTGGGAGGATGATGGCGAGACAAAATTACCGTGACAAAACATCTATTTGACGAGATGATTTGTCAGAATTCAGACAAAATTAACTAATATTAATAATTAGTTAATGAATATGCATTCAGCGTGCCCGGGCTGGCTGTCAAGAAACAGACACCAATTTTTGCCCGCGCGGCATGATTTTGGCATATGTTTTGAATAGGCGGTCAGCCGCGAACCCCCGTGGTGAGGCAGGCCGCTCATCAGGCTCCGGAGGACCGACTGAATGCTGACCCTGTCACGTCAACGCCCGCCGCGTGGTACCACCTGTTATCGGTGCCGGGTGATACGGTTTTTCGTAGTCGCAGCCATCGGTCTGGCGATTTTCGCACTGGTCGCTGATGACAGGCTGCATTATCTGCAATCGGTAACCCCGATGCGCGCCGCACTCGCCATATGGGCCATCGGCATCGCCGGGCTGATCATCAAGATCGTTCTGTGGAAGCTTGAATCGCGCGAGGCTAGCGCCGATCCCGAACAAGGCGAACCGCCAGCTGCTTAGTGGGCAGGAAGCGGCCAAAAGTCCAGCCATTCAGGAAATTCACTGAGTAGTAGAACCGCCGCGCGTTGTTGTTGACCTGCCCGGTCCAATAGGGTTCACCCGATGTGCCGGGAAAAATCTCGGCGTCAATCTGTGGCGGACCACAGGTGGGACAAACCAGCCCTTCAAGCTCCTCGCGGTCGGGAAGTCGCCATGCGCCCCCCAGCTGTTCATTGGCGAGTTTGATGGCCTGCTCAATCTGTTCATGGTCGAGCGTCATCACCTCGCCACTGCAGGTTGCGCCGTCCCAGACCTGCCCAACCGAACAACGCAGCCATTCGATTCCGTGCCGCAGATCGATCACCAGATGGTCGCGTGTCATGAAACTGGCAGCATTGGCAACCGATGCAGTCAGCCAGAGTCCAAGACAAAGAATCGCTCCTGCCAGTCGCATTCACATCCCCTTACCTTGTCTTTGCCACATTACACACCGGCGGGCAGCCCACAACAGACAGTCATGAAATGACCAATCTTCATCGCCAACGCCGTCATCTGATGTTAGTTTAGCAGAAATTAATGAAATGTTCCCTGCAAAGTCCTGTTGCGGTTCGGCCGCTTTGGTATGGATTTTGCTACGCCTTTCACCGCATGCGCATGTAAAGGGACAGTGACATCATGGATATCGCATCACTTATTGGCCTTCTGGGCGCCATCGGGATGATCCTTGGCGCGATGATTTCCGGGGGCGGCATCGGTCCATTTATCGACGTTGCGTCGATCCTGATCGTGTTTGGCGGCACCTTCTTTGCTGTCATGTATACGGCTCCGCTTCCTGTCTTTCTTGGCAGTTTCGGTGTCATGGCCAAGGCCTTTCTGCCACCCGTCAAGAAAATGGACGGGATGGTTGAGCGTATGGTCGACCTTGCCGGTATCGCCCGCAAGGATGGCATGATGGCGCTGGAGGGACAGGAAGTGCCCGACAAGTTTTTTGAGAAAGGCTTGCAGATGCTCGTTGACGGCGCCGACGAGGCAAAGCTCACGGCGCAGCTGAAACAGGAAATCAAGTCGATGAAATCCCGCCATGAAGCCAATCAGGGCGTGATTAAGGCATGGGTCGACCTGGCGCCGGCCATGGGCATGATTGGCACGCTGGTTGGACTTGTTCTAATGCTTGGCAACATGGCCGACCCAAAGGCCATTGGCCCGGCGATGGCGGTGGCGCTTCTAACGACGCTTTACGGTGCCTTCATTGCCAACATTCTGTTTGCGCCCATGGTCACCAAGCTTGAAGGCTATACCGCCTATGAGATTGTCTACCGTGAAATGGTTGTTGAAGGTCTTCGTAACATCGCACGCGGCGAATCTCCACGTAACATCCAGGATCAACTTCTGTCCAATCTGCCACCAAAGCTGCAGGAAAAGCTGGCCGCGGCCTGATCTGATCAGCCGCGTGCCGCCGCCACCGGTGGCCCGATGGAACGGGAGAGGGAATCATGAACGACCTTGTCGAAGAAGAAGTCGAAGAGCAGGAAGAGGAAGAATGCCCGAAATGCCCGCCTGTCGGCGCGCCGGCATGGATGGCGACCTTCGCCGACATGGCCACTTTGCTGATGGCCTTCTTCGTCCTGATTCTGTCCTTCGCCGAATTCAACGTGCCGAAATTCAAGCAGATCTCGGGCTCGCTGAAGAATGCCTTTGGTGTGCAGAAGATCGTGCCGATTGTTGAACAGCCGAAGGGCACAACCGTGCTGTCGCTGAATTTCAGCCCGTCGCCCTCGCCTTCGGTGACCCAGGATATGACGCAGCAGACAACCGATGTCACGAAGCCCGACCTCGATGTGAAACAGCGCGAAAAGGACCAGGATGGCGGCGAAAGCGAAGCTGCCGAAGAGGTTGTGAAAGCGTTAGAGGATGCCATCGCGCGCGGCGATATCGAGGTCGAGGTTCTTGGCGAGAATGTCGTGGTCAATTTCACCCCGACCGAAGCCAAGGATGAAGAACTTCCCAACCTGTTGCAGGAAACGCTGGAGGCCATCGACAAGGCCAAGAAAGCCGCCGGCAAGGCGGAACAGGAAGTTCTGTTCGGCGGGCTTGAGCAGAAGCTGGCACAGCTTGCCGCCGCCGCAGACGCCGCCATGCAGTCTAACAGTGCCGCCTCTGCCGAGGCGCAGGCCGAGGCGGAGCAGCAGAAGGAATCCAATGAGAAGGCCGAGATCGCCGAGGATGACCTGAAGGTCGCCCTTCGCCAGGAGATCGGCCAGGGTCTGGTCGCTGTTGACCGGCAGGAAGACAAGGTCATCATCACGGTTGGTGCCGGCGGGGCATTCCCGTCAGGTTCGGCCGAACTGACGGAAGCTGCCCGCAAGATCATGGAAGAGATCGCCGGCGTCAATGAAGCCGGATCGGGAGAGATCACCGTGTCCGGCCATACAGACAATGTCCCGCTGATCTTCGGCTCGCAGTTCCGCGACAATTGGGATCTGGCGGCCGCGCGCGCCTCCAGTGTCGTGCAGGCGCTGGAAGATACCGGCAAGGTGCCGGCCGGCCGTATGCAGGCTGTCAGCTTTGGTGAATCGCAGCCGGTCGAAACGAACGATACGGCACGCGGCCGCGCCACCAACCGCCGGATCGAGATCGAAATCAATTATTGATCGATTGTCGGGCTGTGATCTGCCTTCGTGTCAGGTCAGGCCAGGCCGACCGACCCTGCCGCCAGACCGAGACAGGCGCTCGTTGCCAGCACCCTGATCATGCCGACCCGGAAAATGACGATGGCGACGAAGGCGGCAATGGTGATCGCGCTGGCCAGCGGATCAAAGCTGGTGATTGCCGGCAGTTGCAGCGTCCTGCCGGTCACCGGCAGTGTCACCTCGACAAGATCAGTGAACATCACCCGCAATCCGAACCAGATGGCAAGGTTCAGCACCACCCCGACAACGGCAGCCGTGATGCCGGTCAGCGCGGTGGCAAGCAGCCGGTTGCCGCGCAATGCCTCGATATAGGGCGCGCCAAGGAAAATCCACAGAAAGCACGGGGCAAATGTAACCCAGGTTGTGACCAGCGCGCCCAGCGTGCCGGCCAGCATGGGATCCAGCATGCCGGGGCTGCGATAGGCGCCGATGAAACCGACAAATTGCGTGACCATGATCAGCGGGCCCGGCGTGGTCTCGGCCATGCCAAGACCGTCCAGCATCTCGCCCGCGCTGAGCCAGCCATAATGGCCGACCGTCTGCTGCGCCATGTAGGACAGCACCGCATAGGCACCGCCAAAGGTCACCACCGCGACCTGGCTGAAGAACATTCCCTGCTGGACATAGATATGACCGGCACCAAGCCACCCATGGAGACATATCACCGGGGCCAGCCATAACACGGCACAGACAATGGCCGCCCGCAGGGCGCTACGGTTCGTCGGTATGACGCCATGGCTGTCGATGCGACGATCGATGATACGTTGATCACCGGCAGAATCAGGGTCATCACCGCCGCCATCCGCAGGCACTCGCCACAGCAGGGCGGCCAGCGCCGCCCCCAGGATAACGAGCGGGAAAGGTACACCGAAAACAAAGCTGGCAAGAAAGGCCGCTGCGGTGATCACGATCAGCCGATGCTGGTAGGTGACATACAGCATGCTGAGCGCAAGAACAATCAGCGCCCCGGGCAGGACAAACAACACACCGGCGACGACACCGCCCCGCACGCGGTGCAACAGCCATCCGAGATATATCGTGAGTTGCTGTGCCTCCGGACCCGGAAGCAGCATGCAGAAATTCAACGCATGCAGGAAACGCCTTTCGCTGACCCATTTCAGCTCCTCAACCAGCAGGCGGTGCATTACCGCGATCTGCCCGGCCGGCCCACCAAAACTGAGCAGGCTGACTTTCAGCCAGACAAGAAGGGCTCGGTCAAAGCGGACATGCGGCACAGCGTCCGCCGATACTTGCCGACTGGAGTGATCCTGCATCTGCGCCCTGCCCATTCCGGTATCGGGCGGCAGTATGGACGAGGCGGATCAGGCTGACAAACGTCAAAATGCCTGTACGCGATGGCGATGGCCTTAATTGCTGGCCCGTCTGCGGCGCTTTTTCTTCGGTGGTTCATCTACCACCGGCGGACCAACAAGATCCGGAACAAAAATTGATTTCGGGTCAAGCTTGCGACAAAGGCGCTGCGCCTCGAGTTCCGATTTAACAGCCAGCACCACCCAGATATGCCGCCCGCGCATCATCGCAAAACTGCGGCGAAGCACGAGATGCGCCTTCCGGAAATAGATCCCCAGAACAACAAAAGCGATGACAAACAGCACCCAATGAACGGCCAGCGTGATCCCGTAGACGAGGAACACGGCGATCAGCACTTCCCACAATCTGTTCTGCACGCACCAGAGCGGCGGGAAAATCATTGCCATTGGCGACAGCCTTGTGTCGAGGACGATGCAGTTGCGGAAAATGTCGCGAAGCACCTCGAAGGTGGCGTAGTTTTCCTGCGACTCGACAACCACACCGGCAAAATCCTTTACAGCCTGCTCGGACAATTCAGGCTTGGCATGTTCCAGAACACATCCCAGCGGGCCGCGCGCAATCACATTGAAGATGACACCCTGGCGCCAGATTGACAGTACGACCCCGTTTTCCGGATCGCATTCGAACATGATGTCGAGGAAGGTCTCAATATCCTTCTGGAACGGCTGGCCATCTATGGCAACAATCAGGTCGTCCGGCTGGAGACGCAGTGAGCGCGCCCTCGAAATGGACCGAAGCTCCTTGATGGTCAGAAATGTGTTGGCTTCTGTACCGGGTTCGACACCCGCCTCAGCGGCCTCGTAAAGCTGGGCAGACCCGCGGGCATGGGGATCACCAACCTGCCCGGCAGCCATGGCGTCGATGTCAGCCGCAACAGCGGCCGCAGCAGCTTCGGCAGCCGCTGACGCATCCGCATTGTCAATTGTCTGTGCCGTGTCCTGCTGTTCCATTCCCTACCATGCCAATCCTGATATCAACGCTGCTGGCGACCAACCATCCAAGGGAACATCGTGACACTCCCGTAGTATCATTCATCAGAATGTCACGGGTAGCTGACCCGATTGTCCTTCTCGTTGAACAGCCGCATGATTTCCTTGTTCTGGGCCGACAGATCAGCGAGCAGACGGGTGATATTTTTTTGATTCGCGGCCAGCCTGTCCAGTCCCTTCGTATCCGACACGGATTTTGACATGTCGCTCAACGCCTTCGAATTGGCCGATGACAGGGCGTTCAGCTCCTTGACCATGCGGTTTGTCTGGGCGCCAAGCTCATTGGCAATCCCGCTGGTGATCGAAGATGCCATCTGACTGTTACTGTCCGAGATCGTGGTGGAGGTTGTCTGGATACCGGACATCATCGTTTCATTGGACTGCGAGATGATGTCGCGCAGACCGACAAGCTCGTTGATCAACGTCTCGTTCTGGCCAACCAGCTTCTGCTGGGTTTCCAACGCGTCCCGCATCTTGTTGAGTGAATCATTCACACCATCGACATTCTCGGCGAAAACAACAAGTGCTTCACGGCTTGTCGTGGTCATGGTGTCAAGTTCCGACATGGTGCGGAAGTAGATCAGACCGGCAAACAGCAGAGCCGCAACAGCCGCCACCATTGAACATGAGAAAATGATGACTGAGAAACGATGTACGTTCTTCACAGAGTCCTCCAGCTTTTTGTGCTCACGCTTGGTCTTGTTGTATTCAGACGTCACGTCGGTGGCAGCGTCGGCGGCATCAAGCGCGATCTTGATGCTCTCCTGCACCGCATTGTACTCGGTGGTCATGCCAGTCTCCCGTTAGATCCGGTTGGCCCGCGTTCCATATAGGGACGTCGGCTCGGCTCGTAGTAAGCACATTTCATGCCAGTTTCCTGAAACACCATGCGCGATGGCAGGAAAGGCCCCTTGAAGCCAAATTTCCGGCAGCCATAGGGGCGTTGCGGCTCGTGCGTGATGAAATGATGCCTGCATTCAAAGCAGTTGGGTTGCTTGGCCGCCATCACCGCCTCGCCCGCAATTTCTCGACGATTTCAGCGATCATGAAACGCGCACCGCCCATGACACAGACAATGCCGGCCAACCACAGACCCAAAAAGATATGGGCCGGCTCACCTTCATCGCGGGCCAGCGACCCTTCAAGCAGGAAATACAGCCCCACTGCATAGAAACAAATCGAGCTGATCATCTCGCCAAGGCTGCGCTGTTTACGGTTACGCGCCATCAGGTCCTCCTGCTTCCGGATTACCATTCTCGTCAAACTGCAGTTCCGGTGGCAATGTCAATTCTGGCATGTCCATGGTCTCGCCGCTGTCGAGACGGAATACATAGGCAAGCACCACCGCCACCGCATTATACAGACCTTCGGTAATTTCACCGCCGATTTCGCTTGTGAAATACAGCGCACGCGCCAGCATCGGAATGCGCAACGTCCGTACACGCGCGTCCTTGGCGCGTTCGATAATCTGCAAGGCCATCTGGCCGCGACCCATGGCCAGCACAACCGGCGCGCCGGCCTGGCCGGCAGAATATTTCAAGGCCACGGCGAAATGGGTCGGGTTGGTGATAACCGTCGTGGCGTCGCCGACATTGTCCAGGGCCTCGCGCTGACGCGATGAATCCTGGGCCTGCTGATACTGCATCCGGCGGATTTTGGCACGGACCTCGGGCGAGCCTTCGGTCTGTTTCGATTCATCCTTCACTTCCTTCAGCGTCATGCGCAGCGACTGGGTGTGGGTATGTTTCTGCCAGGCATAGTCGATGGCGGCAATGATCAGCAAGGCAATCAGCAACCCGCCGACAAGGTAGGGAAAGGCCTGTGCCGCGCGGCCGACACCCTGGCCAAGCGAGCTTGCCGACAGGAAGACCAGTTGCGGCAATTGCTGGTAGATGACGAGTGCGCCAATCCCGAACAACGACCCGACCTTCAGGATCGACTTGGCAAGTTCGACCAGCCCCTTCATCGAGAAAATGCGTTTCAGGCCAGCGATCGGGTCGATCCGGTTGCCCTTGAAATTCATCGCCTGCACAGCAAAGTTCAACCCGCCAACCGCCGCCTGCGTCAGGATGATGGCGACAATCATCGGCACGCCGATGATCAGTGTTGAAAGGATCAGCAGCCAAAAGGCATAACGCACCTTCGCGAGGCCAAGCGTATCGAGGTTGAAGCCGGAATCGATCCTGAACAGTGATCCCCACGCATCGAGACCGACGCCGACAAACGGAACCAGACCCATGAACAGGACAAGTCCCATCGCCAGCGTCGTGAAGACCATCACCTCCTTCGAGGTGAGGATCCGGCCCTCCTCGGCGGCTTTTTGCAGCCGCCGCTGGGTGGGTTCTTCGGTTTTTTCCTGACCGTCCTGATTTTCCTCAGCCATTGGCGAGCCCCCCTATCATCTCCTGAAGGCTGGTCAACGCGCTGTCGATCAGGCTTTGCGAGCTTGTGCCGAACGCCCCGGCCGAGAAGAAAAGCAGCAGGAACACCGCCAGAAGCGAAATCGGAAAGCCAAAGGAAAACAGGTTCAGCTGCGGCGCCGAGCGCGTGATAATCCCAATCGCCACATTGATCATCAACAGCACCGTCGTGATCGGCAGCATGATGATGGTCGCCGCAAGGAACATCGAGCTGGCGGCGGCGATGCCCGACGCGATCAACGCCTCCGACGCCACCGGCGCCCCGACAGGCAGAATACGATAGCTTTCCATCATTGTGCCGATGGCCAGGAGATGCCCGTCGACCGACAGAAAGACCACCAGCAGGAACAGATACAGGATCTGACTGACAACCGGCGTCTGGCCGCCTGTCGCCGGATCAACCTGCGCCGCATAACCAAGGCCGGCCGATGACGCAATCTTTTCACCGGCCAGCAATACCGCGGAAAACCAGATGGTCAGGATCAGACCCGCGGTGAGGCCGACAGCTATCTCGACAAACATCAACGAGATGCCAACCGAGGAGGCCAGCAGATCGGCACTCACCGGCGGAACATCACCTATGACAGCGGCGGCCAGGGTGAAGGCCATGATGATCCGCACCTGAAGCGGCAGCCAGCGCGCGCCGAAAATTGGTGCGGAAAGCAGAAACGCGCCGATCCGCAGGCTGGCCAGGAAATATTGCAGAAGTATCCCGGTCACGAACTGCAGATCGATCCCGGGCATCTTCATCAGTTCCGTTGTGGCCATTCCAAGCATCGGCGTCTCAGCTGATCTGCGTGATCTGGTCGAAGATGAACCGGAAGTAATCGGACAGTTGCGCCAGCATGAAGCTCGACATTAGCCCGAAGGTCAGGATGACGATAACGAGCTTCGGCACGAAACTGAGTGTCATCTCGTTGATCGAGGTGGCAGCCTGGATGATACCGATCAGCAAGCCCACCGCCAGCGCCACCGCCAGCAACGGTCCCGCCGCCAGAATGATCTGCCAGAAGGCGATCCTCAGAAATTCAACATTCGAATCAAAATCCATCACTGGATCCTTTCAGGGCAGCCGGTCAGGTGACCGAATAGGTGGCGACAAGCGAACCAACGGTCATCGCCCAGCCATCGACAAGAACGAACAGCAGCAGCTTGAAGGGCAGCGCCACCAGCATCGGGCTCAGCATCATCATGCCAAGCGACATCAGGATCGAGGCAATCACCATGTCGATCACAAGGAAGGGCAGAAACAGCAGGAACGAGGCATAGGGCTGGTCGCCAACCATTTCGGTAAACATGATAAGATCATTGACCCGCGTATTCTGGACAAGGAAACGCTTCATCACCTCGGTGCCGTTCGCCAGCGCGGTCTCGGCCGGCAACTGCCCGTCCAGATAGGGCGAGATGACATCGGTATTCAGCGTCGTGAAGGTCGGTGCCATGATGAAGAAGGTCAGGAATAGCGCGATCGCCACCAGAACCTGATTCGGCGGCGTCTGCTGTGTTCCCATCGCCTGACGCAGGATCGACAGCACGATGATGATGCGGGTAAAGGATGTCATTCCCAGAACAAGCGACGGCAACAGCGTCAACGCCGTCATCAGGGCTAGAATCTGCAACGACAGCGAATAGGTCGACCCGTTCGCGCCTTCATTGATGTTCAGCGCCGGAATGCCGGCGACCTGCGCCAGCGCCGGCGTGGCGAGACATAGACCAGCAAGGAATGTGGCCAGCGCCATGCCGACACGGCCTGTGAAAGGAAAGCGAATCATTTGCCAAGCCTCAGAGACGGGTTGTTGCGACGCGCCTGCGCGATGGCGGCGGCAAAGGCGCTTTTCGGCTTCGCCGCGGCAGACTTGGCGGATTTCGTCTTGGCTGAAACAGTCTTTTTGCGGGGTGCGGGTGATGTCTGCCCAGCCTCTGCGGCATCCGGCGGCGTGCCGTCGACTGCCATGAAACTGGCCGCATGGCCCTTGCCAGCATGGACCAGAAAGGTTCGGCCATCGACTTCGACCAGATGCAGGCGCTGATGCGGGGCGAGGGACATATCCTCGATATGCTGCATGCGCCGCGCCGGGTTCAGCCGCCCGGCGATGCCGGTGCGGTTTCGCTTTACGAACCACATCAGCACGAACAGCAGCATCAGAAACGCCACGATGATGACGATCTGATCCATTGAGATGACTGGCTGGACTGGCATGGTTTGACTCCCTCGACAACGCCTCCGCCAGGGGAAAGGCAAGCCTCATGCCAAATTGGCCGGCCACCCCTTGTGGCGCCAGCCAATTCATTGAATTCAATTATAAATATTTATTTCAGGCCGTTAAGGCACTGTCCAAAGGCGGATCTCTGGCAACTTCCCGACATCAATCGGCATGGACGGTTCCGCAGTCAGTCAAAAAGCCGACACACAGCTTTCTAGAGCGATTCCATGCGCGCTGCCGGATCGACGATTTCGGTAAAGCGGACACCGAACCTCTCACCCACCATCACGACCTCGCCCTTCGCGATCATCGTGCCGTTGGCCAAGATATCCAGCGCGTCGCCGGCCAGGCGGTCAAGCTCGATCACCGACCCCTCATTCAGGCGCAGCAGATCACGAATCTTGATCTCGGCCTTGCCGACTTCGACGGTGAGCGCGACATCGATATTCTCGAGCAGCCGCATGTTTTCAGCACTGACACGTGCCGCTGTTTCCGCGTCCATGGCCTCTGCGGCAGTCTCTCCGACGGTTCCCTCGGCGAGTTCGGTTTCTTCAGACATGGTCCGTTCCTTTCTGGGCCAGCGCCACTATTTCATGCGTGACTTGAGATTGACAGCGGCATTGCCACCGACATCGCCAAGATCCCCTATGAAGGCGTCTTCGGTATCGATCCTCACCTCGACCCCCTCGCCGATCGAGATCGGAAAGGTGTCGCCGACCTGCATGTTGATCAGCTTGTACATGGAGACCACCGGCTGGCTCAGCCGCACGGTGACCGGCAGGGGTATATTGAGAACGGCGCGCTCCATCTTCTCGCGCCATGTATGATCATCCTCGGCGACATCCGCCTGCAGGCGCGAGCGCAGCTGGGCGGCGATCGGCTTCAATGTCTGTAGCGGGTAGATCACATCGAAGCTGGCCGCGTCGGTATCGGGAAGCTGCACGACGAAAGAACAGATGATGACAAGCTCCGCTCCATCCACGAAGGAGGCGAATTGCGGATTGATCTCACGGTTCTGATAGGTGATTTTGATCGGCATCAGATCGCGCCAGGCCACCTGAAGGGTCTCGTTCAGCCCGTCGGTAATGAGCTCGATGATCCGTTCCTCGGTCGCTGTGAATTCAGTCTTTTTCGTTGGCAGCGCGGTAATCTTGCCGCCATAGTAGCTGTTCGTCAGGACCGATATGAAGTTCGGGGTCATGACCGACAGCATGTTGCCGCGCAGCTCTTCGATGCGGCTGATATTCAGGCTCATGAAATTCTCAATGCCAGCCGTATATTCGTCGAACGTCTTCACTTCCGGCGGGAACGAGGAAATACGCGGCTGGATCCGTAGCATCGGCAGGAACACCGCGCGTGCCAGTCTGGCAAAACGCTCATTGATGATCCGCAGCGCGTGGTAATCGCCAAGAAGCGAGAGATCGTCAGAGCCGAACTGGAACGGGCGGACATCGTCACCCTCCATGGTCGCGGAGGGCGAGCCGGTCTCGCTGCCGAGACCATCGATCAGCGCGTTGACTTCATCACTGCTGAGTTTGCGGGTTGATGCCACCGTTACACCCCTGTTCCAGACCTATTGCAGCACGAACGACGTGAAATGAACTTCCTCGACGCCGCCAAACCCTTCCAGGTCCTCAAGCTTGGTATTGATGGCATCTCGCAGCGCAGCCGCGAGACCCTCGCGTCCCACCGCGCCCTTCACATTATCCTCGGTGAAGTCGCTGATCACGCCAAGAATGATTGAGCGCAGCGCCAGCTGGTGTGATTCCACATTCATCATCACCGTATCATCATATTGCGTGGATACCCCGATGCCGACCTGCAGCATCTTGCGCGAACCGGACAGGTTCGTCGTGAAGGTGCCGGGGAATTCATGATAGATCGTCTCGAAGACTTCCTCTTCCGGCGTGTCCTTCGATTGCTTGCTCGGGCCCGTCTCGTTGTCGGCCGCGGCTTCGGCCTCTTCGCGCTCCTGCATCTTGCGCTCGATGATCTCCTCGATCTCCTCCGACGGGTCGGGCTGCGCACTGCCAAAAATAAAATAACCGACACCCAAGCCAATCGCGATGAGCAGGATGCCGCCACCGCCGAAAATCGCCAGTTTCTTGATCAGGCCACCGCCTGCCTTTGGTTCTGCTTCGTTCTCAGCCATCAGTCATTTCCTTCGTTGCGCGTTGCGACCGCGTAAACAGGCACTCCTGCCGAACAGGTCCGCGACCAAGCCAATGCATTGTCTATGCCAAAACGCTCAAAACAGCAGTTTCACCCGCGCGCGGGGCGACATCCTGCTCGTCCAGACTGTCGTCGACCTGACGGATATTACCATCGGCAGAATTTAGTTTATTAGAAAAACCTTGATCACGACCAGAGTTTTTGCCGTTGGCATCCGACTGTGCGTAACCCTGTTGCCCACCGCCGCCATCCATCGCCGCATCCTGGCCACTGGCGCTGGTCTGGAAGCTGGCAAGCCGCATACCGGATTGTTCAAGCATCTGCCCAAGTTGACCACGCGCGCTGCCGAGGAGCTTTGCGGCCTCGGCAGTCTCGGCTGCAATGCGGATCGATGCCTTGCCATTGCGAAGACCAAGGTCGACATTCAGCCTGCCGAGATGGCGCGGCTCTAGAATGATCCGTACCGTCTGCACACCCGAACGCAGATCGGATGTCAGCCGCTTGATCATCGTCTCCGACCATCCTGCGTTGGCGGTGTTGAGCCGGTGCAGCATGGTGCGGTCCGCCAGATCGCGCGAAGCGGCCGCCGCGTCAGCAAATCCCTGTGATGTGGACTGACCGCCACCCTGGCCGGGCTGGTGCTGCCCACCGCTCTGACCACCTGCCTGACCACCGGTCGCGGCGATAGTCTGCGCAGATGCCGAAGTGCCGGATGATGACTGACCCGATGATGAGGCCCCGGAGGGTCCATTGCCGGCGGATGACTGCCCGGCCGCCAGGGTGGCCTGATCCGCATGGGCCCTGAGCTCACGCACTGTCACGCTTGACATCGATGCGGGATCCACCTTGCTGCCGGTCGTACCCGGCACGGCGCGAGGGCCGTCAGGTCCAACCATATGCCGACGCATCCTGATCTGGTCCATGTCAATGCCGGTGGCAAGCTTCGGGTCGAGGCCGCCCTTCACCGCGGGCAAGCTTTCACCTGTTGCGAGACCATCAATGCCTGAGTGCCAGATACCGGGCTGCCCCGGAACAGGCTGCACTTGTCCGGAGCCACCATGTCCGGCGAGTGGCACCGGGTGAAGCGGCATCGGACCTACAAAATCAGCGGACGGGGCTGGTTGCGTCACCAGTTGCGCCGGCATCGTCGTCAGGGAAGTGACCGGCACCGGCGCGGCCGGCATCGGACCTACAAAATCAGCGGACGGGGCTGGTTGCGTCACCAGCTGTGCCGGCATCGTCGTCAGGGAACTGACCGGCATCGGCGCGGCCGGCATCGGACCTACAAAATCAGCGGACGGGGTTGGTTGGGTCACCAGCTGTGCCGGCATCGTCCTCTGGGAACTGACCGGCACCGGCGCGGCCGGCATCGGACCTACAAAATCTTCCGAAGGCCCCGGGACAGTCATCACCCGGGTTACCGGCGCAGACACAGAGCTGTCGATCCCCAGAACGGCGTCATGCAAAGTCGGACCCACGTCGTTGACAGCCGGCTTACCAGCGTCCGTCGGGTCAATCAGCGTTGGTACGGCCAGCGGTGGTTTGGCGGGTGCGGCGGCCATCTCAACGGGACCGCTGTCGATATCATCGAGAATTTCGATGGCGCGAGCCAGAATCGCCTTAGCCGTCGTCAAATCCGTCGCAGTTTCGGTCTCGACATCCGGCGCGGCCGGCACGCCTGAGACCGGCGGCAGATCAGCATCCTCTGACAGCGATTTCGCGGCAATCAGAAGCTGTGCAAGTGACGCCGTTTCAGCCGTTCCCGTCTGGTCAGGTGGCGTATCGGTGGCCGGTGTTCTCTCAAGCATCAGACGTGCGGCGGCCGGAAGGGCGACCGATGTGGATTTATGAATCGCTGCCGGAATCATCTGGCCGTCAGGTGAAGGTGCGGGGTCACCGAGCGCCCGGCCGGCAGCCCCTTCCGGTGCGCCTGTTTCCTTATGTGGTTGCAACATCGCGAACAGACCGGCGAACATTGCCAGCGCTTCAGCATCAGGTGCCAGTTTCAGCTGCGGGTCTTCCCCCGCTTTGACGGCAGCCACCTGGCTGCCAAGTGAATCCAGTATCGTCATGTCCGCCCTATTCCTTTCAGGCACCCCGCTGCATGCAAAGGGGGGATCGCCCGAGGGCTGTGCTGCAAGATTAATGCCAGATCGGGAAATGTCGGCAATGCCGGCGCGCGGCAATCCTAGCGCTTGAACGACCGGCGCGGCGGCAGGGCGGCCTCTGCCTTTTCCTCACGAAGATCCCGCTGCTGGCGGTCATGCGCTTCGCCCTTCTCGACCGCGAGATTATGCTGATGCCGCACGCGCGCCGCATCACGGCGGTGGCTTGCCACCTCCTCGGACAGGAACTCGGCGCGATTGGAAATCGTCTTCAGCTGTTCCTGAACCTGATTGCCATACCAGCTTGCCGACCGCAAATGACCGACCGTTGTCTTGCCAAGCGGCACCGTCATGCCCTCGGCCATTTCTTCCAGCCGGTCACGGACATTCTCGGTGCGGTTGAGTTCTTCCTGCAGCGTGTTGACGGCCTTGGTCTTTCGCGCCAGTGCCACTTTCTGTTTCAGTGCCATCAGATGGAAAACGCTGCGTCCGCGGGCCATGATCAGCCCCCCATCAACCCGACCAGAGCATTGCGACTGGCACCGAAGGCAGCCTTGTCAGCACCACTCTGCTGGATCAGATCCATCAATTGCGGCCACAGATTGACCGCAAGATCAAGATCGGCATCCTGCCCCGGCGCATAGCCGCCCATCAATATGAGATCCCGATTTTCCAGATAGAGGGAAACAAGACGGCGGAATTTCCGTGCTGCTTCACTCTGCCCCGCGTCAACAATGTCATTCATCACGCGACTGACCGAGGACGGCACGTCAATGGCCGGGTAGACCCCCATCTGGGCCTGCTGGCGTGACAACAGGATGTGACCATCAAGGATCGCACGTGCGGTATCGACAACCGGATCATTGGTGTCGTCACCATCGGCAAGAACAGTGTAGATTGAAGTGATCGTGCCCTGACCGGCAGATCCGCTTCCGGTTCTTTCGATCAATCGCGGTATCATCGAGACAACGGATGGCGGATAGCCTTTTGCCGTCGGCTGCTCACCGAGCGCGAGACCGATTTCCCGGCGGGCATGCGCCACACGGGTCAGCGAGTCCATGATCAGCAGCACATCCTTGCCCCGGTCACGATAATATTCGGCGATAGCGGTCGCGCGTTCCGCGCCACGAATGCGCAGCAGTGGCGAACGGTCGGCAGGCACGGCAACAATAGTCGTGCGCGCCGCTGCCTCGCCATCAAGGACGGTTTTCGCGAATTCACCAACCTCGCGGCCACGCTCACCGATCATCCCGACGACGACGACATCCGCCGTGGTAAAACGGCTCATCATGCCAAGAAGCACGGATTTTCCAACACCCGAGCCGGCGATAATGCCGATCCTCTGTCCCTTGCCGACGGTCAGGAGCGCGTTGATCGCCCGCACCCCGACATCCAGCGGTGCCTCGACCGGCTTTCGTGCCAGCGGGTTGATCTCGCGCCCCATGAGCGGCCAGCGGCCGTCAAGCCGCATGTCTGACCCGCCATCAATCGGATTGCCAAGCGCGTCGGTAATGCGGCCAAGCAAGCCATCGCCAACCTGAATGTTCGCGCCATCATCGGCAAGCGTCACCCTGGCGCCGACCCTGATCCGCGCCCCGAACCGGTGCAGCGAGAGCAGGTTATTGCCATTGTTGAAGCCGATCAGTTCCGCCACCGCGGGCTCGTCATCATCCGTTTCCACATGACAGAGCGACCCGATATTTGCCGGGAAGCCGCCACATTCGATCATCTGCCCGTCAAACCGGCTGACATGGCCAAACATCGACAGGCGACGGTCACTGGCCATCAGGTCGATGTCTGAGATGAGTCCACGGGTCAGGTCAGTCATCAGATTCACCTGGTGCGGTTTCCGCTTCGGTATCAGCGTCCGCTGCGGCGATCTCCACGCCTGCCGCCTGTTCAGCAGATTGTTCGGCAGATTGTTCGGCAGGTTGTTCGGCTACAGAATCGGTGATTTCCGACATGGCTTCGGATGCGTCGGGCTTCAGGCCTTCGGAAGCCGGACTGTCTGTCATCGGGACTTTGGACGGTGTCTCATCGGCAGGGCCGGTTTCCGCCGACGCAGGCAGCAGAATATCGTCAATGCCGATCGTTCCAACGGTTACCGTCAGATCACCGGCGGCAAGGTCGGGCGCGGCGACAAAGCTGCAATGACGAAGCTTCTCACGCGTTTCGACAAGTGGCTGGATGCTGCCAAGGTCACCTGGGTTCAGATGGATGACCGGTTGCCCGGAAGCCGTGCGAATGGCGGCAAGTAGACCTTCGATCCGGTCGGCAAAGGCGTCCGGCTGCTCGGCGATGGCGCGCCCGGCGCGCTCGCTGGCAAGCGTCAGAATGGTGTTATGAATACTCTCGCCAAGCGCGCTGCTATCGATCTCCGTCAGGCCGCCAAGTTTCGCAGCCGCGGCTTCAAAAGCCTGGATGGCGCGCTCAAGCTGCGCCGACGCCTCGGCACGGCCGGCAGCGCGACCTTCCTCAAGCCCCTTTGCATGGCCTTCTTCAAACCCGCTCTTGCGGCCTTCTTCGAGCCCGGCTTCACGCCCGGCTTCGAAATCAATCTGGGAATTGCCTTGCGTCGCCGCCTCTTCCTCAGCAGGCTCATCAGCAACCTCGGTCGACAACGCCTCGCCAGCATCATCCGTGGCCGCCTGCTCAGTCTCGCCAGCAGCGGGAATGTCACCATTCCCGGCAATCGGACCGGCTTGCGGGGCCTCAGGTAAAGGACCATCTGCGACGGCGTCACCTTCTGACAATTCGGGGCCGGTGGCAGAATCGGGATCAACCAACGCACCAGCCGCAGCGGCGGTCCGCATTTCGGCCTCACGGCGGCGCTGCGCATCCATCGCGATCGACACGAGGGAGCGTGGCTCGAACACTTCCACCGTCTTTACCGGCACACGCTCGGAAGGCTGATAGGAAGCATCCCGTGACAAAACGACAAGACGCTGGATCTCGGTGTCATCGAGGCGGCCCTGCTGGGCATCCTCGGCGACGGCCGCATCGAGAGTCTCGGTCAGCCTTTCACTTGATGTGGTGCCGGACGACATCACCCTGTCCCCTCCACCTAGACGAAGTCATCGCCGCCACGGCCGGCAAGGACGATGGAGCCCTCATCCGACATCCGGCGTGCGACATTGATGATACGTTTCTGTGCTTCCTGAACCTCGGTCAGGCGCACCGGACCAAGGGCCTCCATCTCATCCTGCAGATTCGCCGCGGCGCGCGAGGACATGCAGCTGAACAGCTTGTCACGAAGCGGCTCGTCGGCACCCTTGAGCGCCAGCACCAGATCCTCGGTGTCGACACTGCGAAGCAGCGTCTGCAGCGACTTGTCGTCGGACATGACGAGGTTGTCGAAGACGAACATGCTTTCCTGGATGGCGACCATGAGATCCTCATCATCATCCTTCAGCGCGTTCATGATGCGCGCCTCCATTGCCTGCTTGGTGAAGTTCATGATCTTTGCAGCCGCCGTCACACCGCCAACCTGCGAGGCGCGAAGCGAGGTGTTCGCCTTGAACTTGCGTTGCATGACGTCCTCGAGCTCGCGCAGCGCATCGGGCTGCACCGTCTGCAGTAGGAGATGATCAGCGCAATGATCTGCGGGTGCTCGTCGATGATCAGCTCGGCGATCGAGCGGGCGTCCATCCAGTCGAGAATCTCGATCGGGCGATCAGTGCTGGACGGGGTGATCCGGCTGAGGACCGACTCCGCCTTGTCCTCACCAAGCGCGCGCGTCATCACATTGCGGATATAGTTGCCGGCTCCAAGGCCGAGGCTTGTCTGTTCCTTGATGATCGCCAGGAATTCGTCGAGAACCCGGTTCACCGTGTCCTGGTCCAGACCCTGCACCGAATACATCGCCGTGCCAAGGTGTTGCACCTCGCGTGGAGACAGGTTACGCAGAATTTCGGAGGCTTCCTCTTCGCCGAGAAGCATCATCAGGATGGCCGATTTCTGTGTTCCCGTCAGGGAATCATAAACTGAATCAGCATCTTCTTCATTCATCTGCTCTGCCATGACAACCTCACTTGCCTGAATGGGCGTTCTGGTCGGGTGTAAACTGGCTGGGCCAGTCTACACGGTGTCCATATCCTGTTGCATCATCGTCTTGAAGACATTCGAGACACGGCCGGCCTCGTCGGAGACGATCATGCGGATGACCGCCACCTTATCATCATAGGTGTTCGCCGTATCCAGCATTTCTGCCGAGATGGCCGCCTTCTTCGGCTTCAGCTTGGCCTTGATGTCCTCGAGCGACTCACCCTCCTGGATCTCGACCGTATCGAGATCGACATCATCATCCATGCTGACAACAGCCTCACCCGGGCCGCCTTGCGCTGCCGGCACCATGATCCGTTGGATCAGCGGGCGGATCACACCAAGAACAACAACAGCCATAATCAGAATTGTCAGTCCCTGGCGCATGATGTTCACCGCCCAGTCCATATCGTACCAGGGCTTCTTCACGCCTTCGAGTGCCGACACGAAGGTCGAGCTGGACACATTCAGACTATCACCACGCTCGTCATCAATGCCGATGGCATTGGCGACAAGGGCCGTTATCTCGTCCAGCTTTTCCTGCGGGATTTCCTGAACTTCCATGACACCGGTTTCCGGATTGAGAATTTCCATCTCACGAACGAGAACCGCGGCATGGATCCGTGTGATCTCGTTGCTCGGGCGCTGTGTCGTGGACACGGTGCGGCTGACCTCATAGTTGCGGGTCTCGCTGGAGGACCGGTTATTCATCGCCCCGTTGCCGGCGTCATCGCCCTGCTGCGTGCCGATTTCAGTCTGCGTCGGCGCACGGTTTGTGGTGGCGCCTGGCACACCGCGGGCCGTGACCTCGCTTGAATAGTCATTGCTGCGCTGTTCGCTGCGAAGGGCGTTGCCTTCAGGATCGACGATTTCCTCGGTAATCTCGCTACGGGTGAAATCCATATCGAGATTGACCTGCGCCGTCACGTTACCAGCACCAACAATCGGGCTGACGAGGGCGATCACGCGGTTGCGGTAGATATCCTCAAGCCGGATCCGGTGTTCAAGCTGCGCATCGGACAGCATGCCGGCGCTGTCCTGCGGCGGTCGGGACAGCAGATTGCCATACTGGTCGACAACGGTCACATCATTCTTCGCCATGAAGGGAATCGAAGATGACACCAGATGAACAATGGCATCCACCTGCTGGCGTGACAGCGAGCGGCCATTCTCCATCTGTACGAACACCGACGCCGAGGGCGGCGTGGACGCGCGGGCAAAGACCGATTTCTCGGGTATCGCGAGATGAACCCGGGCCGTCACAAGGCCGTCGATTTCGCTGATCGAACGCGCCAGTTCGATTTCCTGGCTTTGCTTTAGCCGGGCGCTCTCCACTGATCGGCTGGAACCCATCGGTATGTCCGCAATGGCGTCATAGCCGTCCGGGATCGAGGCAGGAAGCCCCTGCGCCGCAAGGGTCATGCGCGAGCTATGATAATCGGACACCGGCACAATCACGTCACCGGTGGTCGGATCAAGTCTCACGTCAACGCCGGAATTCTTCAGCGCGTCCACAACGCGCGCCTTTTCACCTTCCGGCAGCGAGGCATAAAGTGTCGTGCGCTCGGGCTGCTGCGAAACAACGAAGAACACCAATCCGATTATCGAGATCACGATGGCGCCGACAGCTGGCAGCACCTGACGGAGGCTCTGTCCGCCGGTCAGGCGATAGAGGATCGCCATCGGACCCGATGTCGGCACGGTGGCAACCGCGGTTGCGGTCTCGTCCTCGGGAGCCTTTGCATTCGGATCCACTACTGTCGTTGCTTCTGCCATCGTTTCGGTTCCTGTTATTGTCAGCCGTCAGATTTATCGGGGCCGGATCAGACCGGCATGTTCATGATGTCCTTGTAGGCGCTCAGCACCTTGTTGCGGACATTCAGGGTCAGCTGGAAACCAAGCGAGGATACCTGCTGACTGATCATCACCTTGCTGAGGTCGTTCTCCTGGCCCATCTCATAGGCCTTTGCCAGCTCGGCGCTCTTTGATTGCGCGTCGGCCACATTGTCGATCGCATTGGTGATGCGGTCGGTGAAGGCTTGCGTCGGCTTTTCGGTCTGCAGCGCCTGTTCGGCGCGCTTCAGCACCTGCGCGTGGGCGGTGCCGACAGAACTGCTTATGGGTCCGATGGTTGTCATGTCTCTTTACTCCGCTGGGTCGGTGTCGCCGGCCATTCAGACCTGGGCGGCACTCTGCCGGAAGGCAGCCGCCATGCTGTTTGGAAGTTCATCCGGACGTTGGGCCAACACGTCATCGATCAGAATCTCGCTCGCCGAGACGACACCGTCCCGGGCCAGAACAAGTGCCCGCTGCAAAACATTCTCAAGTTCACGGACATTGCCGGGCCAGCCATAACGGCGAAGCACCTCGATGGCGTCATCGGCAAGCCACGGGAGATCTGAAGTGGATTTGATATGACGGTTCAAAAGAAAGGTCGCAACCGGAACGATATCATCCGGGCGCGCCGCCAGTGCGACCGTGTTCAAGGGAAACACATTCAGACGGTAATAGAGATCCTCGCGAAAATGTCCGGCGCGGATTTCCTCAGCCATGTTGCGGTTGGTTGTCGCCACAACACGCACATCGACCGGAATGTCGGTCTGCGAGCCGATCGGCGTCACCGCCTTTTCCTGCAACGCGCGAAGCAGCTTCGCCTGCAGCGCCATCGGCATTTCAGAGATCTCGTCAAGAAGCAGCGTACCGCCATCTGCCGCTCTAAAGATGCCCTTGTTGGCTGTCGACGCACCGGTAAAGGCACCCTTTTCATGACCGAACAGGATCGCCTCCAACATATTGTCCGGAATGGCGGCGCAATTCACAGCCACGAAAGGTGCCTCGGCACGTTCGGAATGATTATGGATGAATTTGGCCAGGACTTCCTTGCCTGTGCCGGTGGGACCATTGATGAACACGGTTACATCGGTTTGTGCGACACGGCGTGCCAGCGCCAGCAAATCCTGGCTGACCTTGTCGCCACAGGCCACCGTGCGGTCATCGGAAACCAGGGTCGCGGCCAGTTGCAAGCCATAGTCATCAGCTGTTGTCGCATCCAATGCCGTCGGCAGGGCCAGGCGGATGAGCTTGCCGCCGAGTGTTTCTGTCAAGGCAAAGCTGTCGGCATTCTCCTCGATGATCATCATCGAACCGGCCCGTGCTGCACGGCCTTTCGCGATGGTCTCGGCCTCACCGCCGATCGACGCCTCATAAGCGGCGCTGCATATATAGATGCCGGATTTCGGATCACCCGCAGGGTCACCATCGAGGCTGGTGACTGTCAGAAGCCGATCCTGAAGTATGCTGGCCAGCCGGTCTGCCGACGCGAATTTGTCATGTTCAAGGCGAATTGTGGTCATCTCTCTTGCCTCAAGCGGAAACTGTCACTGCGAACACAAAGGCAAGAAGCCTGCCAGCCACGCCGGCAATGCCTAAAAAAAACAAATTTTCTTAAATATTCGTTAATTTTCAGTTCTATAATGGGGCTGGAAATCATCTTCTTGGCGCCGCCGCCAAAGAGCGGAACAAGGATCAAGCCTTCGAAGAGTCAGGTTTCCGACAGAATCCCGGTGGTGACATCAGCCGCATCAAAATTTTGACATTCACCCCGATGTGACGGTAGTCTCCCCAAAATATTGACGCCTATCGCCTCGTTCAGATTTGTTTATTGGGTGGAGAAGAGGATGGACAGCACGATAGACGACATTATTGTTGGCCAATCTGCACCGGTTAAAGAGCTCAAAAGGCTCATAGAAGTCGTGGCCCCCTCACCAACAAGCGTGCTTGTGCTTGGTGAGACGGGAACCGGCAAGGAGCTTGTCGCCCGCGCCGTCCACGCGGCATCTGGCCGGAGCGGACGGCTGGTATCGGTGAATTGCGCCGCGATTCCGTCGGAATTGCTGGAATCCGAAATCTTTGGACATGAGAAAGGTGCCTTTACCGGTGCCGACAAGCCGCGGGAAGGCCGGGTGGAACTGGCGCGCGGGGGCACCCTGTTCCTCGACGAGATCGGCGACATGCCGCTGCCGCTGCAGACCAAGCTGCTCCGTGTTCTTGAGGACCGGAAGGTGCAGCGCGTTGGTGGCAATGATGAAATCGCCGTTGATTTCCGGCTTGTCTGCGCGACGCACCAGAATATCCAGTCACGCGTTGACGAAGGTGCCTTCCGGGCCGACCTGTTTTATCGGATCAATGTCTTCCCGGTGCAGGTGCCGAGCCTTGCCGAACGGCATGTGGATATTCCGCTGATTGCCGCCGCGATCATGAACTCACTGGCCAAGGCGCAGAACAGCACGGCACCGACACTGGATGACAGCGCGATGGCTGAATTGTCGCGCTATACATGGCCGGGCAATGTGCGCGAACTTCGCAATGTGCTGGAACGGGCGATGGTGATGTTTCCAAGCCAGCCCATCACGGCAACGCAGGTGCGTGATAATCTGCTGCGCATGAAGGCACCGGACCGGGCCGAGGAAATGGATGCGCTATGGGAAGCCTCGCAGGGGCTTGGCGGCGTCGACATCATGACCGAAAGCAGCGAGCCGCCGCTTCCGCACCCGGCGCATTACGCCGACTGGTTCAGCTATTTCGAAAGCATCGACTTGCGACGTCACCTTCGCGATATTGAAGTCGTGCTGATCGAGGCGGCGCTGACGAAATCTGACGGCATGGTCAGCCAGGCCGCCGAGGCGCTGAAACTCCGGCGGACGACGCTGATCGAGAAAATGAAAAAACTGATGATCGAGCGGCCCGGTCAATCGGACAGCCATGGCAACGCCGCCGAGTGATCGCTGACCTGTTCGGCAAGGCGGTCAGGACAGGACGGATCAGCCCTGATGGGTGCGATAGCGGCTGAGGCCGCGCATCTGGTGGCCGGCACGGCGTTGCAGCGCGCCCATCTGGGAGATCATCTCGGTGATGGCGCGCGCATTGTCGGCGGCGCATTTCTCCAGCGTTTCGAAAAATACCTTGTCACCGTCCGGCACGGTGGCGGCGGCGAAATCATGCAGCATGTTGCGCCGCGCCGTGTCGATGCGCATCGCACGATCGAAATCCTGAGACGCCAGCGCCGTTTCGATATGGCTGTTCAGCTGGCTGAACTGGGCCAGGAATTCATCTTTGGTCATATCGAACTCCCCGGTCGTTTCACTTCCTGTCGTCATATGTCCGGTCTTCATTTCGCAACCCGCCCGTCGATTTCCCGCCAGGCATCGCGAATATTCTCAAGCGCGTCGATCGCCGCCATCGTACCGCCGACCTCGCGCTGCCGCATCGCGGCCAACAATTGCTGGCGCGCATATTCATAGAGACGGAACAGATTGTTGGCGATGTCACCACCCTGCTCGAAATTCAAGCTTGACTGCAATCCGTAGAGGATTGTCAGTGATCGCGAGAAATGTTCGCTGGAGGCATCCTTGCCGATAGACCCGGCCTCGATCTCGGAGACGAATATGCGCATGTGCCTCAGCAGTTCATCGAACAACACGGCTATCAAGGCGTGTGGATTTTCCGATTCAGCTGCAGCATCCCGATCGGCATTCTTGTAAGCTTGCATGTTGCGACGCAGGCTCATGACTGGCTGTCCCCTCTTTTCTGGATCGTCAGGGCGTTCCGCGATCGGATAGTTTGCGCAACGGCTACAATATGGTATTGTTTTTGCATGGCCATTCCTGTTTCATCCACAGCCTACCCGTCCGCCGGCGCGCCCATGCCCGGCAGTGGTGTCGATTCACGGGCGATTGGTGCAAGCAGCGTGCCAAATGGTCGGCAGACCGCCACCGGGTTGGTTCCCGTGCAGACGCTTGAGAGAAGCGATCAGGATTATCGCAGGCGGATGCCGATGATCACCAGTCCGCGACTGGCGCCCTCGACGATATCGACCGAACAGGCGCTTCAGGCGCGCAGCCTGCTTGCCCCTGAATTCCAGCATAGCATGATGTCAACGCGGATCCTGCGCACATCCAACCTGCATGCCGAAACCCCGCGCTTCCGCAATCAGCTTGATATACTTGCCTGATTTATTTGGTTAATTTTGAACAGTGATGCCAGCGCGTCATCAGGCACGTTCGAGATCGGCAATCCGCGTCTGCAAGCCGAGATAGAGCTGGAACAAATCCGCCTCGGTCACGACACCCAGCATTTCACCCGTGTCGCGATTGATCACCGGGATCGTTTCACCGACGAAATTACTGGCGACTTCGATGGCCTGTTGCAGTGAGGCGTCATGCTTGATCGACAGGGCATCGGGGTCGGCCAGACTTGCCACACCCTGTTCCGGCTTGCCTGCAAGAAGGCTGTGAAGCGAGACCTTGCCACCAAAAATTCCAGCATCATCGGTAATGTAGGCTTCTGTTGCGCCGGCATCGACAAGCATTTTCACCGCCTCCTCAACGCGCGATTCGGCCCCGATTCGCGGAAAATCCGCCGACACGATGTTCAGAACCGGTGTTTCCATCATCTCGATATGGCCACGCCCCAGCGCCACATCGATACCGCGGTCATTCAACTGCCGGTCGAAGAATGAATGACCGAACAGATGATTGCTCAGCATGATGCTGACCATCACCGACAGCATCGCCGCCAGGGCGAATTCATAGCTCATCGTCAACTCGAGGATGATGATGACGCCGGATACCGGTGCGCCGATCACCGCCGAGGCGACCGCCGCCATGCCGCAGATGGCGAGCGCCGGCCCCGCCCCGGCAATACCAATCCCGGCCAGAATCCGCCCCCCGACGGCACCGGCGGCCGCGCCGACGAACAAGGCCGGCGAAAAGACCCCACCAAACAGGCCAAACCCGATGCACAGCGCCGTCGCCAGGATTTTCAAACCCAGCAGGACCATCAGGAAACCAAGATCGAAATCACCCTGGAGCATCGCCGCCAGCGGGCCAGTGCCAAGCCCCAGAATTTCCGGCACGAACATACCGATGATGCCGGTCAGAACCGCCGCCGTCATAACGAGCCGCACCGGCGACCAGCCACTGCCGGCACTGAACCGGGCGCTGTGACGGACACTCATCATGAATATCACGGCCACCAGCCCGAACACCGGACCGATGGCAAGCGCCGCCGGCAACACCGCCGACATATCCACGCTACTGGCATCCATCACAAACAGGTGGGAGCTGCCGAAAATCCGGTCGCTGAACCAGGCCGCGCTGACGCTGGCGACGGCAATCGGCGCAATGGCCCGCATCGAAAAATGCCTGAGAATGGCTTCATGCGCGAACACCACACCGGCAATCGGGGCGTTGAAGCCGGCGGCAATCGCACCGGCGACGCCGCAACCGATGAAGACATCGGTGGTCAGAAACCCGCCGGTGGCCTGGCGAAGGAAACTTCCCATCGTCGCGCCAAAATGCACCAGCGGCCCATATTGCCCGACCGAGGCACCTCCGCTGGCCGAAATGAAGGCCGCCAGGGTCGAACCGAACCCGCTCTTTACATCGAGTTCGTTATCGGTTCGGTGCGCTGCATAGATGCTGTCAGCCGGACCGTGCCAGCGCGAAATTCCAAAAACGCGCCGGACCACAAGGATCAGGCAGGCGGCAATCACGAGACTCAGTAACGGGGCAAGCGATATATCGAGCCCGCCGAGCGACAGCCTGCCGAAGCTGAACGCCTCGCGCCATTCTGTCAGCGACTTCACGCCGATGACAAAGCCGTTGGAGACGATCGACATCACAAGGCCGAAACCAAGCCCGCACAGGATCCCGCCCGCAATGGTCCGCAGGAGCGTGGTCAGGTCAGCAATCGTGTCTTTTCTGTCCGTATTCACGGCCTTTCGGGAATCGCCAGCAGCCCTTCATACCCGCAGGGCCGGCAGCCACATACCACCAATCTCACCCCGCGGCGGGACCGCAGCACCGAGTTCCCGCCTCCCTCTATAAGAAAACACTAATATGAAACCGCGACCACCGCACGATTTTTTGCCGTTGCGGCATAAAATTTGCAGTGACACGCCGTTAACAAAGCAGCGCGGTTGCGGCTGCATGAATGGCGGAAATGGCATGTCGGTTGATTATCTCAGCACCCTGAATGTGGGCAGTGGCCTGAACACCACCGAGATCATCGATGCTCTGGTGAATGCCGAGCGTGCGCCGGCCGAGAGCCAGATCACCAAGAAACGCGAGCAGCGCACTGTCGAGATTTCCGGCCTTGGTCAGATCAAGCAGGGGTTCGAGACGCTCAATTCCGGCCTGACGCCAGCCACCGGCCTGACCGGCCTTGTCGCCAGCAGTACCAGCGCCTCACTCGATATCGAGATTGATGACATGGCGAAGGCGTCTGCCTTCTCGCACAGCGTGATTGTCGACAGCGTTGCCGCCGGCCAGACCCTGGTCTTTGACGGCCATGCCGGCGAAACCGCCTCGGTCGGCACCGGCAGCCTGACGCTGTCCTTCGGCACATGGGAATCCGACGGCAGTTTCACGACCAACGGTGATCGTAGCGATGTGACGGTGGATATCGCGAGTGGCGATGGCACTCTGGCAGGCCTTCGCGACGCCATCAACGCCGCCGACGCCGAAGTCACGGCATCAATTCTGAAGACAAGCGCCACCACCCATGCGCTGGTTCTGAAATCACGTGACGGCGCCGATCACGCCATGCGGATCACCGCCAGCGAGGATGCCGGTGCCGCCGGCCTGGCCGATTTCGCCTACGGCGCGGTTGATACCAATATCGAGACCATTGCCGCCTCGGACGCCTCGCTTCGGCTTGACGGCACGACCATCACCCGTGACAGCAACACCATCACAGACCTGCTGGACGGCATGACGCTGACGCTGAAATCAACCACCTCGACAGCGTCCTTCTTGTCCGCCCGCTATGACACCACCACCGCCACGGCAGCGATGCAGCTGGTCGTCGACGGGCTCAACGGCATGAACGAGATGCTAGGATCGATGTCGAAACGCGGTGTCGGCGGAGAAGAGGACGGCCCGCTTGCCGGCGACCCGCTGGTCCGCGCGCTACAGCGCCAGCTTCGCGGATTCACCACGACGTCCCTCACCGGTTTCCAGGACGATCCCATCTATCTGGCCGATTTCGGCGTGAAGACCGCGCGCGACGGCACCATGTCACTTGACCAGGATGTCTTCCGCCGGACCTTCGAGGCCAATCCGGACAGCTTTGCCGCCATCACCAACAGCCGTATCACGACATCCAGCGGCCTCGTCACCGCGTCTGTGCTTGGCACGCCACCCGCCGACGGCGTCTACACATTCGACCTTGCCAATGATGGCAGCGCGACGATTGACGGTGAGGCGATGACGCGCAACGGCGACACCTACAGCATCGCCACCGGCGACGCCGCCGGCCTGAGGCTGTCGATCACCGGTTCTGGTGCCGATGCCACCATCTATGTCGGGACAAGCCTGATCGACAAGGTCAGCAGTTTCGCAAGTGATGTGCTGGCGTTGAACAGCGATCTGGGGCTGAAGATCACACGCTATAATGAGGATCTTTCGGAATACGAGACCGCGCTTGCCGATCTTGACACCCGCATCGAAAGCATACGGGCACGCTATGTCGCCAAATTCTCGGCCATGGAAAGTGCCGTGACCAGCCTGAAAGAGACCGGCAAGTCGCTCGACAATATGATGGATGCCTGGCGCGCCAGCCTGCAGGCTTGATCCGGCAAAAAGGCCTGATCTAGAGAATATCCAGAACCGAGATGGTCCGCGCCGCAATCTCGTTGAGGTTTGGCAGATGTTCCTGCTCTTCCAGCCGCCAGCCGGACGGCGCGCGCGGTGCCGTATTGGCCCGCATGCCAAAGACATAGGCACGGAACGCCTTCGCCGCCTCGGAGACGCTGAGTTCAGGCGTCTTCACACCGTCCTCGATGCTGCCAAACATCGGCTTCAGCTTGCGCGGACGGTTTGGACCATCGAACATCAACCGGTAATGTATGAAATCGGTCAGCAACTCGACTGCCAACTCACCAGCCTCGATCTCGGCCAGGAATTGCAGCATCTGTTCGGCAGCTTCATTTACCGTATCAGGCGTGATCTGGGTATATTGCTCGCTCAGCCCCTCGGCATATTTCTTTGCATAGGCCTCGAGCGCCATTTCACCGCCAAGAAACTCGGAGGCACTCTTCGCAACAGCGATATCAAAGACAAACCGTGGACAGTGCATAATCGTATTCCGATACGGGTTTATGAATCTATATATAATCAATATTGACTGTTTCACCAGTTAAAAAACATCCGAATCTTGGGAAAAAACGAGCTGAAAACTAAACTCACGCGAATTTTTTACCAAAGAAATCAGCTTCATAAAAAAAAATCAAAAAAACCCTAATCATTTCTGACAGGCGTCGTTACCGCTCCTGACACCTTGGCACTCGTGCCATACCAACTCATGGAGGTCGTAATGACTGTCATTAACACAAACACTGCGGCACTTACAGCGCAGTATCACCTGTCGCAGGTGAATAAGGAGATGGAACAGGCCATGGAACGTCTTTCGTCGGGTCAGCGCATCAACAGCGCTTCCGACGATGCTGCCGGTCTGGCCATCGCTTCGAAAATGGACGCCCAGATCCGGGGCCTGAACACTGCCATCCGCAACGCCAATGACGGCATCAATCTCGCCAACACCGCCGAAGGCGCTATGGAAGAAGTCGAGAACATGCTGCAGCGTATGCGTGAGATCGCTGTTCAGTCAGCCAACGGTACTTACAGCTCGTCCGATCGCGCCAACCTGGATGCAGAAGTTCAGGAGCTTAAGTCCGAGATCGACCGCGTTGTCAACACAACCCGCTGGAATGACATTGTTCTGCTTGACGGCTCCTACTCTGGCTCGATGCAGATTGGTGCCAAAGCAAATGAAACTCTTGCTGTAACAATTGGAAACATGGCAACGACCTCGCTTGGCACCACCAGCGGCTCGGTAGCAGGCAGCAACAATGTAGACAACACAGCTACCGGCACTGCCGCCGTCGAAAACATCGTCAATCTGACCTTCAATGGCAATGACAGCTACAGCTTTAAGGTTGTCATGGACAACCAGACCGGCACCGGCGCGACCAACAAGGAAATCAGTATTTCCATATCCAATCTTAACATTTCCAATAGATCCTAAACCTGTGTAACTAATATTAACACCACTTATATCAGTAACAACTCCAACTGAGGCTTCAAGTACACCAATTGTACCAACTCCAGGAACATTGATATTTTCTACAATCAAACCAGAAGTAATAATAGTAGTATCAGCGATAACAGTATCAAAACTACCAATACCACTGAAAATAAGATTTCTACCTTTTAAGTTAGGAATTGTACTAATTCCAGAATATGCATCTTCAAAATAGAATGTATCGGTTACAACAGCACCAGCAGCATAAACAAATTGATAAGTATCAATTTTTCTAAATGCAAATGTTTGAGTAACTACACCAACTTGTGAGGGTGGTTGTGATAAGGTTATTGAACTATTACCAACGGAAACAACTGTAGTTCCGGATAAAATGTAGTCCGATGCATATACATTTTCACCAGCAACTATACCTGATGTAGCAATACCAGTAATAGTACTTACACCTGTTGCTGCCAGAGTACCTTGATATACTCGTTCTCCAACTGGAGAAGTAGTATTTGCAGAAAGAGTGATTGATCCGATTCCAATACTTGAGACTGTGGCTCCGTTTGGAATATAAGTTCCAGTAACAGCAGAACCAACAAATATATTAGAAGTATTAATACCTGCAATTTTATTTCCGTTTACGCTCTCAATATAACCAGATGTTGTTTGTGTTGGAGCAACATTCTGTGCAAAACCAGTTATAGTAATAGAACTATTTCCAATTGCTGCAACAGCAGTTCCTGGAAGTAAATAATCATTTGTTACTGCATAGCCTACTTGAATATTTGCAGTTGCAACTCCAGTGATTCTAGTTGTACTTGCATAAGCAAGAGTACCAGTGTAAGTTGTAACAATAGGATAGTCTACAACGACTCTCTGAGATGCACTAAATTCTCTAGATCTTATTTGATCAACACCTGTAATTCGAGAAGTACCACCATCAAGTGTGATTGAAGAAACTCCAACTGTTAGAATACCAGTAACTCTCGCATTTCCAGTAACATCAAGATTAATAGTACTCTTTGGTCCACTTACAAAGGATTGATTGGAACTTACTGTTGTATTTGTAGTATTTTGAGATAAAAGAACTACTCCAGTTTCTATACCAGAAATTACTGTACCATATTGAATATAATTTCCAGAAATATCATTTCCTACAGCTAATGTAGAAACTCCAGTAACAGTGATAACTTTGATTGAACTTATTCCAAGAGTTGGTGGAGTTAATCCAATTCCAGTGGCTGATGCATTTAAGTATATTACATCTCCAATTAGGTATCCAGAACCACCTCTTTCTACACTAATACTTACAATATCTCCACCAAAAACAGTCACATTAAATCTTGCACCAGTACCAGATCCATTGGTAGTTGAAGCAACGCTTACATAGGTTCCAGTAGTATACTCAGTAGCAACTCCAGTTGCTTGAATAGATCTTACAATTCTATTAGTAGAAATACCCGTAATTCTATCCGTTCCAACTCCTGCTACAAAATTTGTTCCAACTCCACTATACGATGTGCCCAATGTACCTACAATAGTTGCAACATCGTATGGTTTTCCTGCACCAAGAGTAACATTACTATTTGGATCATAAACTCCATTAATATAATTACCTACCGTTGCAAGACCAGTTACATTGAAGTATGTAGCTAAACCAACAGAAGTATAAGCATTATCTAATCTTGCGCTTTGAATGCCAACGGTTGTTCCAA
>RFZL01000210.1 GCA_009920665.1 Alphaproteobacteria bacterium | reverse complement strand
ACAGGCCATGGCCGCCCGCATGACTGACCGCTGGGACATTGTCGCCGGCGCCTTTTCATCCGATCCGGCCAGGGCGCAGCAGCGCGGTGAAGAGTGGAATGTCGCCGCGGACCGCTCCTATGCCGATTTTCAGGCGATGGCAGTCACGGAAGCCGCACGTGCCGACGGCATTGACGCGGTGATGATCACCACCCCGAACCATGCGCATTTCGCAGCTGCGGCGGCCTTCCTCGAAGCCGGCATCGATGTCATCTGCGACAAGCCGCTGACGAATGTTCTCGCCGAGGCGGAACAGCTGGAGAGGCTCGCGGGAGACAAGGGGCTGGTGTTCGCCGTCTGCTACACCATGTCCTGCTATCCGATGATCCGCCAGGCGCGCGAAATTGTGGCCTCAGGCGTTCTGGGCCGGATCAACCAGATCCATGTCGAATTCATGCAGGACTGGATGACGCCCGACAATGCTGCTGATGCGCCGCATGTGAAATGGCGCCTTGATCCGAAAATTTCCGGACCGACAAGCTGTGTCGGGGATATCGGAACCCATGCGGCCCATCTGGCCCAGTTTGTCAGCGGCCTGGCGATGACCGGACTGCGCGCGGATTTTCATGTGTGCGGCGCGCCCAAGCCGCTTGAGGACACCGCCTTCATGGCGGTCAGGTATGACGGCGGCGTGCCCGGGACATTAATGGCGACACGTCAGGCCCCCGGCAATCGCGGCGGCTTGCGCCTGCGTATTTTCGGCAGCCTTGGCGGGCTTGAATGGGACATGGAAGAGTGTGACCGGCTCAGGCTCAACATCTTCGGACAGCCTGACCAGACCCTGACACGCGGACATGGCCACGGGCTGTCCCCGCGAACAGAAAGGTTCGTGCGGACCGGCAGAGGCTTCCCGGAAGGCCTGATCGAGGCCTGGGCCAACCTCTACACCGAATTTGCCCTCGCTGTCGGCGCGCGGCGCGACGGCATGGCGCAGCCGGATGACTGGCTGGGCTACCCCCGTATCAGCGCTGGCGTATCAGG
>RFZL01000209.1 GCA_009920665.1 Alphaproteobacteria bacterium | reverse complement strand
GAGTAATCAACTACCAGCCAGCGCCAGACTTCTTTGGCACTGAAATCATTAACTATTCGGTTGCCGACACGGGTTCACTGACTGCGTCTGGAACAGTGACGGTTACTGTAACTCCGGTCAATGATCCACCCGTCATCGATACAACGCTCATTACTATTGATGAAGACGTCACAGCTCACAGCTTCAACGTGATCGACAATGGCTCGGTCACCGACGTCGACAATACTGCATCGGAACTAACGGTTACATCCCTACAAATCAACAGCGGGACAGGTACCGTCTCTGGTCTAGGACAAACCGTCGAATACAACCCAAGACAAGATTTTACCGGTACAGCGGTCATTACATTCACAGTGTCTGACGGTGTTGCATCAACTACCGGAACGCAATCAATCGAAGTCTCGTCCATCGCTGATAGCCCAGTCGCGGTTGATGATTCTCAGCTGACAGTGGAGTGATGGTTTAATTCAGTACACACCGACCGCAAATTTTAACGGCGTCGAGACAATCACTTATACCGTCGCAGATGCTGATGGTTCAGATCCCGCAAATCCCGGACTGACTGATACAGGAGTCGTCACCATCACAGTGTCGCCGGTAGCTGATCAGGCCGTTGCAGTCGACGACATATTTCGCATACCGAGCAGTACCACACTAACAATCCTACCGATGGATAACGACATCAATTTGGATTCGTTGGATATCGAAATTTCGTCTGTTTCCAGACCAGAAGGCGGAAGTCTGACTAACGATGGTACTGTCCTGACCTATACTCCATCCGATTCATTCTCAGGCATCGATACCTTTACGTACACGATCAGCGACGCTACTGGGCTTTGGACTTCGCAGGCCACCGTCACTATCTACGTCATCGCTCCAACTGTGGTATCAGAATGTGACACAAGTCAGGCGGCTATCAACTCTGAATGCGGCATCGATCCGACGGATTTTCGAGTTCAAGTCTATGGATTTGGTCTTTGTACCGGAGCACCAGGCGCACCGACTACGACAGATGCTCTAGATGTTTCAAACTGTCATCTGCTGTATGA
>RFZL01000208.1 GCA_009920665.1 Alphaproteobacteria bacterium | reverse complement strand
GTCTTTTTTGGTCTCTTCTGCCATGGGGCATCCTCTGGTTCTGGTCAGCAGCAGATGACATTTCATCCTTTGCGATGCGTTATTTAAGCGGAATCGCCCTTCCATCCAAGTGCCAATGGCAGGGAAATTTCACGCTGCCGCAAAGCGGGGGAGGCGAGCTGTTCCGCGCCGTCGGCCGGCGGTAGTCCCGCAAACCGCGTGCCGGCATATTGTCGGCAACAGGCGAATATGCCAGAGTTGGCGCCTTGGCAAGATGCATTCGCAACCACCGGACCGGCATTCATGGCAACCGTCAGACAATCCATCACAGCGCTCTATGAGGAGGCGCAACGGTCGGCCGTCGAGGGCGCGCCGATGCTTGCCGTCCTGCAAAGCGATGCGGCGGGTCCGGATGCCCTGCCGGACCGGGCGGACGCGGACGGCGCCATTCCGTTGCCGGTCACAGCCATTGCCGCGAGATTCGAAGAATTGCGCCGCCTGGCCGAACTGGAAGCCGGCCCCGCGGCAGAGCCGTCAGAAACGCCCGCCACCGAAGAGACCCGGTTCGACGCGCCGAACGACCCGCTTGCCGGCATCGACCTGTCGGCAGGATCTGGCGACAGAATCCACAATGACCCGGCTGATGATGCGACAAGCGCCGCCAGTGGTGCCGCCAGTGATGATGTCGATGGAGACGGCGGCGTGCCTGCCATGGACGACAATTCCAGCGACATCCCTGTCATCGACATTCCGGTGACAGGATTCGGCGCTGCGCCGGAAGATACCGGCGAGCCTGTCCCGGAAACGCCTGGCGATGCGACACCGGCGGCACAGGCCGTCACCGGCATCGAGACCGGACCGTCTCTGCCGGAAGAGCCACCGGCACCGGCAAGTGACAATACGGGTGACGATCTGGACATTGCCGATATCCACACCCTGGTCCGCGAAGCGTGGGAGGACGAAACCGCCCTTGGCGAGATCGCGTCGGCCGAAGCGGGAGAACAGAGCGCCGACCATCATGCCAAAGCAGCCGGCGTTGCGGTTGCCGACGTTGCAGCCAGCGGCAATATC
>RFZL01000207.1 GCA_009920665.1 Alphaproteobacteria bacterium | reverse complement strand
AGGATGATCGAGATATGTCGCATCATGGCTCACCTCCCCTACAGCACGTGGCGTACGAGAAAGACGGTGGCAATGCCGGTCGCCATGAAGGCGCCGACCGCCACCAGCGAACGCGGCGACAGCCTCGCAAGGCCGCAGATGCCATGTCCGGAGGTGCAGCCCGATCCGATTGCCGTGCCAAGCCCGACGATGAATCCGGCCACCGGCAGGATCATGCCGGATGCGGCAGGCATGATATCGACCGGACGGTCCAGCAGATGGATGACCGCAAAGGGACCGGCCAGCATGCCGATCACGAACAGAACCCGCCATCCGATGTCAGACTTGCCCGATGGCATGACAATGCCGCCAAGGATGCCGCTGACACCCATGACACGGCCATGGGCGAGCATCAGCAGCAACGCCGCAAGCCCGATCATCACACCGCCGATCAGCGACGCGTAGGGCGTGAAATTCTGGAAATCTATACTCATGGCCCCCTCCCCGGGAGTTGAATTCAGTAGAATTGAATACAGTAATGCAGAGTTCCGTCAGACGCCGCCATGCGCTTTTGACCAGCCGCGCGGATCGTTCAGGAAGGCTTCGACCTTTGACAGCGTGTCCTCGTCGAAACTTCCCGACTCGCGGCTTGCCGCCAGCACGTCCCACCAGGTCGACAGATAGTGCAGTTTGACACCTTCGGCGGCGAGCTGCTCCTCGGCGTCCTTGAAGATGTCATAATAGAAGATGACAAAGGTGTGGCCGACCTCGGCACCGGCGGTGCGGATGGCCTCGACAAAGCTCAGCTTGCTGCCGCCGTCGGTCGCCAGATCCTCGACAAGAAGCACGCGCTGGCCGTCGCGGATATCACCCTCGATTCTGGCGTCGCGGCCGAAACCCTTGGGCTTCTTGCGGACGTAATGCATCGGCAGGCCGGTGCGCTCGGCAAGCCAGGCGGCGAACGGAATGCCGGCCGTCTCGCCGCCGGCCACGGCGTCGAGGCTTTCATACCCGATGTCATTCATGATCACGGTGCGGCCGTAATCCATCATCTGCGCGCGCATCCGCGGAAA
>RFZL01000206.1 GCA_009920665.1 Alphaproteobacteria bacterium | reverse complement strand
ATCACCACCGATGTCGAGAACTACCCCGGTTTCGCCGAGGTGATCCAGGGGCCCTGGCTGATGACCGAGATGCAGTCGCAGGCTGAAAATGTCGGCGCGCGGGTCGTCTATGACATCGTCACGGCGCTCGACGCCTCGTCGCGGCCGTTCCGGATGACGCTCGATTCCGGGGACGAAATGACAGCCGATTCGGTGATTGTCGCCACAGGCGCCTCGGCCAAGTGGCTGGGGCTTGAATCGGAACAGACATTCAACGGGCGCGGCGTGTCCGCCTGTGCCACCTGTGACGGCTTTTTCTACCGCGACCGCGATGTGGCGGTGATTGGCGGCGGTAACACGGCCGTCGAGGAAGCGCTCTATCTTGCCAATATCTGCAAGTCGGTGACGCTGGTTCACCGCCGTGACACGCTGCGTGCCGAGCAGATCATGCAGGACCGCCTGCTGCGCCACGACAAGATCAATGTCGAATGGAACCGCACGGTTTCCGAGGTGCTTGGCGACGACAGCGGGGTAACCGGATTGCGTCTCGCCTCGACAACCGGCGAGGCCGATCTGGACATCGAGGTGCAGGGCATGTTCGTCGCCATCGGCCATGACCCGTCGACCGCAGCTTTCAAAGGCGCGCTGGAGCTCGATGACGAGGGGTATATCATCGCCGAGACCGGCGGGACGCGCACATCGGTCGATGGTGTGTTCGCAGCCGGTGACTGTGTCGACAAGGTCTATCGTCAGGCTGTCACGGCCGCCGGCATGGGCTGCATGGCAGCTCTCGATGCCGAGCGTTGGCTCGGCGAACAGGCCTGAATTGTCTCACATGTCAGGTGGCTGCCATCAGGCGGCTGCCGGCTGGGCCGAGGGTGTGTCGACAGGCGCCTCGCGGATGATCCAGTTGACGCCGAAGGCGAACAGCGCCGCCCCGACATTCAGCCACCACATGATCGTGTAGCTTGCTGTCATGTCATAGACCACCCCGCCGAGCCAGGATCCGACAAAGGATCCGATCTGGTGCGAAGTGAAGGCGATGCCGTACAGCATGCTGAGATGTTTCGGGCCGAAGAA
>RFZL01000205.1 GCA_009920665.1 Alphaproteobacteria bacterium | reverse complement strand
CATCCGGCGGCCAGCGCCGGGCCGATTTTCCAGGCCAGCATCAGCAGCGGGAAATTCCACGGCAGGACCGCGCCGACCACGCCGATCGGCTCGCGAACGACAAGCGCCACGGCATCCTCGCCGACCGGAGCCGTCTGGTCATAGAGCTTGTCGATGGCCTCGGCGTGCCAGATCAGCGTGTTGATGGTCTCGGGAATGTCGATGGTCGCGCAGTCGCGGACCGGCTTGCCCGAATCAAGTGACTCCAGCACGACCAACTCGTGGCGGTTGCGCCGGATCAGCTTGGCGAGCTTGATCAGCACTTCCTTGCGCTCGGCCGGATGCAGGCAGCGCCAGCGCCCGTCATCAAACGCCTCGCGCGCCTTGCCGACGGCAAAATCGACATCGGCCGCGTCACAGGCCGCCACCTTGGCAAGCAGCTTGCCGGTGGCCGGGTCGATGCTGTCGAATGTCTCGCCGCTCGCTGCCTTGCGGAAGCCGCCATCGACGAATGCCGTCGACGCCAGGGTCAGCCCGTCGGCAATTGCCTTGTATTCCTCGTGAGTCAGCAGCTCTGACATCATTTGCCTCCCTTGCCGGCGCCGGCCATCAGTTCATCCACGGTCCGGTCCATTACCCTGATCACCTGTTCCAGGCTTCGTTTCTCGTCCTTGTTCAGATCGCGCAGCGGCGCGCGTGGCGGACCTGCCGGCAGCCCGCGAATGGCACATCCATATTTGATGCATTGCAGGAATTTCCCGCCCTGTTCCAGCGTGCGCATCAGCGGCAGCATCGCCGACATGATCTTGCGGCCAAGCGTGTAATCGCCGTCCACAACGCAGGTCTTCCACAGGGCGATATGCGCCTCGGGGGCGAAGTTCGATCCCGCGCAGATCCAGGATTCCGCGCCCCAGGCGAAGAATTCCAGCGCCTGGTCGTCCATGCCGCAGCTTGTCTGGATATGCGGGTAGTCCCGCGCCAGCATATGGAGCCTGTTGATGTCACCCGAGCTTTCCTTGATGGCGCAGAAATTCGGGCTGCGGCCGACACGGTCCAGATATTCCTCGCTCATCTCGGCGGCCATCCG
>RFZL01000204.1 GCA_009920665.1 Alphaproteobacteria bacterium | reverse complement strand
CCGATGGCGCAATATGCCGCCATGGTGCCAAGGCGCAGCAACGAAAACGGATACAGTGCCAGCGGGCCGTCGATACGCATCGATCAGCTGACGGCAGTGGAAGGGGGACTCCTCGTCAGGCTGGCGAATGGCGGTCCGCCTGTGGCCGACCTGTTTGTCGAAGGTGTGGACGGGGTCGCTTTCAAGGCGCCTCAGGCGCGCGGTGAAGGGCTGTTCCTCGCCGCCGTGCCGTCCGACAAGGTCGATCTTGCCGGGCGGCAGGTGGTGCTGACAGTCAGCGCGCCGCCCGAAATGGCGGAAATCCCGGCGCAAGCTGGAACAACAGGCACGGCAGGAACGGCTGTTGCCGCGCTGTCACTACGCATCATGGCGATTGCCTTTCTTGGCGGCCTGATCCTGAACCTGATGCCGTGCGTGCTGCCTGTTCTGGCGCTGAAGCTGTCGGCGGTGCTTGTCGCTGCCGGCGCGCCGCGCAATGTCTTGCGCCTGCGCTTTCTGGCCGGCGCGGCAGGTATCGTAACGAGCTTCCTTCTTCTTGCCGCGGGGCTGGCGGCGCTCCGCCTTGCCGGCGGAACGGTCGGCTGGGGAATCCAGTTCCAGAACCCGGTCTTCCTTGGCGTGATGATTGCGATGCTTGGTGTTTTCGCGCTCAGCCTGACCGACCGGGTGATCATTCCGGTGCCGCGTTTCGTGCAGGCGCTTGCCGGAACGACAGCCGGAACCGATGCGGCATCCGGCGGCCAGTCCTATCGCGGGGATTTCGCCTTGCCGCGCCATGGATACTTGTCGCTGCAAACCCGTCACTTGTCGCGATGCTGCCACGCCCCGGGCCGTGGATGGCCTGGATGAAACGCGGTCTGGCGCTGCTGCTTGTCGGAACAATGGTCTGGCTTGGCAGCGTGCTGGCGACCGTGATCGGCGGCGAGGGGACAAGGACGGCAAGCGACGAGCTGTGGCAACCGTGGAGCATGCAGGCCATGCAGGACAGCCTTGCGGGCGGCACACCGGTCCTTGTGGATGTGACGGCCGACTGGTGCGTCACCTGCAAGGCCAACAAGGCGCTGGT
>RFZL01000203.1 GCA_009920665.1 Alphaproteobacteria bacterium | reverse complement strand
CCCGACGATCTTGTCTATCCGCCTCTGGACGGGGCTGCTCCGGCCTGATGAGCTGGTCACTTGGTGAAACGGCAGCACTGGCGCTGAAAGCGACACGCGGAGCCGGCCTGTCCTGGGGACTGGCAGAAGAGGCGGCCGGCGCTGTGTTCTGGCTGCATCAGCGCGGCCTTCCCGGCATCTCCGCCCTGTGTGGCTATCTTGATTGCTATGGCGCGGCCGGCACCGCCGGGGATGCTGCCTGCCCGCTTGTTCTTGGCGCCGCGCTCAGTGACGGAACGCATGTGGTCCCGGAACAGCTCGGTGAGAGGATCGATCTTGGCACTGTCAGCGCACCGCTGCTGCTGCTTCCGTTCGTGGCAACAATCCCGCCAGGGACATTCTGGCTGATCGCACCGGGGGACGGCGACGCCGCGCCCGACCCGTGGCACAGCGGCTGGTTGCGGGGCAGCGCACCCTGCCAGCTGCAGCGCGGCACGGCGGCGCAGATAGCCGGCACCCGCGCGGGCCATACCCGTCTACCCGACCGGTTTGCCTGCTGTGTCGACCGCCTGACCGACTTTGCGCATCGCACCTACGCGCCGGCGACCAGCCAGTCACGCCTTGCCGGGGCCGGCGCCGGGCTGACCGACAATGACTGAAGACGGTCAGATTTCCGCACCGGCGCGCCATTCACGCCAGCGCAGGACAAGCGTCGCGCCAAGCCTGGCGATCGGTGCGGGCGGCAGTTTCACCGGCTCGTCATAGGACAGCAAATCCTGAACAATCGGCGAATTCGAACGGGTTGCGAGTTCGACGGCACCAATGCCGGCCAATGTGCCCTTGGCGGTGCCAAGCCCGTTCTGACAGCAGGCCGCGAACATGCCGGGTTCGACCTCGCCAAAGGCCGGCACCGAATTGCGTGACAGGCACAGCCGCCCGCCCCAGCTATATTCGAGATCGACTTCGGCCAGCATCGGGAAGCGGCGCCGGAATGCACGGTCATGGTCGACACGAAACCGCGCGATGCGTGCCTCGTTGACCTCCATTGACGGATCGAACGTCCAGCGGTTGCGGATGACGATCCGGCTGCCGCCAATGCCGGT
>RFZL01000202.1 GCA_009920665.1 Alphaproteobacteria bacterium | reverse complement strand
GCGACGGCGAGCCGCGCGTCCGCCGGGACGATGATGCGGAGGATCGGACATGACCCTCGCGCAGATCATCGCCAACCTTCCGACCCTTGTCGTCGCCATTCCGCTGCTGCTTGCGCCGGTGGCGGCGCTGCTTCCGTACGCCGCGTTGACCTGGGCGCTGGCCGTGGCCGGCACCGGCGGGGCGCTGTTCTGCGCGGTCATGCTGATGGGCGCCACGGCCGGCGGCAAGAGCTTCAGCTACGCCCTTGGCAGCTGGCCGCCGCCCTGGGGCATCGAATTCGTCGTTGATCCGGTTTCGGCCTTCACTGTGCTGGTCATGGCGGCGCTGGCCTTCGTCGCGACGCTGTTCGCACGCACCGCGCTTCTTGCCGAGATCGCCGAGGCGGATGCCGGCAAGGCCTATTCCGCGTGGCTTCTCGCCTGCGGCGGCCTGTCCGGTCTGGTGATGACGGGCGATGCCTTCAACCTGTTTGTCTTCCTCGAGATTTCGGCGCTGTCGTCGGTCATCTTGATCGCGCTTGGTGCCGGCAAGGATCGCCGTGCGCTGATAGCCGGCTACAACTATCTCGTCATCGGGGCGGTCGGCGCGACCTTCTATGTGATCGGTGTCGGCTTCATCTATGCGGTGACCGGATCGCTGAACATGGCCGATCTTGCCGAACGGATTCCGCAGGTGCCGCAGACCACGGTCGTCATGGTCGGTTTCGGCTTCATGATGGCGGGGCTTCTGGTGAAGGCGGCGATCTTCCCGGTGCATGTCTGGCTGCCGGCGGCCTATGCCTTTGCCCCGTCCGCGGTCTCGGCGCTTCTGGCCGCGATCGCGACCAAGGCGTCTCTCTACGTGATCGCGCGGGTGATGTTCGGCATGTTCGCCGGTGTGCCCGACCTTGCCGGCTTTGCGGCCGAGTTCATCCTTGTTCCGCTCGCGCTGGCCGGAATTTTCCTCGGCACGATCCTCGCCATCTACGAGAATGACATCAAGAAGCTGCTGGCCTTCAGTTCTGTGGCACAGATCGGATATATCGCGCTTGGCTTCGGCCTTGCCAGCACCGCTGGACTGGCCGCGGGTTTCATCCATATCGGCAATCACGCG
>RFZL01000201.1 GCA_009920665.1 Alphaproteobacteria bacterium | reverse complement strand
GTACCCGGCACCGTGGTTGGCAAGATGGGGCGCACCGGCCGCGTCGACGGCGCGCACCTTCATTACGAAATCAGGCTTGGTGACAAATCCATCGATCCACGGAAATTCTTCGCCATCGGCCACCGGATTGGCGTTGGCGGGGAATTGATGCTGGCAACCGATGGCCAATAAAGCGCTGGCTGGCGTTTTCCAAGCCTCCTTTCTAACATGAATCTCCAGAGCGTCGTATACCGGATGGGCGGCGAGTGAACAGCTTTGCCGGAACCCTGAAGAAAACCATCCTGTGGAGACCGGCATGCGCAAGTTCAGGACCATGACGACAGTTGCAATGTTCTCGCTGCTGCTGGGGCTTGGAGCCTGCAACATGTATGTCGTTGATTTCGAGAACAAGCTTCCCGATGGTTCGGTTCTGGCGCCAAAGGACGATCTCTCAGCCGAACCGCCAGAACCTCTGGAGCCGCTCGAAGGCAGCCAGACCATCGCCTTCATGGACAGCACCACCGCACAGCTTGAAGGCTGTCGAGTCATCACCGGCATGAGACTGTCACATATCGGCAAGTTTGATGACGGGCTGACGAAGCTGAGAAACACGGCTGTCCGGATCAATGCCAACCGGATCATACCGTTGCGTTTCGTCGAAAGTCCGGTGACTGGCGCGCCACATCATTTCAGCGCAAAGATGGTGCGCTGCCCCGATCCAACGCCGGAGGTGCAGAATGGGTGAGGTCATCTATCTTGAAACCGCAGCAGGCAGGTCTCACCGGCTTCCCGATGACGGTAATCTGACCGCAGTTGACATCAAGCGGCTTGAATCCATCCGCGATAATGTCGAGGCACTGCTCAACATGGTAGCGGGTATCCGGCGTGATCCCGAAGCCGTTGCCTATGCGTCCGCGCGCTTCGGGTTGATGCGGATGTACCATCTTCATGGCCGCGCCGCTGCTATGGGGTTTGCAGACCGCTGTATCGAGACAGCGGAAATGGCACAGGATCTCGATCGCTGCTGAACGCCCCCTTCAGCCTTGAACCCCTTTTCAGGTGCCTTGCGCCGTGCCTATGATAGGGCCATGACGTTCCGCGCCTGCCCGGGCACCAGCGCG
>RFZL01000021.1 GCA_009920665.1 Alphaproteobacteria bacterium | reverse complement strand
CCACACTTATGACAAACCCGCCATCGCCCGTTCGGTGGCGCGGATGCTGCTTGAGATCAGGGCGGTGCTGTTCCGCGCCGATGATCCGTTCACCCTGACCTCGGGCATGAAGAGTCCGGTCTATATCGACTGCCGCAAGATCATCGCTTTTCCGCGGATGCGCGCGCAGATGATGGATTATGGCCGGACGGTGATCATGAATGATATCGGCTATGAAAGCCTCGATGCTGTCGCCGGCGGCGAGACTGCCGGTATCCCGTTCGCCGCCTGGCTTGCCGAGCGCACCGCGTTGCCAATGCATTATGTTCGCAAGAAGCCGAAGGGATTTGGCCGGGACGCCCGCATCGAGGGCGATATCAGGGACGGCCAGCGCGTGCTTCTTGTCGAGGATCTGACCACCGATGGTGGCAGCAAGCTCAGCTTTGTCGAGGCGATTCGCGAAGCCGGTGCCGAGGTCGGTCATACCTTCGTGATCTTCTATTATGATATTTTCAGGGACACGCCTGAAAAGCTGGCGGCTGAGGGGATACAGCTGCATTATCTCTCGACCTGGTGGGATGTTTTGGCGGCAAGCCGCGAGGCTGGCAGTTTCGACGAGGCAACCCTGTCACAGGTCGAGGCGTTTCTTCATGACCCGCGCGGCTGGTCAAAGGCACATGGCGGCGTCTGACAGGCGCTGATTTGGGGGAAGTACGACAATGGTAATTGATTTTGACAGTTTCACGCCACTGGCCTCGCTTGTCGGGGGTGTGATGATCGGCGCCGCGGCGCTGTTGCTGATGCTGACACATGGCCGGGTGATGGGAATCAGCGGCATATTGGGTGGCCTCATCGTCCCGTCTGACAAATCAGACGTCAGGTGGCGGGTGCTGTTCGTCATCGGCGTTCTGGCCGGTCCGTTCGCGATCATGGCGCTGACCGGGGCGCCGGTGGACCGCACCCCGGTGGCGTCAGGCTTTACCCTGCCGATTGCCGGCTTCCTGGTCGGCCTCGGCACGGCAATCGGGGCCGGTTGCACCTCGGGCCATGGCATTTGCGGCCTCGCGCGGCTGTCCATCCGCTCGGCGGTGGCTGTCGGCATGTTCATGGGCGCGGCAATCGTCACCGTCTATATCGTCAGACATATGGTGCAGGGAGGCTGATCATGGCACGCGCGATTTCACTGATTTTGATCGGTACCCTGTTCGGTGCCGGCCTGGCACTGTCCGGCATGCTGAACCCGGCCAAGGTGGCAGGCTTCCTCGATCTGTTTGGCGTCTGGGACCCGTCGCTTGCCTTTGTGATGGGCGGCGGCGTCATCGCCAATTTCATTGGTCACCGCATCGTGACCAGGCGCGCGGCACCGGTATTCGGTGACGGATTTTCCATTCCGACCCGCACCGATATCGACAGCCGGCTTCTTCTCGGCGCGGCCCTGTTCGGCGTTGGCTGGGGCCTTGCCGGACTTTGTCCGGGGCCGGCCATCGCGTCTGTCCTGTTGGCGCCCGGCGAGGTCGCGCTGTTCGTTCTGATGATGCTGGCCGGTCTGGCTGTCGGGCGGATGCTGACAAGCGGGCCGGCGGCCCGCCCGGCACCGCAAGCCTAGACGTGAACGTCCTGCCCGCGCCCTTTTACAGCCGGTGCCGGGGACGACAGGATCCGGTGTATGACTGCCGCGCCGCGCTTTGACATCGACATGCAGGCCTTCTGGCACGACCCCTATCCGACGCTGGCGCGGATGCGGGAGGTGGCGCCGGTGGCCTTTGTCCCACAACTTGACGGTATTGTCCTGACGCGACGTGACGATATCGACCAATGGGAAAAGCGGATCGATATATTCAGCTCCGAACAGCCCGGCGGGTTGATGACGCGGCTGATGGGCCGGAACATGATGCGCCGCGACGGTGATGAACATCAGCGCCAGCGCCGCCAGATGCAGCCTGCTGTCTCTCCGCGAACGGTGTCACGGCATTGGCAGGCCGCCTTTCGTGACGCGGCGGCCGACATCCTTCGCGATCTGGCACCGCGCGACGGCGCCGAGTTGTGCCGTGACTATGCGATGCGGCTGTCCGGAGAGGCGTTGCGGCTGATCACCGGTCTTGCCAATGTGTCGGCCAGCGAGATGGACGCGCATTCGCAGGCGATGATCGACGGCATCGCCAATTATGCTGGCGATCCGGCCATTGAATCACGGTGTCGCGCGGCCGTCGCGACGCTCGATGCGGCGATCGACGAGACACTGGCCGGGTTCGCGCGCAACGCCCCTGATCCCGATACGCCTGAAGGCTTGTCGGTCATTGCCGTCCTGCAGCGCGCCGGCGCGCCGGAGGATGATATCAGGGCGAATGTGAAGCTTGTCATCAGCGGTGGGCAGAATGAACCCCGTGATGCCATTGCCGGTGCCATATGGGCGTTGCTGACACATCCGGCGCAGCTGGCGCGGCTTCTTGCGGGCAGCGTGCCCTGGGATCGCGCCTTTGATGAATATGTCCGCTGGATGGCGCCGATCGGCATGTCGCCGCGCCGCATCGCCAGACCGGTCCGTATTGGTGGCATTGATATCGAGGCAGGTGGCCGTGCCTTTTTCATGTTCGGCGCGGCAAACCGTGACCCGCTGCATTTCGCGCAGCCAGACAGCTTTGATATCAGCCGCGACACGAAAAAACATATCGCCTTTGGTGCCGGCCCGCATTTCTGTGCCGGGGCCTTTGCCTCGCGCGCGCTGGTGGCACAGGTCGCGCTGCCGATGATTTTTGCAAGCCTGCCGGCGCTGCGACTTGACCCGGCGCATCAGGTTGCCTTTGGTGGCTGGGCGTTTCGCGGGCCGCTCAGCCTGCATGTGCGATGGGGATGAGTGCCGGGCGGTTGAATGCCGGGCCGCCACTGGCAAGGGAGAGGTGAGATGACACGCAACAAGGATCAGACGACCGGCCGCCGGACGCTTGTACGCGGCGGCGTCATGCCGGAGTCGGCCAGCCGGCCGGTGGTGCCACCCCTGCAGCCTTCGGTTGTCTATGCGGCATCATCGGCGGACGCGCTGGATGCGCAATATGAGGGCAGGCTGGCGGGATATAGCTATGCCCGCGAGGGTCATCCCAACGCCGATATGCTGGCTGAAAAGATCGACTGGCTTGAGGGCGGTGAGGACGGCCTCGTCACCGGGTCCGGCATGGCGGCGATCTCGGCGATGTTTCTGGGGCTGCTGTCGCGCGGCGACCATGTGCTTGCCGGTGACCAGCTTTATGGGCGCTCGCTGCGGATGCTGACGCAGGACCTGCCCCGCCTTGGCATCGAGACAAGCTTTGCCGATGCCGGTGACGCCGCGGCGATGGCGGTGGCGATCCGCCCGAACACGCGCCTCATCCTTGTCGAGGCGGTGTCGAACCCGACCCTGCGGGTGGCCGACATGACGGCGATAGCCGGGCTGGCCGCGGGCGCTGACGCCCTGCTGGCGGTCGACAACACCTTCACCACACCGGCCATGTTCCGCCCCTTTGAACATGGTGCGGATATCGTGATCAATTCGATCACCAAGTTTCTGGCCGGGCATTCGGATGTGACGCTTGGCTATGTGACGGCGCGCGACGCGGACCATCGACAGGCGATGCGCGACGCCGCGGTGACCTGGGGTCTGACGCCAAGCCCGTTTGATTGCTGGCTGGCCGACCGGGGTCTGCACAGTTTCGATCTGCGCTTTGCCGCCGCCGAACGAAGCGCCGCGACGATTGCCGATCATCTTTCCGGCCATATTCCCGGCGGTCGGGGGATTCGCCGGGTGCTGTATCCGGGGCGTGCCGACCATCCCGATCATGCCCGGGCCCGGACCTTGTTTGGCGGACGCCATGGCAATATGGTCACGTTCGAGATTGAAGGTGGGCGTGAGGCTGTCAATGCCTTCATCGGGGCCGCCGCCGGTATTCCCTTCGCGCCGACGCTTGGCGATATCGGCAGCACGTTGTCGCATCCGGCGTCATCCTCGCATCGCGGGCTCAGCGCGGATGACCGCGCCGCACTTGGCATTGGCGAGGGGATGTTCCGCCTGTCGGTCGGGATCGAACCGGTTGAGATGCTGATCGACGAACTTGACGCCGCCCTCGCGGCGGTAAAGGGCGATTGAAGGACATCCCCGGCCGGCCGCCGGTCGAAGAATGGCGGATCGATGTGGAGTTACCAAGTTGCGTGAATTTGACTATGTCATTGTCGGCGGCGGGTCGGCCGGCTGTGTTCTTGCCGAAAGGCTGACCGCCAGCGGCCGTTATTCGGTGCTGCTTCTCGAGGCCGGTCCGTCCGACCGCCGGTTCTGGGTGCGGGTGCCGATCGGCTATGGCATCCTGTTCCATCAGCGGGCGGTCAACTGGATGTACAGCACCGAGCCGGAGCCGCATCTGGATGGCCGCGAGGTCTATCAGCCGCGGGGCAAGGTGCTCGGGGGGTCGAGCTCGATCAACGCCCTTGTCTATCACCGTGGCCAGGCCGGCGATTATGACGACTGGGCGGCGGCCGGCAATGAAGGCTGGGGCTATGAGCGGGTGGCGCCGGTCTTTGACCGGCTGGAATCGCCGCATCCCGACACCCCCGACGCGCCGTTTCTGTCGGTATCGGACGAAAGCGCCGATTTTCACGATCTGGGTGGTGATTTCATCGATATCTGCGCCGAGGGCCAGCTTCCCGCCGCGATGGCCGCGCGGCGTGAGGGGGCCGGTATCGGCCCCTATCTGACGACGACCCGCAATGGCATGCGCTGTTCGAGTGCCGTTGCCTTTCTGCGGCCGGCGATGCGCCGCCCCAACCTGACAATTGTCACCGGCGCGCATGTCGAACGGATCGGCTTTCAGGGGCGGCGGGCGATCAGCGTCACCTACCGGCACCGCGGTGCCAGCCACACGGTGCGCGCCGGGCGGGAAATCCTGCTTGCCGCCGGGGCGATCGGCTCGCCGCAGCTGCTGCAGGTCAGCGGCGTCGGCGATGCGGCGCATCTTCGTGGCCTTGGCATCGATGTCGTTCTCGACCAGCCGCAGGTTGGCCGGCATCTGCAGGATCATTTCGGCATCAACTACATTTTCAAGGCGAACAGGAAAACGTTGAATGATGTGTTCGGCAGCTGGCACGGCCGGGTGATGTGCGGGCTGGACTATCTGTTCCGGCGGCGCGGCCCGCTGGCGCTCAGCGTCAACCAGTTTGGCGGCCTCGTCAAAAGCAGCGGGTCGCTGGCCCGCCCCGACATGCAGATCTATCTGAACCCGCTCAGCTATCAGAGCTTCCACAAGGGGCGCCGCAAACTGATGCGCCCGGATGCGTTTTCCGGTTTCATCATCGGCTTCAACAGCTGTCGGCCGAAAAGCGAGGGAACGGTCACGATCCGCAGCCCGCATGCCGATGAGGCGCCAGCGATCCGCGCCAATTATCTGAGCCATGAGGATGACCGGCGTGATGTCGTGACCATGGCGCGGGTGATCGAGCGGCTGCAGAACACGCCGCGCCTGAAATCGCTGCTTGCCGATGATCCGCTGACACCGCTTGACCGGATGGATGATGACGAGGTTCTTGCCGATTTTCAGGATCGCGGCGGCACGGTCTTTCATCTGTGTGGTACCTGCCGGATGGGTCCGGATGCGGCCACCGCGGTGCTTGATGGCAGGCTGCGCGTTCACGGCATCGAGGGGCTTCGTGTATGCGATGCGGCGGCCTTTCCGAACATCACTTCGGCAAACACCAACGCGCCGACAATGATGCTTGCCGACCGCGCTGCCGAGATGATTCTCGAGGACGCGCACTAGCCTGAAATCTTGCCGTCCGGCCTTGTAGGCCCGCCTTGTAAGAAAGTCTTTCTGCGACTATATAACGCGCAGACAGGAAAACGCAGATGGCGCGGATTTCCAAGGCGGATTTTCCGGCGATGGATTCATGAAATTTAGAGCTTCTTATATCTGGGCAGCGCTGGTGGCGTTTGGCGTCATCGGCTGGATGGCGTCCGGCAAGTTCAATAACCCGATGGCGGATGGCGTGCCCGAACAGGAGATGTCCGGCACGCCGGTGGCGGCTGGGCAGGATGACGCCGGTCAGCCCGCTGTGGCGCCGGCGGACAATAATCCCCGGATTTCGGCGGTTACGGTCACCAACAGTGCGGTGCGCCGGTCGGTGCGTGCCAGCGGCGTCACCCGGCCAAAGGCGATTGTGACGGTGTCGGCGGAAATCGCCGGGACCGCCCGCAATGTGCCGGTGGCCGAGGGTAGTGCCATTGCCGGCGGTGATGTGCTGGTGGCGCTGAACACGACAACCCTGCCGGTGCGGATCGAGGCGGCGAAGGCCGAGATTGTCGCTGCCCAGACAGCCTATGACACCGCCGTCGAGCAGGCGCGCGGCACCTATGAAGAAGAGCGCGCCGCCGCCCAGGCCATGCTTGAGGTGGCAAGGAAGCGGCTGGAAATCTCGCAGAAGCTTGCCTCGCAGAATTTCAGCGCGCCGGTCGAACAGGCGCAGCTGAAAGCCGATTACGAGAATGCGCGGATGGCGCTGGCGCGGATCGATCTGGCGAAAAATCACAAATCGGAAATCGACATCTCGCAAAGCCGGGCCCGTCTTGCAACGGCGAAGTCCAATCTGGCGGTGCTTCGCGACCAGGTGAAGAAATCGACCATCACGGCACCGACCGGCGGCTGGTTGGAGACGGTGGCGGTCGATGTCGGGGAACAGGTTGGTGCCGGCACGCCGGTGGCGACAATCCTCAATATGGACGAGGTGAAGATCATCGTCGGTGTGCCGCAGACGGATATCGCGCAGATTTCGGTTGGCGATACGGTCAGTGTCGATGTGGCCGGTGCCGGCAAACGCGAGGGAATTGTCTCACGGATCGCCTCGATCACCAGCTCGACAACGCGCACTTTCGATGTCGAGGTGACGGTGCCGAACCCGGACCGCACGCTGCGCGCCGGGATGAGTGTCGAGGCGACGATCGATGTCGGCTTCCAGCCTGCCTTCGGGATGTCACCGGCGCATCTGTCGGTTGCCGCTGACGGGTCGCTGACAGCGAAGATCAGCGAGAATGGCATTGTGCGTGTCGTGACGGTCGATCTCGTGCGCTCGGGCGTCGAGCAGGTGTTCGTGTCTGGCCTTGCCGATGGTGACACGCTGCTGACCTTTGGTCAGGCCTTTGTCGAGGCCGGTGACGCGGTCCGGCTTGATATGGGCCGGCCCGACATGGAATCGGCCTCATGAATGCGGTGATCAGCGCGGCCTTCTCGCGCACCGGGGCGGTTGTTCTCGGACTGATCCTGCTCTGCGCCTTCGGCGTGAAATCCTATATCGATATCCCGAAGGAAGCGAAGCCCGATATCGACATTCCGGTGGCCTATGTGTCGGTCGGTTATGACGGAATTTCGCCGGAGGATTCGGAACGGCTGCTGGTCAAGCCGCTGGAGAAGCATCTTCGCACCGTCGAGGGGCTGGATGCGATGTCATCGGTGGCCTCCGAGGGCTATGGTTCGGTCACCCTTGAATTCAATGCTGGCGAGGATATCGATCTGGCGCTTGCCGATGTGCGGCAGGCGGTTGACGATGCCAAGCCCGACCTGCCCGCCGAGGCGGATGAACCGAAGGTGACCGAGGTCAGCCTGTCGCTGTTCCCGATCCTGACGGCGGCGCTCTACGGGCCGGTGTCGGAACGCGAGATGGTTCTCGCGGCGCGCGAGATCAAGGACCGCCTCGAATCGCTGGAGGGCGTCCTCGAGGTGGAAATTGGCGGCGACCGCGAGGAAGTGCTGGAAATTCTTCTCGATGCTGCGGCGATCGAGGCCTATGGGCTCGACCCGGCTGCCGTGATCAGGCTGGTCAGCGGCAACAACCAGCTTGTCACCGCCGGCGCCATCGATGATGGTGGCGGGCGCCTGCTGGTCAAGGTGCCGGGGGTGATCGAGACCATCGACGATCTGGTCAACATGCCGGTCCAGGCGCGCGATGATGCGACAATCACCTTTGGCGATATCGCGGTGGTGCGGCGGGCCTTCCGGCAGGCCGAGGGCTGGTCGCGGGTGAATGGCGAGCCGGCCGTGGTGCTGGATGTGCGCAAGCGCGTGGGCTCCAACATCATCAATGTTGTCGAATCAGCGCGCGCCGTGATCGATGCCGAAGCGCCGAAGATCGGCGAGGGCGTCAAGGTCAGCTATCTGTTCGATGATTCGAAAGATGTCCGCAACCTGCTGAGCGACCTTGGCAACAATGTCGCCGCCGCGGTGATCATCGTCATGGTGGTGGTGCTGGCGGTGCTCGGCATTCGCAACGCGACGCTTGTCGGTCTTGCCATCCCGGGGTCTTTCCTTGTCGGTATCAGCATCCTGAACATGATGGGCGTGACGATGAACATCATCGTCCTGTTCTCGCTCATCCTGGTCGCCGGCATGCTTGTCGACGGGGTCATCGTGACGACCGAATATGCCGACCGGCAGATCGCCATGGGGGCGACCCGGCGCGAGGCCTACCGGCGCGGCGCGCAGCGCATGGCCTGGCCCATCATCTCGTCGACCGTCACCACGCTGATGGTCTTCATGCCGCTGTTGGTCTGGCCGGGGATTGTCGGCCAGTTCATGAAATATCTGCCGATCACCGTGATCTGCGTGCTGACGGCCTCGCTTTTCATGGCGTTGATCTTCATTCCGGTGCTTGGCGGGATGATCGGCAAGAAATCGGTGCCGCGCGGCGCCATCTCGGCCACCGCGCCGCGAGGCTATCGCTGGCTCCTGAAAAAGGCCATCCGGTTTCCCGTGCTGACCATGGGCGTGGTCCTCGGCATCATCATCGCCAGCTTCGTCGGCTATGGCAAGGCCGGGCTTGGCGTGTCCTTCTTCCCTGATATCGAGCCTGACCAGGCGCAGGTCCAGGTGCTGGCGCGCGGCGATCTGTCGGCCAAGGAGCGCGATTCGCTGGTCAACAGCGCCGAAACCTCGATCCTGCCGGTCGACGGCGTGCAGGATTTCTACGCGCGCTCCTTCCGCCCGGGCGGCGGCGGCAACCAGACGCCGCGTGATTCGGTGGGCACCATCCGCACCGTCTTCGCCGACTGGAACGAACGCGACAAGGCGGCCAATCTGATCGACCGGATGCGTGATCTTGTGGCCAGCCTTGCCGGCGCCGATTTCAGCATCACCAAGCAGCAGGAAGGCCCCGGCGGGGCCTTGCCGATCCGCGTCGAGATACTTGGCGATGACCTTGACGAGATCGCCACCGCAACCGACGAGGTGGTGGCGCGGATGATGTCGCTTGGCGGCTTCGTCGATATTGCCGACAACCGGCCACTGCCGGGTTTGGAATGGACGCTGGTGACCGACCGCGAGGCGGCAAGCCGGCATGGTGTCTCGATCTCGTCGCTTGGCACGATGATCAAGATGCTGACCCGCGGCGTGCGGATTTCCGATTTCCGACCGGACGATGCCGATGACGAGCTGGATGTTGTGATGCGTTTCATGGGTGACCAGCGCAATATCGACCGGCTTCGTGAATTGCGGGTGCCGGCTGCCGACGGCTCCTACATTCCGATTTCGGTGTTTGCCAAGCTGCAGCCACGCCCGAAGGGCGGCGATATCGAGCGCAAGGACGGCACGCGCTACATGTATATCAACGCGGATATCAACGAGGGCGTATTGGCGGCGGAGCGGATCGAGACGCTGAAATCCTCGCTTTCCGAGACGCCGCTGGCGCAGAATGTTCGGGTGAAATTCGGCGGCGAGGACGAGGATATCGCCGAGACCCAGGCCTTCCTGCAGCAAGCCTTCAGCCTGTCACTTCTGCTGATGGTGGTTGTGCTGATGGTGCAGTTCGGCTCCGGCTGGCAGGCTTTTGTCACCATGTCGGCCATCCTGCTTTCGACCGGCGGTGTCGTCCTTGGCCTGTGGGCGGCGAACCAGCCATTCGGTATTGTCATGTGCGGGCTTGGCGTGATCGCACTTGCCGGCATCGTGGTCAACAACAACATCGTGCTGATCGACACCTTCAATGAATACCGGAAGCGCGGCTACCGGGCCCGTGACGCCGCTTTCCGCGCCGGGCTGGTCCGTTTCCGGCCGGTCGTGCTGACCGCGGTGACGACGATCCTCGGCCTGCTGCCGATGGTGTTCCAGCTGACAATCAAGATTCTGGACCGCGAAATCCTGGTCGGCGCGCCGTCATCGCAATGGTGGACGCAGCTGTCCAGCACCATTGCCGGCGGTCTGACTTTCGCGACGGTCCTGACATTGGTGGCGACGCCGGCGATGCTTGTGATTGGCGGCAGGTTCGCGCGCGATGCCCGGCCGACGCACCCGTCGCTGGTCCGCCGCATGATCGGTGCCGTGCGGCGGCCACGCGGCATGATGCCGGCCGAATAGGCCAACCCGTCACCTCAGGCTCCTAACGCGGGCCCCTTGCAACATCCTCGATGCCGGCGGCGATGGCCAGCAACCGCCGGTCATGCCCGCGTGATCCCATCACCGACAGCCCGGCAGGTGGCTCGCCCGGCGCATGGCAGGGCAACGAGATGGTCGGCCGGTCGAGATAGTTCGACAGCGCGGTGTTGCGTAACGCCCGCGCGCTGGCCTTCATCAGCGTCTCAATTCCCTGCAGCCCGGCAATCGGCATCGGGATTGTTGGCGAGGTCGGCAACAGCAGCGCGTCGAACGGCCGGGTGACCGCCTGCACGGCAGCGGAGGTCGCCTCGCGCTCACGCATCATCGCAATGAAATCGACGGCCAGAATATCACCGCCGGCGGCAAGCCGCGCCGCGACATAGGGGTCGTACCGGTCGCGGCGCGTCGCCATCATCTCGCGGTGAATTTCATGCGCCTCGGCCGAAACAATGCTGCCCGGGCGGTTCGCCGGGCGCAACTCCTCCAGAACATCGAGGCTGATGTCGGTGATGCGGGCGCCGGCGGCGGACAGCCGGTCGATGGCGGCGTCAAAGGCGGAGGCGATCTGCGGGTCAAGATCGTCGAACAGATAGCCGCGTGGCAGGGCAAACCGGAGCCCGGCCAGCGGGAAACCGGTCTCGGCGCGGCCGTCGCCGCCGGTCATCAGGTCATCCAGAACGGCGCAGCATCCGGCGCTTGCCGCCATCGGGCCGGCGGCATCGAAGGAGACGGACAGAGGATAGACGCCCGCGGATGGCATCCGGCGGGCCGTCGGCTTCATCCCGACAATCCCGCACAGCGCCGCCGGGACGCGCGTCGACCCGCCGGTATCAGTGCCGATGGTCGCCGCCGCCATGTCATCGGCGATCGATACGGCGCTTCCCGAGGATGATCCGCCAGCGATTCGGCCCTCGCCTTCATCACGTCCATAGGGGCTGCGCGGATTGCCGTAATGCGGGTTCATGCCAAGCCCGGAATAGGCGAATTCGGTCATGTTCGTCCGCCCGATGATGATGAAACCGGCGGACCGCAGCCGCGCCACCACGATGGCATCGCGGCCAGCCGGCGCGGCGTCATCCAGCACTCTTGACCCGGCGCGGGTCACCTCACCTGCGATATCGAACAGATCCTTTACCGACAGCGTGACACCGGCGAAGGGCGGCAGCGTGGCGCCGGCCTTGCGCAGGGAATCGATATGGTCGGCCTCGGCGCGGGCGGCATCGTCATTGACGGTGATGAAGGCCCGCGCGCCATCCTCGCTGTCGATGGCAGCAAGACAGGCCTCGACATGATCACGGGCGGCAAGGGTGCCGGCGGCAAGCCGCGCGGCGATATCGGATATCAACATGGGCATGCATCGACTATGACCCGGTCCCGGCAAAAAATCACCCGGAAAACAGCCGCTGGAACAGGGGTCGCGCCGTGGTTCGCTTGACGCGGCGAGGGCGGCTCTTGATAGTGGCGCGATGAACGACAGCTTTGACTATATCATCATCGGTTCGGGCTCGGCGGGAAGCGCGCTTGCCTACAGGCTTGGCGAGGATGGCAGGCGCCGCGTCCTGGTCCTCGAATTTGGTGGCAGTGATGCCGGCCCGCTGATCCAGATGCCGGCCGCCCTGTCCTATCCGATGAACATGCCGCGCTATGACTGGGGCTATCTTGCCGAGCCGGAACCGGCGCTTGGCGGACGGCGGCTTGTCTGTCCGCGCGGCAAGGTGATCGGCGGATCGTCCTCGATCAACGGCATGATCTATGTTCGTGGCCATGCCGGTGATTACGCGCATTGGGAGGAATCGGGTGCCACCGGATGGGGCTATGCCGATGTGCTGCCCTATTTCCGGCGCATGGAAACCTCGCATGGCGGCGAGGCGCCCTGGCGCGGTACGGACGGGCCGCTTCATGTCACCCGCGGGCCGCGCGACAACCCGCTTCACGGCGCTTTCGTCGCGGCGGCCGAGGCGGCAGGCTATGCGGCGACACCGGACTATAACGGACACCGGCAGGAAGGTTTCGGCCCGGCCGACATGACGGTATGGAAGGGACGGCGCTGGTCGGCAGCGAATGCCTATCTCAGGCCGGCCATGGCGCGCGGCAATGTGCGGCTTGTGACGCGGGCGCTTGTTGACAGGATCCTGTTTGACGGGACGCGCGCGGTGGGCGTCAGCTATCTTCGTGGCGGCGCCAGACACGAGGTGCGCGCGAATGCCGAGATTGTGCTGGCGGCGGGCGCGATCAATTCCCCGCAGATATTGCAACGTTCGGGAATCGGGCCCGGCCAGGTACTGCAGGATGCCGGCGTGGTGGTGCGGTCCGACCGGGCCGGCGTCGGCGCCAATCTGCAGGACCATCTCGAGGTCTATTTCCAGATTGCCTGCCTGCAACCGATCACCCTTTACCGCCATCTTGGCCTTCTGGCGAAGGCCCGCATCGGCGCTGAATGGCTGTTCTTCAAGCGCGGGCTTGGTGCCTCCAACCAGTTCGAGACGCTTGGCTTCATCCGGTCGGCCGCCGGTGTTGCCTATCCGGATATCCAGTATCACTTCCTGCCGGTGGCGATCAGCTATGACGGCCGGGCGCCGGCCGCGGGGCATGGCTTCCAGCTTCATGTCGGGCCGATGCGCTCCAAATCGCGCGGCCATGTCCGGATCCGCGATGCCGAACCCGCATCCGCGCCGGAGATCCGTTTCAACTATATGAGCCATCCCGATGACTGGGCGGAATTCCGGCGCTGCATCAGGCTGTCCCGCGAGATTATCAGGCAGGCACCGATGGACCCCTATCGCGGCGCTGAAATCCAGCCTGGCGAGGATGCCATCTCGGATGACGCCATTGATGCGTTCATCCGCGATCATGCCGAAAGCGCCTATCACCCCTGCGGCACGCTGCGCATGGGCGCCGCCGACGATGCAGCCAGCGTCGTCGATCCGCACTGCCGGGTGATCGGGGTCGATGCGTTGCGGGTCGCCGATTCATCGATTTTCCCGCGCATCACCAATGGCAATCTGAACGCCCCCTCGATCATGACCGGCGAGAAAGCGGCGGATCATATTCTGGGCCGGGCCTCGCTGGCCCGCGCCAACGACACCCCGTACTTTCATCCCGGCTGGGAGACGGCGCAGCGCTAGACTGCCAGGCTGCCGCCACGCAGAAACATTCTTGTGCCGGTCTGACCGGCATGCCATCGTGACCGGAAAGCAATGACAGGCCGCCGCCCACCACGGGGCAGATGCGGCCATGCCCGAGGGAGGACTGAAGAATGAAGACCCGTGCCGCTGTCGCGGTGGCTGCCGGCAAGCCACTTGAAATCATGGAAGTTGATCTGGATGGCCCGCGCGCCGGCGAGGTGCTGGTGGAAATCATGGCCACCGGCATCTGCCATACCGACGCCTTCACCCTGTCCGGTGCCGATCCCGAGGGCATGTTCCCGGCGATCCTCGGCCATGAGGGGGCCGGCATTGTGCGCGAGGTCGGCCCGGGAGTGACCAGTGTCGTCCCCGGTGATCATGTCATTCCGCTCTACACGCCGGAATGCCGGGAATGCGAATATTGCCTTCATCCGAAGACCAATCTGTGTCAGGCGATCCGCACCACCCAGGGGCAGGGCGTGATGCCCGACGGTACCAGCCGGTTCTCGATCAGGGGCGAGCCGGTCCTGCATTATATGGGCACCTCGACCTTCTCGAATTTCACCGTGCTCCCCGAGATTTCGCTGGCGAAGGTCAACAGGGACGCCCCGTTCGACAAGATCTGCTATATCGGCTGCGGCGTCACCACCGGCATTGGCGCGGTGATCAATACCGCCAAGGCCGAGCCGGGATGCAACGCCGTTGTCTTCGGGCTTGGCGGCATCGGGCTGAATGTCATCCAGGGTCTTCGCATGATTGGCGCCAACATGATTGTGGGTGTCGACCTGAATGACAGCAAGAAGGAATGGGGCGAGCGGTTCGGCATGACGCATTTCGTCAATCCGGCCAAGCATGGCGACGATCTTGTCGGCCATCTTGTCGAGCTGACCGGCGGCGGTGCCGATTATTCCTTTGAATGTATCGGCAACACCAACGTGATGCGCCAGGCGCTGGAATGCGCGCATAAGGGGTGGGGCGAGTCGATCATCATCGGCGTTGCCGGTGCCGGTCAGGAGATTTCCACCCGTCCGTTCCAGCTTGTCACCGGCCGCAGCTGGCGTGGCACCGCCTTTGGCGGGGCGCGCGGGCGCACCGATGTGCCGAAGATTGTCGACTGGTACATGCAGGGCAAGATCGAGATCGACCCGATGATCACCCATACGCTGGCGCTCGAGGATATCAACAAGGGCTTCGATCTCATGCATGAGGGTGAGTCAATCCGCGCCGTCGTGGTGTTCTAGAGCGACGATATGGAAACGCTGTCGACTGAAAAATCCTTTGGCGGTGTCCAGGGTGTCTATCGCCACGCCTCGCAGGTCACCCGATGCGACATGACCTTTGCCGTCTACCTGCCGCCACAGGCCGAGCACGGGCCGGTGCCGGTGCTGTGGTATCTGTCGGGGCTGACCTGCACGCATGCCAATGTCATGGAGAAGGGCGAATACCGGCGCGCCGCGGCGGAGCTCGGGATCGCTATTATCTGTCCCGATACCAGCCCGCGCGGTGATGATGTGCCGGATGAGGATGACTGGCAGTTCGGGTCGGGGGCCGGATTCTATGTCGATGCGACGGTGGCGCCCTATGATGCGAACTACCGGATGTACAGCTATGTGCTGGAGGACTTGCCCGCGGTGATCGCGGCGAACTTCCCGGTCGACATGGCGCGCGAAGGGATTTTCGGCCATTCGATGGGTGGCCATGGTGCCCTGGTGATGGCACTTCGCAACAGCCAGCGCTTTCGCAGCTGTTCGGCCTTCGCGCCGATCGTCAACCCGTCGACGGCCGGTTGGGCGGCGAATGCCTTCACCCGCTATCTTGGCCCCGACAGCGATGACTGGCGGGCCTGGGACGCGGTGGCGCTTGTCGAGGACGGCCACGCCTTTCCCGAAATCCTGATCGACCAGGGCGATGCCGACAGTTTTCTTGAAACCGGCTTGCGGCCATGGCTGTTCGGGGATGTCTGCAAGGGCGGGCTGACCGAGCTGACGCTGCGGATGCAGCCCGGATATGGCCATTCCTATTATTTCATTTCCACCTTCATGGAGGATCACCTCCGCTGGCATGCGGCGCGGCTGTGATCCGGTGTTCATGATCAACTGCGGAGCATGGTGAGATGAGTGACGACGCGGCGGATTTCCCGCAACCGCTCGGCGGCAACGAAATGCCGCGCTTTGCCGGCCCGGGAACAATGATGCGCCTTCCGGCCATCGACAGCGCCGCCGACATGGATGCTGTCTTTATCGGCATCCCGCTTGATGTTGGCACCTCGAATCGGCCGGGAACGCGGTTCGGGCCAAAGCAGATCCGCGCCGAATCGGTAATGTTGCGCCCCTATAATATGTGGACCCGCGCCGCGCCGTTTGATTCGCTGCGTGTCGGGGATCTGGGCGACGTGCCGATCAACACCTTCGACCTCAAGGATTCGGTGGCGCGGATCACCGGTTTTTATGACAATGTGCTGGCGTATGATGTGATCCCGCTGACGCTTGGCGGCGATCATACGCTGACGCTGCCGGTGCTGCGCGCCATCGCGCGCCGTCACGGGCCGGTCGGGCTGATCCATGTCGACGCGCATGCCGATATCAATGACCATATGTTCGGCGAGGCCATCGCGCATGGCACACCGTTCCGGCGCGCCGTCGAGGAAGGGCTGATCGACCCGCACCGCACCTGGCAGATCGGTCTGCGCGGCACCGGCTACACGGCAGGCGATTTCGACTGGGCGCGTGACCGGGGCTTTACCGTTGTCCAGGCCGAGGAGTTGTGGCACCAGTCGGCGGCCCCGCTGATCGCGCGGGCCAGGGCGGCGCTTGGCGACGGGCCGGTCTATCTCACCTTTGATATCGATTCGCTCGACCCCGGATTCGCGCCCGGCACCGGCACACCGGAAATTGGCGGGCTGACGCCGATCCAGGCGATCGAGATCATCCGCGGCTGTCGCGGGCTGTCACTTGTCGGGGCCGACCTTGTCGAGGTCTCGCCACCCTATGACCCGCAGGGCAATACCGCGTTGCTGGCGGCCAATCTTCTCTATGAGATGCTGTGCGTGCTTCCCGGCGTCGCCTATCGAGACGGGGGCTAAGCCATGGCGCCTGCCTTCAGCAAAGATGAATATGCGTCCCGCCTTGCACGGGTGCGGGTGGAGATGGAGAAGCGCGGCCTTGCGGCGCTGGTCATCGGCGATCCGGCGAACATCAACTGGCTGACCGGCTATGATGCCTGGTCCTTCTACACCCCGCAGGTGATGCTGGTCGACCTGCATGACGGGCCGTTCTGGTGCGGCAGGCTGATGGATGCCGGGGCGGCGAAATTCACCACCTATCTGTCCGAGGAGCAGCTTGTTGCCTATCCCGAAACACTGGTCCAGCGCACCGATACGCATCCGATGGCGCATGTCGCCGACTGGATGGTGGGGCGTGGATTCGGCGCGTCACGGATAGGCTATGAGAGCGACAGCTATTTTCTGTCACCGCGCGCCATGGCGACGCTGCGGGACGGGCTTCCCGATGCCGAATTTGTCGATGCCGACCTGCTGGTGAACTGGCAGCGGCTGGTGAAAAGCCCGGCCGAGCTGGCCATCATGCGCCGTGCTGCGCGCATTGCCGAGGCGGCGATGCAGACGGCCTGGGACGGGGCACACCCGGGCGTGCGGCAATGCGATCTGATGGCCGATGTGGTGGCAACACAGATTCGTGGCACGCCGGAGCAGGGCGGCGACATGCCGGCCATTCATCCGCTGATCCTTGCCGGCGAGGCGGCGGCGACGGCGCATCCGCTATGGACCGATGCGCCGCTTGAGCCCGGCCAGACAATCGCCTTCGAACTTGGGGCCTGCGCGCGCCGCTACAATGTCGGGCTGGCACGCACTGTTCATCTCGGCACGCCGCCTGACAATCTGCAGCGCACCGCGGCGGCTGTCGAAGAGGGCATGGCGGCGGTGATGGACAGCCTGAAGGCCGGCGCGATCGCCGGTGATGTCCATGCCGCCTGGCAGCGTGTTCTCGACCGTTACGGCCTCGAGAAGCCAAGCCGGATCGGCTATTCGATCGGCACCGGCTATGCCCCCGACTGGGGCGAGCGCACGCTGTCCTTGCGCCCCGGCGAGGTGACAATCGTGCCGGAAGACGCGGTGGTGCATGTGATCCTCGGCATGTGGATGGATGACTGGGGCATGGAACTCAGCGAAACCCTGCATGTGCGCAGCGGCGACTGTGAGCGGCTATGCGCGTTTCCGCAGCATGTCCATGTCGTGCCGGCATGATGGCTGGCGGTCACCCGCGCCGCGAGGCGGCGATAGCGCTGCTGGCCGATCTTGTCAGTTTTCACAGCATCAGCCTGCAGCCAAATGACGATATTGTAAGCCATATCGAATCCTGTCTTGCCGCGCTTGGTGTCGAGACCTGGCGCGATGCGCATGAAGACGGGGCCCGCTTCAACCTGCTGGCACGGATCGGGCCGGCCGCGCCGGGCGGAGTACTACTGTCGGGTCATCTCGATGTCGTGCCGGCCGCTGCCGAGGGATGGGGCGGTGATCCCTTTACCCTGCGGCGTGAGACCGGACGGCTGATCGGCCGCGGCGCTGTCGATATGAAGGGGTTCCTTGCCATGGTGCTGGCCATGGCGCCGGCATTTCAGGAACGGGCCGAACAGCTTGCCGAGCCGCTCTATCTTGCCTTCACCTTCGATGAGGAGATCGGCAGTTTCGGGGCCGAGCGGATGCCGGCTTTCCTCGCTGCCAACGGGGTGACGCCGCGCCTGGCGATTGTCGGTGAACCCACCGGCATGAACCCCTTTAACGGTCACAAGGGCATGATCGAGCTGGTGACCCATATCCGCGGGGTTGCCGGCCATGCCTCGCGCCCGGCTGGCGGCGTCAACGCCATCTATGCGGCGGCGCGACTGATCGCCTTTATCGAGGATCTGGCCGCCGAATGCGCCACCAGCCCGCAGGCCGACTCCCCCTTCGACCCGCCTTTCTCGACCCTGTCGGTGGGGACTGTCACCGGTGGTGAGGCGCGCAACATCATTGCCGGTGAATGCCGCATCGACTGGGAAATCAGGGCGCTTCCGGGGCAGGACCCGCATCAACTCTACAACCGTGTCATGGCGTTTATCGACAGCGACCTCCTGCCGGCCATGAAGGCTGGCGACCCGGCCTGCGAGATTGCCACGCAGATGCTGTCGGACGTGCCGCCACTGGTGGCGCAAACACCGTCCGCGGCGGCCGAGCTTGTCGGCAGGCTGTGGACGAACGAAGCACCGCAGGTGGTCTCCTTCGGCACCGACGGTCCGTATTTCCAGCAGGCCGGCATGGATGTGATCGTGATCGGCCCCGGCGGCATGGCGCAGATGCATCAGCCTGAAGAATTCATCACCGAGGCGGCGATCGACGAGGGGCTGACCTTCCTCGACAGGCTGCTTGCCGAGATGACCGGCGGGACGATGCAAGAGGTGTCCGGGTGACGCCGCTACATCTTCTGATCGCGCTTGTCGTGCCGCTGACCTGGGGGTTTGGTTTCGTGCTGGCCAAGGCGGGACTGGCGCATTTCCCGCCACTGCTGCTGATGGGGATGCGCTTCCTGATCGCGGCGCTGATCCTTGTCTGGTTCGTGAAATTGCCGCGCGGCCACTGGCGCGATCTGACAATCATCGCGCTGACCTCGGCCACCCTGCAATATGGCCTGACATTCTCCGGCCTTGCCAGGATGGACGCGACGCCGGCCATCCTGCTGATTCAGTCTGAGGTGGTGTTCGGCACCGTGATCGCCGCGCTGATGCTTCGTGAATGGCCGACCCGCCGCCAGATATTCGGCATGGCGGTGTCGATTGGCGGGATTGCCACCATTGTCGGGGCGCCGTCGCTTCAGGGCCAGATGTTTGGTGTCCTGCTTGTCCTGTCAGGCTGTCTGTTCTGGGCTTTCGGGCAGGTGCTTGTGCGCCGGCTTGGCGATGCGCTCAACGGTTTTCAGCTGACCGCCTGGATCGGCATGATCGCGGCGCCGCAGATGCTGCTTGCCTCGGTTTTCATCGAGGGGAATCCGCTGCCCGTTCTGGCCAGCGCCTCGGCGACCGACTGGGTGGCGGTCGCCTATCTTGGTGTGGTCATGACGGTGGTCGGCTATTCGGCCTGGTATTTCATTCTGGCGCGCTATCCGGTGCCGATGGCGATGCCGGTGCTGCTCTTGCTGCCGGTATCGACAATCCTCGGCGCCGTCAGCTTTCTTGGCGAACGCCCGGGTCTGCATGTGATGCTTGGCGGGATCATCGTCATTGGTGGTGTCGCGGCGGTCATTGTCGAACCCGGCCAGCTTCGCCGGCTGCTGCCGCGGCGGTCCGGTTAGGACAGCTGTCAGGACGACTCGGCGATCACGCCGCTGGTGACCAGCCGGTCAATCCGTGTCTCATCCATCACCAGGAGGTCGCGTAGCACGTCGCGGCTATGCGCCCCGAGGCGGGGCGGCGGCGCGGAAGCGACCGGCGGTGTGGCGGCAAGGCGAAGCGGGCTTGCCACAGCCGGGATGCTGCCATTGAGATCATCCCCGATCTGTATCGCCAGTCCCCGATGCCGGGCCTGTGGTTCGGCGAACACCTTGTCGAGCGGGTTGATCGGGCCGGCCGGCACGCCGACGACGGCAAGCTGGTCGAGCCACCAGCCGGTGGTTTGCTGGCGGAAGGCGGCCTCGAGATGTGGCAGTAGCGCGGCCCGGTTCATGACCCGCGCCTTGTTGGTGGCATAGTCAGGATTGTCGGCCAGACCATCCAGCCCGGCGACATCGCAGAATTTGCGGAACTGCGAATCATTGCCAACCGCCAGGATGACATGCCCGTCAGCGGTGGCGAAGGCCTGATAGGGAACGATGTTCGGATGCGCATTGCCAAGCCGCCCCGGCACGCGGTCGGCGACAAGATAGTTCAGCGCCTGGTTGGCAAGACTGGCGACGCTGACATCAAACAGGCTCATATCGATATGCTGACCGCTGCCGGTGCGCTCGGCATGCATCACCGCGGCGAGGATGGCGGTGGCGGCGTTGGTGCCGGTCAGCACATCGACCAGCGCGACGCCGACCTTCATTGGCATGCCGTCAGGCTCGCCGGTGACGCTCATCAACCCGCCCATCCCCTGGATCATGAAATCATAGCCGGCACGGCCGGAATCCGGCCCGTCCTGTCCGAAGCCGGTGATCGAACAATAGACCAGCCGCGGGTTGACGGTCTTCAGCGAGTCATAATCAAGCCCGTATTTCGCCAGCCCGCCAACCTTGAAGTTTTCGACAAGAACATCGCATTGCGGGACCAGCTCGCGCAGGATCGCCGCGCCTTCCGGCGAGGTGATGTCGATGGCGAGCGAGCGCTTGTTGCGGTTGACCGAACAGAAATAGGCCGATCTTGCGGCGGCGTCGGTGGCGGCATCACCAGTCATCGCATCGGCGAAGGGTGGCCCCCAGCCGCGCGTGTCATCGCCGCTGACAGGGCGTTCGACCTTGATGATGTCGGCCCCGAGATCGCCAAGCATCTGCGTTGCCCAGGGGCCGGCAAGAATGCGCGACAGATCAAGCACCCGAAGGTGCGACAGCGCCCCGGTTCCCTGCGTCATGCCGGTGATCCCCGGGTCAGCCGGTGAAGGCTTGGATGCCGGTAATGGCGCGGCCGAGAATCAGCGCGTGAACATCATGTGTGCCCTCATAGGTGTTCACGGTTTCCAGATTCATCAGATGGCGCATGACGTGATATTCCTCGGCAATGCCGTTGCCGCCATGCATGTCGCGCGACGTGCGGGCCATGGCCAGCGCCTTGCCACAGCTGTTGCGCTTGATTGTCGAGATGTTCTCCGGCGGGCAGTTGCCCTCATCCAGCAACCGGCCGACACGAAGGCAGGCCTGCAGCCCGATACTGATTTCGGTATGCATGTCGGCAAGCTTCAGCTGCACCAGCTGGTTGGCCGCCAGCGGGCGTCCGAACTGCTTGCGCTCCAGCGTATAGGTTCGCGCCGCGTCATAACAGAACTGCGCCGCGCCGAGGGTGCCCCAGGCGATGCCGTAGCGCGCCTTGTTAAGGCATGAGAACGGGCCTTTCAGGCCGGTCACTTCCGGAAAGATGTTGGCATCGGGAACAAAGGCGTTGTCCATCTGCAGCGATCCGGTGATCGACGCGCGCAGCGACAACTTGCCCTCGATCTTCGGCGTGCTGAAGCCGGGGCCGGCGGTCTCGCGCTCGATGATGAAGCCGCGAATGACGCCGTCAAGCTTGGCCCAGACAATGGCGATATCGGCAATCGGCGCGTTCGAAATCCACATCTTGGCGCCGCTCAGATGATAGCCGCCATCGACTTTCACCGCCTTCGTCACCATGCCGCCCGGGTCGGACCCGTAATCAGGTTCGGTCAGACCGAAACAGCCGATCAGCTCGGCCGTCACCAGCCGCGGCAGCAAGCGCTGTTTCTGTTCCTCGGTGCCGAACTGGTGGATCGGGTGCATCACCAGCGAGGACTGCACCGACATCGCCGAGCGATAGCCGGAATCGATCGCCTCGATCTCGTGCGCTGCCAGACCATAGGACACGTGGTTGACGCCGGCGCCGCCATATTCATGCGGGATGGTCGGGCCGAGGAGCCCGAGCTCGCCCATCTGCCGCATCACATCGGGATCGAAGGTTTCCTCGCGAAAATCGCTGATCACCCGCGGCAGCAGGACATCGCGCGCGAACTGACGGGCGGTATCACGGACCATGCGCTCCTCATCATCGAGCTGCCGGTCGAGATGGAACGGATCCTCCCAGGAAAAAACGGGCTTGGCCGTCGACACAACGCCTTCCATAATTCATGTTCCTCTGGTGACTGATTGGATAGCATCGTCACCATAGCCGAAAAAGTATCTGCTGCGGTAGCCCCTGCGACACTTTACAGTAATCCTGCACAGTAATCCTGCACAGTAACCCTGCCCGCCAAGGAGGGTGAACCGGCAGGCGCATGATACAGCAAGAGACCCGGCACGCCCTTTCAGTTGAGTTTTCGTCACCACACGGCTATGACAGCACACAATGTGGTCGGACCATGGCCCGGAGATCATCTTGGATAACGGCATCATCATCGCACCGTCCATTCTGGCGTCGGATTTCAGCCGGCTAGCCGACGAGGTGTCGGCTGTCGACCGGGCCGGTGCCGACTGGATCCATCTTGACGTCATGGACGGTCATTTCGTGCCGAACCTGACTTTCGGCCCGCCCGTCATCAAGGCGCTTCGCGGTGTGACCGACAAGACTTTCGACGCGCATCTGATGGTGGCGAATCCGGACGCGCTTCTTGACGCCTATGCCGATGCCGGGGCCGAGATCATCACCGTCCATGTCGAGGCGTGCCAGCATCTCGACCGGACCCTGGCGCGGATCCGCGATCTCGGCTGCCGCGCCGGAGTGTCGCTGAACCCGCATACGCCGGCCGAAATGCTGCGCCATGTCCTTGACCGACTTGATCTGATCCTTGTAATGACGGTCAATCCGGGTTTTGGCGGGCAGTCCTTTATCAACGGCATGCTCGACAAGATCGCCACGCTGCGCCAAATGACGTCCGGCCGTGACATCGTGATCGAGGTCGATGGCGGGATTACCGCGCAGACGACATCCCTTGTCACCGCTGCCGGGGCGCGGGCGCTTGTCGCCGGCTCGGCGATCTTCAAGGGTGATGGCGAGACCGGCTACCGGGACAATATCGACGCCATTCGCGCCGCCGCGCGGGTCTGACCGGACGGTCGCGATGGGACTCCTGATCGACGGCCAATGGTCGACAGCCTGGCATGATACAAGGAAAACAGGCGGCCGGTTCGTCCGCGAGGATGCGCGCCACCGCAACTGGATCACCGCCGATGGCAGCGCCGGCCCGTCCGGCGAGGGCGGTTTCGCGGCCGAGAGCGGACGCTATCACCTGTATGTCTCGCATGCCTGCCCGTGGGCGCACCGGACGCTGATCTTTCGGCATCTGAAGGGGCTGACGGAGCATATTTCGGTGTCGGTCGTGCATCCGCTGATGCGAGAGGATGGCTGGAGCTTTGCGCGTGATTCGGGCGGCAGCGAAGGCGATGACCTGTTCGGTTATGATTTCCTGCACCAGGTCTATACCCGCTGCCAGCCGCACGCCTCGGGACGCGTCACCGTGCCGGTGCTGTGGGACCGCAAGCGGGATTGCATCGTCTCCAATGAATCCTCCGAGATCATCCGCATGTTCAACAGCGCGTTCGATGCCATTACCGGCAACCGGGATGATTACTGGCCGGAAGCGCTGCGCACCGAGATCGAGACGGTAAACAGCGACATCTACACAAACATCAATGATGGCGTCTATCGCGCCGGCTTCGCGACGACTCCCGATGCCTATGAGGAGGCAGTCACCCGCCTGTTCGATGCGCTCGACCGGATGGAGACGCGCCTGGCGGGCCAGCGATATCTGACCGGGGACCGGCTGACCGAGGCCGATTGGCGCTTCTTCACGACATTGATCAGGTTCGACCCGGTCTATGTCGGCCATTTCAAATGCAATATCAGGCGGATCGCCGACTATCCGGCGCTGTCAGCCTATCTTCGCGACCTCTATCAGATTCCCGGGATCGCCGGCACTGTGGAGATGCGGCATATCAAGCAGCATTATTATGGCAGTCACCTGACAATCAACCCGACCGGGATCGTGCCGGTCGGGCCACAGATTGATCATGACGCGCCGCACGGGCGCGCCGCGCTCTAGTCGGACTGCCGGCCTTCGCGCTGACGGCGCGCGGCGGCGCCGAGATGCGCGGTGCCGCGTTCGCGGGCAAGGCTGATCTGCCGCTGCCGTTCCGCCAGGCGCTGGCGCTTGTCATTATCCGCCTTGTCATGGCAGTGATGGCAGCTGACGCCGGGCGCGTATTTCTCATGTTCGAGGTCTTCCGGCGCCAGCGGCATGCGGCAGGCATGGCACATGGCATGCTGTCCCGGCTTCAGGTCGTGATCGACGGCAACACGATTGTCAAAGACAAAGCATTCGCCCTGCCAGCGGCTGTCCTCGCGCGGGACTTCCTCCAGATAGCGCAGGATGCCGCCCTTCAGATGATAGACCTCGTCGAATCCGAAATCCTGCATCAGCGCGCTTGCCTTCTCGCAGCGGATGCCGCCGGTGCAGAACATGGCCAGCTTTTTCGGGCGCGCGCCGTCAGCGGCGGCAAGCTGCTCGGCCCAGGCCGGAAATTCACGGAAACTGTCGGTCCCGGGATCGACCGCGCCGGCGAAACTGCCGATGGCTGTCTCATAGCGGTTGCGGGTGTCGATCACCATCACGTCTGGATCGTCGATCAGCGCGTTCCACGCGGCCGGCTCGACATAGGTGCCGGTGGCCTGTGCCGGCCGGATTTCCGGCCGTCCCATGGTCACGATCTCGCGTTTCAGCCGCACCTTCATGCGAAGAAACGCCTGGTCTGGGGCGGTGGAGAATTTCAGCGACAATCCGGCAAGACGCGGCTCGGCGTCGATCCAGTCAAGAAGTGCCGCCATGCCGTCACGCGGGCCGCAGACGGTGCCGTTGATGCCTTCCCCGGCCAGCAGCAGGGTGCCGTGGATGTCATGTGCGTCACACAGGTTCTGCAGAATTGGCTGAAGCTCCCGAAAATCGGGAAGATCGACGAATTTATACAGCGCGGCGATCACGAATCCCGGCCGGTTGGCGGCGCCAAGACGGCGCAGCGCGTCTGTCATCTCATCCGCAAGTCTGGTCATGACCCTTTGATGATATCCCCGTGATAACGTAACAGCTTTCGGTCGGCGGACCGTACATCGGGCGGTGCACGGTGACAAGGTTGGGCGTTTGGCGATGCTTGTGCGGCGCGCGTGCCGGCGTTAGTGTCAGGCCAAAAGAGGGGTGCGCGCGATGCTGCAAGATCTTGTTCTCGGTGATGATCAGCTCAGCCTGTCGATCAATGGCGGGGCGGCAAGCTTTGACTATTTCTGGCTTCGCGACAATGCGCGCGATCCGGTGAGTTTTGATTCGCGCAGCCACCAGCGTGAATTGTTCACCGCCCTTGTCGACCCGGCGATCAGGCCGCGCCGGGGCTGGGTTGATGACAGCAGCGACAGCCTCGTCCTTGAATGGCCGGATCTTGAAATGGTGGCGCATTACGAGGCCGGCTTCCTGGCCGAGTTCGCGCAGGCCGGTGACCCGATGCGGCTTCCCGACCCGCGGCCCTGGAACGCCGCAAGCCTCGATCCTGAATCTGTTCGTCTGGCCTTCGGCGACTTTTGCGGCGAGGGTGGTGTCCCGCAGCTTCTCGAGCGGTTGCTGGCGCATGGTTTCGCGGTGCTGACCGGCACCCCGCGCAATCTTGACGCGGTGCAGCAGGTTGCCGATTCCATCGGCTATGTCAGGCAGACGATCTTCGGCGGTCTGTTCGAGTTCGAGGCCAATGAAGATATGGCCGATTCCGCCTACACGCCAAAGGAGCTTCGCCCACATACCGACGGCACCTACAGCCATGATGCGCCGGGGCTGCAGCTTCTGTTGTGCGTCGATTATGAGGCCGAGGGCGGTGAGTCGATCATGGTTGACGGGGCGCGGATTGCGGCTGACATGAAGGCGGCGCAGCCGGAAATCTATGATGACCTGACCCGCATCGGTGTCACCGGCCTCTATAAGGGGGATGGCGTGATGCTGCGGGCGCGGCGGCCGATCCTGCGGCTGGCCGAGACCGGGCGTCTCGCGCAGGTCACCTTCAACAATTACGACCGCGATACGGTGCGTCTTGCCGATGATGACATGCGCGCACTCTATGCCGGAATCAGGGCGTTCGACAACATGGCCAACGATCCGGCCTATCAATGGCGCTATACGCTGGCACCCGGCGACATGCTGGTGTTCGACAATTGGCGTGTGCTGCACGGGCGCGGCGCATTTCGTGGCCGCCGCAAGATGGCCGGCGCCTATCTCAATCGCGAGGATTTCGAGAGCTGCGTCCGCCGTCATGGTCTTGTCTGACAGGCGGATGGCTCAGCGGCAGGCCGCCAGGCGAGAGGGCGGGTTGCTAGGCGAGAGCCGGGTCGGCGGCCCATACCTCGGCAAGCCAGGTCTGCATCAGGCGGGGACCGCCAAGGTTCAGCGCGATATCGCGAAAATGCGCCGCCGGTCCCGACATCCCCATGATCCGCCCCGACATGTCGGCCTTGCGGACAATCTTCGCAACCTCGCCGGCACGTGCCCGCGCATAGCCGGAAAAAGCGGCGCCGACATCATCCTTTCTGCCAAGCCAGTATTGCAGGCTGGCCGCGTCCTGAAGCCCCTGGCCCGCGCCCTGTGCCAGATGTGGTGGCATGCTGTGCGCGGCCTCGCCGGCAAGAACAACCGTGCCGCGCCGCCAGCACCCGGCCGTGCCGGCTGCCGGCAGAATGGTGCGGGTCCAGCTGATGCTGTCATCGGCAAGGAGGGCCAGCGGCGATCCGGCCGGTAGCAGGCGATGCTGCCATCCCGGGCCGACACGGTTCGCCGGCAATGTCACCACAAGGTTCAGCATCTCGCCGATCGGATAATGGACGACATGCACCCCGCGCCCGAGCCACAGATTGCTGCTGGGCCGCGCGAAACCTGCCGGCAGGCTGGCAAGGGGCACCAGCGCGCGCATCGCGATCTTGCCGGTCGAACCGACCCGGTCCGCGGCCGGCGCGACATGCCGGCGGCCCGGCCCGGCTGCGCCATCGGCGGCGATCAGCCCGTCAAATGCAGCGCTCGCCCCGTCATCGGTAACTAGCCGGACCGTCCCGCCATGCTGGTGGATATGCTCGCATAGGGTTCGTGAAGTGGCAGTTGGATCAGCGTGCTACCGCTATCCAGCGCCCGCACCATGATATTGTGCAGCCGCAACGATGACGCCGTGGCGCGCTCGGCAAGGCCCAGCGCCGTCAGGGCAGCCCAGCCATTCGGGGCCAGTTGCAACCCTCCGGCAAGCTGCGGCAGTGTGCGCCCGCAAAAAACCGTGACCTCATGGCCGGCCCTGGCGGCGGCGAGCGCCACCGCCATTCCGGCAATACCGCCGCCGCTGACTGCCAGTCCGGCCATGATCACGTCCTGAAGGGTGGTTACATCGCCTGGTCGAGAGTCTTGCGGAACTTGTCGACGATCTCGTCGACATGTTTGCGCTCGGCAACAAAGGCCGGCGCGATGATCGCATTGTCACCGGTCCATTTCACATGCAGGCCGTTCCAGAACATCGCCTTCTGCATCTCGCCGCCGCGCGCGCCGGGCGCACCCTCGGGATGCACCTCGACCCCGGCCATCATGCCGATGCCGCGGATATCGGCGACAAGTGGATGGTCCCGAAGCGAGAACACGGCATCAAGGAAATAGGATTCCAGATTGGCGGCCTGCTCGAACAGCCCGTCAGCCTCATAGATCTTCTGGGTGGCGATTCCGGCGGCACAGGCTGCCGGGTGGGCCGAATAGGTATAGCCGTGGAAGAATTCGATGGCATTGCCTGGTGCCGAGTTGACGACGGTGTCGTAGATCTCGTCGGTGACGGCAACACCGCCCATCGGGATGGCGCCGTTGGTGATCGCCTTCGCCATCGTGATGATGTCCGGACGGACGTTGAATTTCTGCGTGGCGAAGGCGGTTCCCATGCGGCCAAAGCCGGTGATCACCTCGTCGAAGACAAGCAGCATGCCGTGCTTGTCGCAGATTTCACGGACCTTCTCCAGATAGCCCTCCGGGGGCACCAGTGTGCCGGTTGAACCGGCAACCGGCTCGATGAAGACAGCGGCGAGGGTGCTGCCACCAAGGTTCTCGGCGATGCGCTCCAGATCCATGGCAAGTTCGGCGCCGGTCTTTGGCTGGCCCTTGGAGAAACGTTGTTCCTCGGTCCAGGTATGGCGAATCATCGAGATGTTCGGCAGCGTCAGGCCAAAGGTCTCGCGGTTGCGGACCATGCCGGCAAGCGACACCCCGCCCATATTGACGCCGTGATAGGCGCGCTCGCGGCTGATCAGGCGGTTGCGCTGTGCCTGCCCGCGGGCCCGCTGGTAGGCGAGGATGATCTTGATCGCCGTGTCGATCGATTCGGAACCCGAATTGGTGAAGAACATGTGGTTGAAATTGTCGGGAAGCATCCGGCAGACACGCTCCGCAAGCTCAAACGAGCCGGGGTGGCCAAGCTGGAAATGCGGCGAATAATCATTGTTCAGCATCTGGCTGTAGACGGCCTCGGCGATCTCGCGGCGGCCATGTCCGGCCGGGGTGCAGAACAGCGCCGATGATCCGTCGATGATCTGGCCCCCCTTGTAATCCCACATGTACATGCCCTCGGACTTGACGACCATGCGGGGATTGGCCTTGAAATCCCGGTTGGCGGAAAAGGGCATCCAGTGTGCCTCAAGCGAATTCACATCATAGGACATGGCGGTCTCCTTCATGTGGCCGGGGCGTTCGGTACTGGCACGTTCCCGTAGCGCCCTGCCGGTTGGCGTTTTCCCGTCTGGCAGTTTCCCGTCCGGTATTTTCGGGACGGTTCCGTGTCACCCCGAAAGGTCGTCCTGGACACTGCGCCCTCGCCGACAAGCATAACCGGCAAAAGACAATGGGCGAACTGCGACGGATGGTGGCACGTCTGCTATCACGCTAGACAGGCTTCACAGGCTGCTATAGAGCCAGATTTGTGATAGTCTGGTGCCAGATTAACCCGAGATAGCAACCCGGGGCAAGATGCCTTCCGGGGCAAGAGACCGGTCAGCAATCTCCCGCGGACCCATGAAAGACTTATGAAAGGGACCATCCGGATGCTCGACCATCTGATCATCAATCTCGATTCCAGCGCCGAGACCAGCCTGCAATCGCAGATCCAGCAGTCGGTTGTCGAGGCCATCCTGGCGCGGGCGATCCTTCCCGGCGACAAGCTTCCGTCCAGTCGCGCGCTGGCCGGCCAGCTCGGCGTATCACGCAATACGGTTGTGCTGGCCTATCAGGCGCTGATCGATACCGGCTATATCCAGCCGCGCGAACGCTCGGGCTATGTTGTCAGCAACGATGCGCCGGTCAGCCACCTTGCCGCGATGCCTGGCATGGCCATGGTTGAAGATGGCGGCGAGGGGGTCGACTGGCGTGACAAGATTGTTGGCGCCTGTTCCGATATCCGGCCGGTTCGCAAGCCGCTGAACTGGCGCGACTGCGCGCGGCAGGCACTCGGCATGCGCAATTTCGGGCGCATGGTCGGGGATTTCGGGCTGAGCGACGATCCGATGCTGTTGAACTATATTTGCTCGCGGAGCCTGCCGCGCCGCGGCATCACCGCACGACCGGAACAGATTCTGGTGACGCTCGGCGCGCAGAACGCGCTCTATCTTGTCGCCCAGCTGCTGGTGTCAGGTGAGCGCCGTGTCGTGATCGAGGACCCGGCCTATCCCGATCTGCGGGATATCCTGCAACAGCGGACCGACCGCATCACCGCATTGCCGGTGGATACCGGTGGTCTGGTGATCGACGAGCCGACGCTGGCGGAAAGTGATGTCGTCTTCATCACGCCAAGCCATCAATGTCCGACAACGCACACCATGCCGGCGGACCGCCGCCGCGAACTGCTGGAGCTTGCCGGCCGACATGATTTCCTGATTGTCGAGGATGATTACGAATTCGAGATGAATTTCCTTGAATCAGCGACGCCGGCGCTGAAATCGCAGGATCGTGACGGGCGGGTGATCTATGTTGGCAGCCTGTCGAAATCGGTCTTTCCCGGCCTGCGGCTTGGCTATCTGGTGGCGCCGGAACCGTTGATCGAGGAGGCGCGCGCGCTGCGTCACCTGATCCTGCGGCATCCGCCGGGACATGCCCAGCGAACGCTGGCCTATTTCATGGCGCTTGGCCATTATGATGCGCAGATCAGGCGCTTGCGACGCCACCTTGCCGGCCGGCGGCGAGCATTGCAGATGGCGCTGGAATCACACCGGCTTTTCACCCAGTCCGCGTCGCATTTCGGCGGCACCAGCTTTTGGGTCAGGGGGCCTGACTGGCTGGATTCACGGCAGCTGGCCGAACAGGCCGCCGCCGATGGCGTGCTGATCGAACCGGGCGACGTGTTCTTTGCCCCCGGTTCGTCCCCGCTGAATTATTTCCGCCTTGCCTATTCCTCGATCCCCGAGGCGCGCATAGCCGAAGGGGTGTCGCGCCTTGCGTCGGCGATCGAGACAGTGCGCCGCGCCACCGCATGAACATCCTGCCGGCAGAACGGAGGAATGATTGACAGCGAGGCTGGCAGACAGCAATTTATGGCCGCACCCGCAACGGGTGGGGGAGACCTGAATGACATCATCAGCATCACCGGTGGCAAGCCCGTTCCTGACGCCTGCCGACGCGGCCTGTCCGCCGGAGTTCCTGGCACTGGCGCGTGACGCCGCGCCGCGCCCGGTGGCGTTTGTGCGGGCCATTGGCAGCCCGATTCTGGAGACTGCGCGCGATGCGCTGGCGGCCGGGCTCGCGGTGCCGATCCTTGTCGGTGAGACAGCGCAGATCGAACAGGACGCAGCCGCTATCGGCTGGGACCTTGCCGGTGCGCGCATCATCGACGCATCGGGCGAACAGGCCGCCATCGACGCCGCCGTCGCCGAGGTTGGGGCCGGCCGTGCGCATGGCCTGATCAAGGGCCAGCTTCACACCGATATCTTCATGGGCACGATCGTCAGGCGGGCCTCCGGCATCCGCACCGACCGCCGGCTGGTTCATATCTTTTCCATGTTGCCGCCGGGTGGCGGGCGCCCGCTGTTGATCAGCGATGCCGCGGTCAATATCGCGCCGGATGTCGCCACCCGTACCGAGGCGGCGCTGGCGATGGCGGCGTTGCTGCGCCGGACGGGGGTCGAAAGGCCGCGGATCGCCGTTCTGTCGGCCACCGAATCGCAGCTTCCCGGCATGCCTTCAAGCATCGAGGCGGCCGAGATTGCGAAGGCGGCTTCGGCCAGTGATGACCGGGCGGCGTTTGCCGGGCCACTCTCGTTTGATCTGGCACTGTCCCCGGACTCGGTCGCCATCAAGGGCATTCCAGCCGACAGCGATATGGGCGCGGTCGCCGGTTTTGCCGACGGGTTGATCGTGCCTGACATTGTTTCCGGCAATGTGCTATTCAAGGCGCTCGCCTATTGCGCCGGGGGTCTTGCCGCCGGCGTCGTTCTTGGCGGCAGAGTTCCGATCATGCTGACCAGCCGGTCCGACCCGGCGGCGGCACGACTGGCATCACTTGCACTGGCGGCCATCGCCGCACAGGAGGATCACACATGACCGTTCAGCCGAAGGTCGATACCGCCCCGCATGTCAGTGACGAGGTCAGGCAGACCACCTGTTACATGTGCGCCTGCCGCTGTGGCATCAATGTGCATCTGCGCGATGGCAAGATCCGCTATATCGAGGGCAACCGCGACCATCCGGTCAATCAGGGCGTGCTGTGCGCCAAGGGATCGGCCGGCATCATGCAGCATTATTCGCCGGCGCGTCTTCGCGCCCCGCTGCGGCGGGTCGGGCCGCGCGGCTCCGGCCAGTTCGAGGAGATCAGCTGGGAGGAGGCGCTGCAGACCGCGACCGACTGGCTGGCGCCGATCCGCAAGAGCGATCCGCGCAGGCTGGCCTTCTTCACCGGCCGTGACCAGTCACAGGCGCTGACCGGCTGGTGGGCGCAGCAGTTCGGCACGCCGAATTTCGCCGCACATGGCGGTTTCTGCTCGGTCAATATGGCAGCTGGCGGCATCTATACGCTTGGCGGTGCCTTCTGGGAGTTCGGTTCGCCCGACTGGGACCTGACCGAGCTTTTCATCCTGTTCGGCGTCGCCGAGGATCATGATTCCAACCCGATCAAGATCGGCCTTGGCAAGCTGAAGACGCGCGGCGCACGGGTGATCTCGGTGAATCCGGTGCAGACCGGCTATGCCGCGATTTCCGATGACTGGTATGGTGTCACGCCCGGCACTGACGGGCTGCTGATCCTGTCGCTGGTGCGCGAGCTGATGCGCGCCGGCAAGGTCGATATCGATTATCTGAGCCGCTACACCAACGCGCCGTGGCTTGTCATCCGCAACCCCGGCAAGGCGAATGACGGGCTGTTCCTTCGTGATGATGACGGCACGCCGCTGGTGCTTGACCGCGTGACCGGCAAGACCGCGCCGCATTCCGATGCCGCGGTCAGGGTGGCGCTGCAGGGCGAGGTGAAGGTGAAGGGCGGCGGTATCGCCGTGCCGGCCTTCACGCTGATGGCCGAGGCCTATCTGACCGATGATTACGCGCCCGAAACAGTGGCGCCGAAGGTTGGCATCACGGCCGCGCGGATTCGCCAGCTGGCGGCCGATCTGGCCAAGGCCGCCTTTGAAAAGGAAGTGGTGATCGAACAGCCCTGGACCGACTGGAAGGGCGAAAAGCATGACCGCATGGTCGGCCGCCCGGTCTCGATGCACGCCATGCGCGGGATCTCGGCGCATTCGAACGGCTTCCAGACCTGCCGCGCGCTGCATATGCTGCAGCTTCTTTTGGGGTCGGTCGAGGCCCCCGGCGGGTTCCGCTTCAAGCCGCCCTATCCGAAGCCGCCACATGTCCATCCAAAGCCTGCCGGCAGACCCGACCAGGTGGCCCCCGAAACGCCGCTGGCCGGCGCGCCGCTTGGCTATGTCCTCGGGCCGGAGGATCTGATTATCGGTGATGACGGGTCGCCGCAGCGGATTGACAAGGCCTATAGCTGGGATGCGCCGATGTCGGCGCATGGGATGATGCATATGGTCATCTCGAACGCCGTCGCTGGCGATCCGTACCCGGTCGATGTATTGTTCATGTATATGGCCAATATGGCGTGGAATTCCTCGATGAACACGCGCGGCGTCATGGAGATGCTGACCGAAACCGACCCCGAGACAGGCGCGTACAAGATCCCCAGACTGATCTATTCCGATGCCTATTCCTCGGAAATGGTGGCCTATGCCGATCTGGTGCTGCCCGACACCACCTATCTGGAGCGGCATGACGCGATCTCGCTTCTCGACCGCCCGATCTGCGAGGCCGACGCGGTCGCCGACGCCATCCGCTGGCCGGTTGTCGAGCCGGATCGCGATGTCCGCTGCTTCCAGTCGGTGCTTCTCGATCTCGGTGCGCGGCTTGGCCTGCCCGGCATGGTCGATGAGGATGGCAAGCCGAAATATGAGGATTATGGCGACTACATCGTCAATCATGAGCGCAAGCCCGGCATCGGGCCGCTGGCCGGGTTCCGCGGTGCCGATGGCGCCGCCGAAGGGCGCGGCGCGCCGAACGCCGAGCAGCTTGACGCCTATATCGCCAACGGCGCCTTCTGGCACACTGAAATCCCGGCCGAGGCACGCTATTTCAAGCCGGCAAATGCAGCCTATCAGCAATTCGCTGTCGAGATGGGGTTCTATGACGCGCCGCAACCCTATGCCTTCCAGATCTATGCCGAGGTGCTGCAGAAATTCCGTCTTGCCGCCGAGGGGCATGGCGACCAGCAGCCGCCCGACCATCTTCGCGAACGCATACAGACCTGTTTCACGCCGCTGCCAAGCTGGTACCCGCCATTTGAGGGAAGCGCCGTCGATGACGAGGCTTACCCGCTTCACGCGCTGACGCAGCGGCCGATGGCGATGTATCATTCCTGGGGCTCGCAGAATGCCTGGCTTCGCCAGATTCACGGCCACAACCCGATGTTCATCTCGCAGGCACTCGCCGCCGAGCATGATCTGACGGATGGTGACTGGATCTGGGTGACCTCGCATCATGGCCGCATCCGCGTGCCGGTGGCGGTGATGGCCGGCGTCAATGACCGGACGATCTGGACCTGGAATGCCATCGGCAAGCGCAAGGGCGCCTGGCAACTCGACCCCGAGGCACCGGAGGCGAAGAAGGGCTTCCTTCTCAACCACCTGATCCATGAATTGCTGCCGCCGAAGGGTGACGGCATGCGCTGGTCGAATTCCGACCCGATCACCGGCCAGGCCGCCTGGTTCGATTTGCGCGTGCAGATCGAAAAGGCGGCGGCGGATGAACCCGCTGAATCCTGGCCGCAATTCGATACGCTGCCGCGGATGAATGGCGAGGATGCGCCGGAGGCGACGCTTCGCTACGGCATCGAATGGACGTCGCGGGCGCAAGACACAGCGGACAAGGGAGACAAGTCATGACCATGCTGCCGGAGCCTTCGGCGATCAAGCTCGGGCTTGTCATCGACCTCGATATCTGCGTCGGCTGCCAGGCCTGTGTTGTCAATTGCAAGGAATGGAACACCGCCGGCTATGGCGCGCCACTTGCCGATTCCGATGCCTATGGCGAGGCACCAAGCGGCGCGTGGCTGAACCGGGTGCATGCCTATGAGGCTGGCGATGGCGGCGATTCACGCACCGTGCATTTTCCGAAATCCTGCCTGCATTGCGAAGAGGCACCCTGCGTTACCGTCTGTCCGACCGGCGCGTCCTTCAAGCGCGCCGAGGACGGCATCGTGCTGGTGAACGAGGATTGGTGCATCGGTTGCGGGCTGTGTGCCTGGTCATGCCCTTATGGCGCGCGCGAGCTGGACCCGGCCGAGGGGGTGATGAAGAAATGCACGCTCTGCGTCGACCGCATCTATAACGACAATCTGCCGGAGGAGGACCGCGTGCCGGCCTGTGTTCGCACCTGTCCGACCAATGCCCGGCATTTTGGCGATCTCGGCGATCCGAATTCCGAGGTCAGCCTGATGGTGGCGGCGCGTGACGGTATCGATCTGATGCCGGAACAGGGCACGAAACCGGTGAATAAATATCTGCCGCCACGCCCGCGGCGGGCCGCTGACGAGGCGCCTGTCTCGCTGGTGGCGATGGCTGAGGCCGACACGCCGAAAGGCTTCTGGAAATGGGTTGATTCCACGCTCGACCGGCTTGGCTGACACCGATCACGGATACTGGCGACAGATACGGGGACACGACAATGCGGCCTGCCTGGTCAATCATCTTCTTCACCACCATCTCCGGCCTTGGCCTCGGCCTTGCCGGCTGGATCGTCATCGGGCTGCTGCCGCTGATGACACCGGCGAGCGTGATGGGCGTCGGCATCGCCACGCTGGCGCTGATCGGCGTTGGCCTGATCAGCTCGACCTTCCATCTTGGCCATCCCGAACGGGCCTGGCGCGCGCTCAGCCAGTGGCGGTCAAGCTGGCTGTCGCGCGAAGGCGTTCTGGCGGTGATCGTCATGGCCGGGCTTGCCGGCTGGTTCGCCGTTGCCTATCGCGGCGGCTATGTGCCGTTCTGGGCCAATCTGGTGCTTCTCGGGCTGATCTATGTCACCGTTTATGCGACCTCGATGATCTATGCCTCGCTGAAGACGGTGGCGCGCTGGCACCATCCGCTGACACCGGTCTGCTATCTGATGTTCGCGGCCGCCGGCGGGCTGCTGGCGGTGCTGGCGGTGCTGGCGATCCTGCGGCTGCCGATCACCGCCGCGCTGGCGCAGGCGGCCATCGTGCTGATGCTGTCAGCCTGGGGTGTGAAACTTGCCTGGTGGCGGGTTGCCGGCATGGCCCCGCAGGCCGGAAGCATCGAATCGGCGACCGGTCTCGGCGCACTCGGTGCGGTACGGCCGCTGATGCCGCCACATACCGAGGAAAACTACCTGCAGCATGAAATGGGCTTTGTCGTCGCGCGCAAGCATGCCGACAAGCTGCGGATGATCGCGCTGTTGCTTGGCGGTGCGATACCTGTGCTGATCCTGGTGCTGGCACCGGCATCGGCCGGGGCGCTGGCGGTGGCGGTGCTGGCGCATGTCGCCGGCATGTTTGTCGAACGCTGGCTGTTCTTCGCCGAGGCAAAGCACGTCGTCACGCTGTATTATGGCGAGACCGCCTGAAGACGCCCCTCTACAGCCGCCTCAAGACTGATCGGGTCCAGCGCCAGCCCGCCAAGCCGCGCGAAACGCCGCAGCTCGGCGTAAAGGCGGTCGAGCCGCGCGGCATTCCATCTGACCCCGGGCTCGGGCCAGAAGCCGGCCACCCGCATCAGGCCTTCCCGGCGCACCGCCTTCAGCTCGATCCGGCCAACGAACCGGGCACCTTCCAGCAGCGGATAGACATAATAGCCCCAGCGCCGCTCGGCCGGCGGCACGAACATCTCGTTCCTGTATTCAAACCCGAACAGCCGCTGCAGCCGCCGCCGGTCGCGGATCGCCGGGTCGAACGGGTTGATGATCCGCAGGCGCGTGGAGCCGGCGGTGATGTTCGCAAGACGTGATTCGATATCCGGAACGGCAAGGCAGGCATGCCACCGTCCATCGGCACCCTCGATCCGTGCCGGCACAAGGTGGCGCCGGCCGGCCCAGTTGGCAACCTCGCCCGGCGTCACCGCATCCCAGAACCGTCTGACCTCGCCCGCACTGGCGATCCACAGCCGGTCGATGGCGCCGTCGCACAGAAAGTCCGCCTGTTCGCGCATCGAGGCGCCATTGGCCTGGCGGGTGGGAAAGACATTTTCGCCAAGATCGTAATATTTGACGAAATTCTCGCGATGCGATGTTGCCAGCTCACCGGCATACCACATCTGTTCCAGCGCCTTCTTGTGCGGTGGGCGGGCCCACATCTCGGCGGTGCGCGGCCGGCTTTCAAAGGCGTGCGTCGATAGCGGGCCTTCCGTCTTGATACGGTCGCGGATCGCACGAATGTCCTCCTGTGTCAGCCCGGAGCGGTACCAGGCGGCGTTCGCCGCGCGCTGGCCAAGGCGGTCGAACTGGCGTTGCCACATCGGATAGACATCCATCGGGATCAGCGAGGCATCATGGGTGAAATGCTCGAACAGGTGGCGGTGGCGCAGCAGGCCCCAGACCATACCCTCGCGATAGCGCTGCAGGCGGCTCCAGAGGATATGGTCATGCGCACGCACGATGTTGCGCACCGTGTCGATCTGCAGGAACCCCAGCCTGCGGATCAATCCCGGCAGGTCGGCCGGGCCGGTCGGCGGGGCGGCAAGATCATGCGCCGCCAGCCAGAGCCGCCGCGCCTGCCGGTTGGAAATGGCAAGGCTGTGCCGGTTGATAGGCTGTGCTGACATTCCGGTGATTCCGCCTGGCTGCGATGATCCGCGTTGTCCCTATCATATCGCTGGCAGGCTTTTCAGGCCCACACAAAATAGAGACCAGAAAAAAGGCCCGCACGATGGCGGGCCCTTCTTGATTATCCGTGATGCACCGGGCGTCAGATCAGCAGCGGTGCGATCACCAGGCTGACAATCGCCATGACGTTGATCAGGATGTTCATGGACGGACCCGAAGTGTCCTTCAGCGGGTCGCCGACAGTATCGCCGACAACAGCCGCCTTGTGAACGTCGGAACCCTTGCCGCCAAGATTGCCCTTTTCGACATATTTCTTGGCATTGTCCCAGGCACCGCCGGCATTCGCCATCATCAGCGCCATCATCACACAGCAGATCAGCGCGCCGCCAAGCATGCCGCCAAGCGCCTTCGGCCCGAGGCCGAAACCGATGACAACAGGGGCCAGAACGGCAAGCGAGCCCGGCAGGATCATCCGGCGCAGCGCGGCGCGGGTCGCGATGTCGACACAGCGCGCGGTGTCCGGCTTGGCCTTGCCTTCCAGAAGACCCGGGATCTCCTTGAACTGGCGGCGGACCTCGACAATCATCTCGAAGGCGGCGTCACCGACAGCCGTCATCGTCATCGAGGCAACGAGGAACGGGAAGACGCCGCCAATGAACATGCCGACAAGAACCATCGGATCATTGATCGCCAGGACAAAGTCCGGGTCACCGTTGCTGACCTTGGCGATATAGGCGCTGATCAGGGCCAGCGCGGCAAGCGCGGCGGCACTGATGGCAAAACCCTTGCCGATGGCGGCGGTGGAGTTGCCGACCTCGTCAAGCGAGTCGGTGATTTCCCGGGTCTCGGGGCCCATCTCTGCCATCTCGGCGATTCCGCCCGCATTGTCGGCGACCGGGCCATAGGCGTCGATGGCCATGGTGATGCCGACGGTGGCGAGCATACCCACGGCCGCCATGCCGACGCCGTAGAGGCCCGCGAACATGTTGGCGAAGAAGATGATGGCCGCGATCGTCAGCACCGGAATGGCAACCGACTGCATACCGACGGCAAGGCCGCTGATCATGATCGTCGCCGGGCCGGTTTCACCGTCTTTGGCGATTTTGCGGACCGGTGCGCCGCCGGTGTAATATTCGGTGACCAGGCCGACAATGATACCGCCGATAGCACCAACGAGAACCGCACCCCAGACGCCGCTGCTGGCGCCCATGCTGGTGATCACGAAATAGGCCGCCACGATGAAGATCACCGCCGAACCGATGGTGCCGAAGCGCAGCGCAACGTCCGGGCTTCTGTCGGCAAACATGCGGACCGACAGGATGCCGAGAAGCGAGCAGATAAGGCCGGTCGAGGCAAGCACCAGCGGCATGAACTGAAGAACTTCGCGGTCACCGCCAAGGGCTTCGACCGAGGCCATCGACATCGAGGCTGCCAGCGCGATCGAGGCGATCATCGAACCGCAATAGGATTCGAAAATGTCCGACCCCATGCCGGCAACGTCACCAACATTGTCGCCGACATTGTCGGCGATCACGGCCGGGTTGCGCGGGTCATCCTCGGG
>RFZL01000003.1 GCA_009920665.1 Alphaproteobacteria bacterium | reverse complement strand
GTGTCAGGCAGTCCTTCAGTGATCGGGCCATGCCGCGGATCAGGGTAAAGTACAGATCGGGCCCATCAGTGACCGACGCGCCAAGCGGGTCGAGTACACCGGTTCCTGCATCGGTGTTTTCGGTCACCGTCGCCACCAGTTTTGGCTCGAATTGTGGCTCCGAAAAAACGCATGTCGCGTTGAGATGTCTGACCTTTTCCTGAAGTTCGGCAACACGTTCCGCCCCCGGCAGAACTTCCGGCGAAACGGTGATGGAACCTACAGCGGTCATGCCGAAGCGTGTTTCGAAATACTGGTAGGCATCGTGGAACACGATATAGCCTCTTCCCTTCACCGGCTGCAATTCAGCATCGATTTCGGCGACCAGACTGTCGAGCTTGCCCATGACCTTGTCGGCATTCGCCGCATAGGCTGCCGCGTTGTCCGGATCTGCCTCTGACAGCGCCTCTTCGATTTCGTGAACAAGCACTTTCGCGTTATCATGTTTTTCATCATGCCCGTGGTCATCATGTTTTTCATCATGCCCGTGGTCATCATGTTTTTCATCATGCCCGTGGTCATCATGTTTTTCATCATGACCATGGTCGTCGTGATCATGCCCGTGATCATCAAAGGCACCGCCTTCACGGAATGTGATCCTGGTCAAACCATGACTGTCCAACAGGGATACGGCTGTCGCGCCTGTCGCGATGCCATCGATCGGCTTTTCCAGAAAGGCTTCCAGTTCATGACCGATCCAGAATACCAGATCAGCGTCCTGCAGCTTTCGTGCCTGTGACGGTTTCAGAGAATAGGTGTGCGGCGATGCGGCGCCCTCGACAATCAGGTCGGGCGCGCCGACGTCCTGCATGACCGCGGCAACTAGAGAATGAACGGGCTTGATCGATGCGACGACCTTCACATCTGCCTTGGCCAGAGTGGTGCTGGCCGACAGAAGAGTAGTGGCGAGAAAGGCGGCTTTGATGAAACGCATGATGGTCCCCGGGATGCTGAAACTGATTGTCGCGTCGTAATGTTATAGTATAACATCACGCAAAATAGCGCCAGCCGTGATCAATTACAAGGCCTGATCACAATCTTTGTGCTAATCAGGACACCGTTACATGGTTAGAGACCGCGACATGCTCATATCACTTGAAAATGCCGGCATTCACAGGTCGGAGCGATGGTTGGTGCGCGGCGTCTCGATGAGTGTTGCGCCGGGCGAGATCGTCACGCTGATCGGGCCAAACGGGTCGGGCAAATCGACAACGGCGAAGATGGCCCTTGGCGTTCTGGAAGCCGACGAGGGAAAAGTGCAGCGCAAGCCGGATCTGCGGGTTGGCTATGTGCCGCAGAAGCTTGATGTGAACTGGACGCTGCCGCTGTCGGTCAATCGCTTCCTGCGCCTGACAAATCGCGCCAGCAGATCACAAATCGAGGCGGCGCTGTCGGCCACCGAGACAGGTCACCTGGCGAAGGCGCAGATGAGCAGGCTGTCGGGCGGCGAGTTTCAACGCGTCCTGCTGGCCCGAGCGATCCTGCGCTCGCCGCATCTTCTGGTGCTTGACGAGCCTGTTCAGGGGGTCGATTTCAATGGTGAAATCGCGCTCTACAAGCTGATTGAGGATCTTCGCAGCCGACTGGATTGCGGTGTGTTGCTGATTTCCCATGATCTGCATGTTGTGATGTCGACAACGGACCGGGTGATTTGCCTGAACGGTCATGTCTGCTGTTCCGGCACACCGGCGAATGTGGCGCTGAGTGACGAATTCAGATCGCTGTTCGGCGAGCATGCCGCCTCCGGCCTCGCCCTGTATGAGCATCGCCATGACCATGAGCATCTGCCGGACGGGCGGATCAGGAATGACAGCGAGGCGGACATCGATGCTTGATGATTTTTTCACCCGCGCTGTTATTGGCGGGATCGGTGTCGCGCTGGTGGCCGGGCCGCTGGGATGTTTCATCATCTGGCGCCGGCTTGCCTATTTTGGAGACACGCTGTCGCATTCGGCGCTGCTGGGTGTGGCGCTGGCGCTGCTGTTCGAGCTGAACATCACCTTTGCCGTCTTCGGCATCTCCGTCATTGTCTCGCTGCTGCTGATGCTGTTGCAGCGCCGTGCCAGCCTGTCCTCCGACGCGCTGCTTGGTCTGCTGGCGCATTCCGCGCTGGCTGTCGGTCTGGTGGTCCTGGCCTTCATGAGCTGGGTGCGGGTCGATCTGATGGGGTTCCTGTTCGGCGACATCCTCGCCGTCACACCTTTTGACCTGGCCATCATATGGGGCGGCGGAGTTGCCGTGCTTGCGGTGCTTGTCCGTATCTGGCAACCACTCTTCGCGGCGACGGTGAATTACGAGCTTGCCACCGCCGAGGGCGTGCAGCCCGATCTTGCGAATATCGTTTTCATGATCCTGATGGCGGCTGTCATCGCGGTGTCGATGAAGATCGTCGGTGTGCTGCTGATCACCGCGCTGCTGATCATTCCGGCCGCCACCGCGCGGCGTTTCTCGTCATCGCCGGAACAGATGGCGGTCATCGCCGCCATTGTCGGTCTGGGGTCTGTCTGGCTTGGCCTGCTGGGGTCGCTTGAATGGGACACCCCGGCCGGCCCCAGCATCGTGGTCGCGGCGCTTGTCTGTTTTGTGATCTCGGTGCTGCCGGTGCCGGGACGCGGGCGCCGGGAGCGCGCCGGAGGACCGGCATCATCAACCGCCGCGTCTGACCGTGATCGCACATAAAGTCTGAAATCGAGCAGCCGAAACGCAGGTTGCGAAAAATGTCCCGTTCATGCCTGTCACAAGACGGATTTCCGACGGCGCCCCCTGTTATGGCCTGTTCTGTGCGCCTGACGGGGTGACGCGGCATTCATTGCATTTTATTTCATTCATATCGCAGCATATCTATTATGCTCAGGGATCGGGTCTTGTAAGGCAGTTATGTATTTTCCGGGAAAAGCGACCCACACAGGCGGTGATGAGTACGAAGATATCCAAGTCAGGTAAGGTGACAATTGTCGAGGTTGCCAAGGCCGCGGGTGTAGACCGGTCAACGGTCTCCCGTGCCTACAACCAGCCTGAAATGCTGCGGCAGACAACGATTGAAAAGGTCAAGTCTGTCGCCGTGGCGTTGGGGTATTCGCCAAACACCGCCGCCCGCGCCCTGCGGACCGGTCAGGTGCAGAATATCGCGCTGATCGTCCCTGATCTGACCAATCCTTTCATGCCGCCGATCGCGCTTGCCGCCCAGAAACAGGCGGAAAAGAGCGGCTATTGCGTCTTCATTGGAAATGCGGATGAAAATCCCGGTCACGAAGAACGACTTCTTGCGCGGTTCAGCGATCAGGTTTCCGGTGCCATTCTGGTCTCCCCGCGTTCCGATGAGGCGGTGATCAGGGACATGGCGAGCCGCATTCCGCTTGTTCTGATCAACCGGGACGTGCCGGGCATTCCAAGAGTGTTGATCGATGCCGGCCGAGGCATGGCCATGGCCGTGGAGCATCTTGCCAAACTGGGTCATGCAAAGCTGGCCTATATCAGTGGCCCGGCTCAATCCTGGGCGAACGAGCAGCGGTGCCGGGCCGTTTTCAACGCCGCCGACAGGCATGGTGTCCAGTGTCTTGAAATCGCCGCCGGGGCCGCCTCGTTCGATTCGGGAATGAAGTTGATCGACGAACTTGTCGCGACCGGCGCGTCCGCGTTTCTCGCATTCGACGATGTGCTGGCACAGGGAGTCTATTTCGGTTTGGCGGAGCGCGGTTTCAGCGTCCCCGGCGATTTCAGTCTTGTGGGCTGTGATGATGTTTCGGGATTGCCGGTCCTGACCACCGTATCCAGCCAGACAACCCAGGCCGGCAGGCTGGCGACAGAATTGTTGATCAAGACGTTGAAATCCGGCACCACGCCGGACATCTGTGAGCTTCTCGATACCGAACTGATCCTCAGAAAAACGACTGACAAAGCAATCGGCAAGATGTGACGAAGCGCCCGCCTGCCGGGTGTCGGATCATCGCTGGTCAGACCCGTCCACCTTGCGGCAGATTGACATTCAATCGATTGCATGGGAGCATTTTCTGGTAAGGGAGCTTCGAAAGTCATGACCTCTGCAGACAGGGTGCGTGAAGAAACGGAAGTATTGGCCAGCTGGTTCGTGGAGCGGGCGGCCGTCACTGCCTATCGGGACCGGCAGGCGATGGGCACGGCCGCAGCCTCAATGATCGCGCGGCAGATCCTTCATGTTCTCGAGGCCAAGCCAGAGGTGCGAATCGTGTTCGCTGCCGCGCCAAGCCAGTCAGAAATGATCTCCAGTCTATTGGCCATCAGGGATATTCCCTGGGACCGTGTCACAGCCTTTCACATGGATGATTACCTCGATCTGCCGTCCGACGCGCCGCAGCGATTCGCCAACTGGCTTGACAATCATCTGTTCTGCAGGGCGTCAATCGGCGTCGTGCACCGCATTCCGGCAATCGGGATTGCCGAGGAGATTTGCCGGGATTATGCAAGCCTGCTTGCCGCGGCGCCGATAGATATCGCGTGTCTTGGCATTGGCGTGAACGGCCATATCGCCTTCAATGACCCACCGGTCGCGGATTTCGACGACCCGGCGATGGTCAAGGTTGTCGAACTCGACGCAGCCTGCCGGCAACAGCAGGTCGATGACAGCTGTTTTGCGGCGTTGGCCGAGGTGCCGAAACAGGCGATCACCCTGACAGTGCCGCAGCTGATGGCGGCCGAGGCAATCTTCTGCGTGGTGCCGGGGCCGCACAAGCGAGGCGCCGTCGAGGCGGCGCTGGACGGACCGATGTCAACAAACTGTCCTGCAAGTATTCTGCGCACACATCCGAACTGCAGAATTTTCCTGGATCGGGAGGCCAGCCCGCGTGTCTGACAAGGATGCAACCCCGGCTGACCGGCTTTGCGAGACATATCTCGGCGGCGTCGTGGATTTGATGCGCGCCATTCATGAACAGGAGAAGGGGCCCATGGAGGCCGCGGCCAGCAGAATGGCCGAACAGATAGCTTCCGACAGGCTCATCCACATCTTCGGGCCGGGAGGGCATTCCAATCTGGCCAGCCAGGAATTGTTCTTTCGCGCTGGCGGCCTGATGCATATCAACGCAATCCTTGATGAAGGCACGCTGCTTTCGAATGGCGCGTTGCGGTCCATGGCCATCGAGCGCACCCCGGGGTACGGCAAGGTGGTGATCGAGAATCAGGGGCTTGGCGAAGGCGACCTGCTGATACTTGCCAATGCCTATGGCATCAATTCCGCGCTTATCGATGCCGCGCTGACGGCGCGTGAGCGGGGCGTCTTTGTCATTGGCGTGAGTTCGAGAACACATGCCGATCAAACAGCGCCCGACCACCCGGCAAGACACCCGTCGCGGCAGAATCTGCATGATATTGTCGATATCAGCATTGATACCAAGGTGCCCGTCGGTGATGCCATTATCGAGGTTCCCGGCGTGTCCGAAAATACCTCGGCCGTGTCGACATTCGCCAACGCCTTTGCGCTGAACTGCCTTGTGATCCGCACCATCGCCCATCTTGGCGAAACGGGTGAAGACCCCCCTATATGGCGCAGCGGAAATGCGCCCGGTGGTGACGAGGCCAACGGCCGCTTTCTTGAAAAATTTCGGGGGAGGGTCAGGTCGCTTTGACAGATCAGGTCACATATTCATGCCGGGGCCTGACAACCGGACAGGCTCTCTCGATCCATGTAAAGGGCGGTGTGATCGCGGCTATCGATCATGGGGATGCTGCGCCGCGCGGGGCGCCGCTGATCATCCCGGCGCTGGTGGATCTGCAGGTGAACGGCTTCATGGGGCATGACCTCAATGAAGGTTACCTGGCCGTGGAAACGGTCATCGCCCTTGGCCGGGCGCTCAGCCGGGTTGGGGTCTGTGCCTATCTGCCGACATTGATCACGGCAGGCGAGGACGAGATCTGCCAGCGACTGACAGCCATCCGGCAGGCTGTTGAAGAGTGCCCGATATCGGGGAAGATGATTGCTGGCATTCACATTGAGGGTCCGGCGATCTCGCATCTTGACGGGCCGCGCGGTGCCCATCCGGCAGAACATGTCAGACCTGCTTCGGTGGCTGAGTTCGCGCGCTGGCAGGAGGCGTGTGGCGGCCTTGTGAAAATCGTCACGCTGGCCCCCGAGACAGAGGGCGCCTGCGAATTCATCAAACATGTGACCTCAACCGGTGTTGTCGTCTCGCTGGGACACAGCAACGCCGATGAGGAGGATGTCGCCCGTGCGGTGGATGCCGGGGCAACCATGTCCACGCATCTTGGCAATGGCATATCCAATCTGCTGCCGCGCCATCCAAATGCCATCTGGGCGCAGCTGGCGGATGATCGTCTGACGGCTTCCTTCATCGCGGACCGGCATCATCTCCCAAGATCGGCATTGACGGCCATGATCAGGGCAAAGGGCGTCGAGCGCTCGCTGCTGATATCAGACAGTGTCAGGTTCGCCGGACAGCCCGCAGGCCGTTACCACTCCGCCATCGGCGGGGATGTCGAGGTGTCGCAGGATGGCAGGGTGTCGATTGCCGGCACGCCGTTTCTTGCCGGGAGCGGGAGCTGTCTGCTGGATATCCTGCTGGGATTCCACGAATTCACCGGCATGCCGCTTGAAGATGCGGTCACCATGGCCTGTTCGACTCCAGCGCGGCATATCGGACTTGCAAACGAACTTGCCGAGGGACAGCCGGCGAATTTCATCCTGCTTGAGCAGGACGGGAAGGCCTCGAAACCAACTGTCCGTGACATCATCTTTGATGGCGAGAGTGTAATGTGATGATCGAGGTGGGCGTGTCGAAGGTTGAAATCACAGCTCCGCCGGGGTTGGCAATGGCCGGCTTCGCCGCGCGCAGCGCCCCGGCAACCGGCACCCACGACCCGCTGACAGTGAGGGCGTTGGTCGTAGGGGACAGCGCCCTTGTCACCGCCGATGTCATCGGTATCGAGGCGGCAATGTCGCGGCGGGCCCGCCGGCGCAGCTGTCTGGCCGATGATGCCATCACCATTGCCGCCACGCACACGCATGGGGCGCCGAACTCCATGCAGGGACGGCTCTGGTCCAGGGCGGATCCCGATTTTCTTGCGGCATTGGAAACAGGCATAGTCGAGGCCATTGACAAGGCCGTCGCCTCACGGAGGCCGGCCAGCATGCGGGGCGGCACTGGCAGCGATCCCGGCTTTGCGAAGAACCGTCGCCACAAGGACGGTGCCGTGGATCCGGTGATACCGATCCTGCGGTTTGACGGTCTTGATGGGGACCCTGTCGCGATACTGGTTTCATATGCCTGCCATCCGGTGGTTCTGGCGGCGGACAATCTGTTGTTGACCGGTGACTATGTTCATTTCGTACGGGAAGAGCTTGAGGCGGCGCTTCCGGGCGCTGTGGCCATCTTTGCGACCGGTTGCGCCGGCGATATCAATTCCGGACACTCGGCGCACAGCTCGCTGTCGGCACAGGGCAATGCCGACCGTAGCTATGAGATGGCGGCGCATATCGGCAGCGGGATCGCGAAGGCCGTCATGAACTGTGATCTGTCCGCCCTGGACGATCGGTGTGGTGTTGCGGAAAACCGGATCGATCTTGATTTCCTGTCACGGGAAACCGCATCGGCGGACATGTTGATCGACCAATGGAACAGCCTGGCACAGAGCGACGCCGACAAGGCATTCATCTATGAAATCTGGATCGACTGGGCCAGGAACAGGATGGCAAAAGACATCGACCCGCTGGAAGTGCGATGCACGGCGCTCTGCTGGGGCGGCAGCATCCTGATCGGGCTGCCGGGCGAGGTGTTTGCGCAATCTGCGCTGCGTCTTCGTGACAGCATCGCCCGCGACGGCATCGCGGCTGAATATCCCGTTTTCATCATCGCCTACGCCGATGACAACCCGGGTTATATCCCGCCGAGGGCCGAGTACCGGTCCGGTGGTTACGAAATCGACGAAGCACACAGATTTTATGGACTTGGCGCCACATTCGCGCCGGGCTCGGCCGAACGTCTGGAGCAAACCGGATGTCTTGTGGCCAAAAATGCTGCGGTCGCAGCGGCCCAGAATGAACGGGCAATCAACAACAGTACAATCGAGAGAGGAAACAATGGGTAAACTCAATTTCATTGGACGAATGTCCACCATTGTCTGTCTTTCCGCCGGAATCACGGTGGGGGGGCATGTCGCTGCGAATGCAGAGGACATTGTGATATGGGGCGGCTTCCCTGAATTGCAGGGCTATTACGAACGCGTCGCCGAGAGCATGAAGAGCACGCATCCTGACCTGAATGTGATCGTTGAACCTATCGGTCTGCGCGATCATGAAAAACGTGTCGCCTTGGCCCTGTCCTCGGGTCTTGATGAAACGACGGTTTTCGAGCTTATCGGCTCGACAGCCAATCGCTACATCGTCAATGACCTGTTGCCATCGGCACCGGCGAATGTCGCGGGCTTTGTGAACAATGCGGCGAATTTCGAGCCGTTCTTTCAGGAAGTCGCGGCTGTGGATGGCAAGGTCTACGGCGTGCCCATCTTCCGTGGCCAGGGCGCTCTGTTCTACAATACTGATATGTTCGCGGCTGCCGGTCTTGATGGCCCGCCAAAGACCATGGCCGAATATACCGAATATGCGAAGAAGCTGACGCAGCGTGACGCGTCGGGCAACCCGACGGTTTCAGGCTGGTCACTGCGTCTGTCGGGCGGTGGCGGCGGTATCGCCGAGAAATTCTGGATCAATCTCCACCAGTTTGGCGGCTCGCTTCTTGAAAAGGCCGGTGACGGCTACAAGGCCAGCTATGCCAATGACGCCGGTCTGGCGGCGTTGCGGCAATATGTCGAGGCTGTCAGCGGTGACAAGACCGTCACCGTCGAAATGCCAGCCGATGCGGCCGCGTTCCAGCGTGAGCAGACAGCCATGTTCATTCGGGAAAGCTGGGTGATCGGTGACACGGCGAAGAAAGCTCCCAATCTGAACTACAAGACAGCGCTGCTGCCGCGTGGTTCGATCGCCCTGCCGGTGAACCTCTATGTCGCCGGCGGCTCGGAGAAGGCGCAGAAGGCAGCCTGGGAATTCGCCATCGAGGCCAACAAGCCGGAACATCTGATCTGGATGCTGGACAATGTGGGTTGGCTGCCAAACCGCAGTGGCGTGGACTATTCCTCGGTGACCACGGCGAAGCCGCAATTCTCGGCCTTTGTCGATCTGCCTGATGACTATGTCTTCTTCACCCTGCCGTCGATCGAGCCCATCAATGAAATCCTGACGCGCTTTGCGGCAAAGCTGACCGAAGCCTATGCCGACAGCTCGCTGGTTGGAAATGATGCCGCGATGATGGCTGTGCTGGAAGAATCGGCCGCCGAGACCAACAAGATCCTGGATCGGGCCGGTATTCTTGGCAAATAATCTCCTGTAAAATGGTGAGTTCGGCGCTGTTTGCGGCGCCGAACTCAAATCTTGAGGGGAAAGACAAAGTGTCCAGGAAAAAGCGATTTTGGTTTGCCATCATTGCAATATTGCCGACATTTGCGATTTTTGGCTGGGTGCGGATGTTTCCAATCGCGGAAACGCTGCGGCTAAGCCTGTTTGAGTGGAATTTACTGTCGAGGAACAAGCCCTTTGTAGGTCTTGAGAATTTCAGGGAGCTTTTTCAGGACGACCAGTTTCTTGACGCCATTATCAATACGGCCGCCATCGCCTTTGGCGCGATGGCGGTTACCATCCCTGTGTCGATGGTTCTTGCCGCGGTCATATATCACCGGACAAGAAGCCGGTTCGCCGGATTTTATGAAACGGCTGTCTTCATCCCCCATGTCGTGTCGCTGGTCCCCGCCGCGATGGCATGGAAGTGGGTTTTCGATGCCAAGCTTGGCCCCCTGAACCGTTTGATCGTTGCCTTTGGCGGCGAGGCCCAACCCTGGCTGTTCGATCCGGTGCTTTCGGTCATCTGCATCATTCTTCTGGTATCCTGGCAGACGCTTGGTTATGGCGTCCTGATCTATCTTGTCGGCTTCAGGAATCTTCCCAAATCCGTTTATGAGGCAGCCAGACTGGATGGCGCGAACGGCGTGCAATCCTTCTTTTTCATGTCGGTGCCGCTGTTGAAGCCCATTACCCTTTATGTGTCGGTGGTGACCCTGATTTCGGGATTCAATGTCTATGCGCAGGCCTTCATTCTTGCATCCGATACGCAAGGGGCTCCCGGCCGCCTGGTCCGCGTGCTGGTTCTTGATATGCTGGAGAACAGCTTCCAGAACTTCCGTGTCGGATATGCGGCGGCCGAGGCGGTGATCCTTCTGGTGATTGTGTTGGTGCTGACCGGAGTGCAGTTCGGCCTGCTCAGACAACGGGGGCGGAAATGACGGTGTCTTCCAATACAAGATCGCGGCGGAAAAACCTCCTCCTCGACATCATGTTGTTTGTCATTTGCGTGCTGTTGCTGATGCCGCTGCTGCTGCTGATCGCGAACGGCTTCAAGACACCCCAGGAAATCCTTGTCTGGCCGCCGACAATCCTGCCAAAGGATCCGACATTGGAGAATTTCCACCGCGTCTTCAGCGAGACACCGCTGTTTAGGTGGATCTTCAACAGCCTGTCATTCGCGCTGCTCTCCATGATCGCCATCGTCATCACCTCCACGCTTGCCGGTTACGTGGTGGCGAAGTTCCAGTTCTGGACGATCAACGTGATCTTCACGCTGTTTCTGGCAACGGCGATCATACCGTTCGAGGTCTATATGATCCCGCTCTATTTCCAGGTTAAGGCGCTTGGCGCGCTCAACAGCATTGGCGGTCTCCTGATCGGTTATCTGGTGATGAGTTTTGGTATCTTCCTCATTCGGCAAAACGTGATCGCCGCCGTACCGGATGAGTTGATAGAGGCCGCCCGCATTGATGGCGCCGGCGAGTTCTGGATTTTCTGGCATATCGTGGTGCCGTTGCTGAAAGGCCCCATCGCGGCATTGTCCGTGCTGGCGTTCTTTCAGGCATGGACAACCTTCGCCTGGCCAATTGTGGTGTTGACCCGCAAGACGGCTTTCACCATCGAGGTCGGGCTGGCCAACTTCCAGAGTGCCTATACCGTCGACCTCGCCCTACTGAGCGCGGCTTCGGCCGCGGTCATGGTTCCCTCGGTCCTTGTCTTCGTGCTTCTGCGGCGCAGCTTTGTTGAAGGCATTGCCGCCAGCGGTATGAAGGAATGACGAGGATCGCGTCCAGAATGACAGCCGGAAACCGAACAGCAACGAGATTGGATTCATGTCTTCAGTCGAAATCAGGAATTTAAGAAAATCGTTTGGACCAACAGAGGTGCTGCATGGTGTTTCCTTCACCATCCCCGACGGTGCGTTTGTGGCGCTGGTCGGCCCCTCCGGCTGTGGGAAATCCACCATCCTGAGGTTGCTGGCCGGGCTGGAAGAGGTGTCCGACGGTGAATTGCTGATTGACGACAGGGTCATCAATGATGTCGAGGCAAAGAACCGGGACATCGCCATGGTGTTCCAGAACTATGCGCTTTATCCCCATATGACGGTTGCCGAGAATATGGGTTTCTCGCTGCGGCTGATGAAGCGCTCGAAGGCGGACATCACGGCCGCCGTGAAGAATGTCGCCGAGGTTCTGGGAATCGGTGAATTGCTGGATCGCCTGCCAAAACAGTTGTCGGGCGGCCAGCGGCAGAGGGTCGCCATGGGACGGGCAATCGTTCGCCAGCCGAAGGTCTTTCTGTTTGACGAGCCGCTGTCAAATCTTGATGCCAAGCTTCGTGTGCAGATGCGGGCTGAATTGAAAGCTCTTCACAGCCGTCTCCAGACGACAACAATCTATGTGACACATGACCAGATCGAGGCGATGACAATGGCGGATATCGTTGTCGTCATGCGGGACGGTTTCATCGAACAGATTGGCCGACCGCTGGATCTTTATGACAATCCGAAAAACAGTTTCGTGGCCGGCTTTATCGGTTCTCCGGCGATGAACTTCCTGCCGGTCACCACCGAGGCGGGAAGCGCGACATTCTCTTTCGGGGACGGGCAGAGCCTGTCTCTTGCCAAATTCAAGCATCTTCAGGGCGAGTTTCTGATCGGCATACGTCCGGAACATTTCCAGCAGCAAAAGACCCGCAACGGGCTCTCTGTGACAATCGAGTCCATCGAGCAGACCGGCGCCGAAACATTGCTGCAATGCCAGTCAGGTGACCAGAAGGTTGTGATCGTGCTGCATGACAGGTTTGCGGCAAGTCCGGGAGAGGAATATCGGTTCGGCTTCGACCTTGCGGACCTGCATCTTTTTGAAGCCGAGAGCGGCAAGGCCATTTCGAGTTAATCCGGAACGGCTGCCCGGCGGGACAGTGCTATCTTGCCAGCAGCAGCCCGATTGCCTGCGTGGCACCCAGAAGACTGAGGCCGGTATGATAGCCCGGATCGAGATCGGGTGTGGCCGGCACGAAATCGACAGGCCCCGAAACATCGCGGGTCTGGAATGCAAATCCCCTGCTTGCCTGCCAGTAATCGGTGAAGAAGGCGTGATCACATCGCTTCCAGAGGGTCTGGAGGTCAAGACCGGGATCGAGATGCACGCCAAGCGCGCAGGCGCGGATCGCTTCCGGCATTGGCCACCACGGGTAGTGCGCAGAGGTCGCCCTGCCTGTCGCGGCCGACAGATAAAGCGCTATTCCCGGCCCCTGCAGACCAACCTGCAGGCTGCGCACCAGCACCGAACCCAGCTTGCGCAGCCTTGCATCGTCCGGGATGCTCTGCAGATGTTCGAAACCGAAACCGCACAGTTCAATGGCGTGTCCCACATTGCAGCTATCATCGCCGGGGACGTTCAGCAACAACCCTGTTGGCGCGTGATGGTGTCTGTCAAGGACATGGTCGATGAAGCGACCGGCGAATTCGGTGTTTGCCGTCTCGCCATGTCGATGCAGCAGCCCGGCCGCCCCGAGAAGTATCATTCTCGGGCCGAAATCATCAGCCTGCCCGGTGACGGATTTCCGGCTGATGGGAACGGTTTCGCTCATCTGGAAGCGCCCGTCCTCGACCGCCTCTATGACCGAAAGAAGATAGTCCAGATATGGTGAGGACCGGTCCGCTGCGAATACCCTCGAGGCCGCGAACAGGCCTTTCGCGGCGAACGCGTCCGAATAGGTGAATATATCCGTGTCGGCCTGTTGACTGATGGTGCCGTCAGCTGTTGCGCGAACAGGCTGAAGATCCCGGTCATAGAGGAAATACACATGTCCGTCGCGCCGGAACAATGCATCCAGCCCGTCGAAGAGAAGCCTTGCCCGGTCGACAAGCCGGCGTGAAAGATCCGGATCACGGTCATGATAGAAGCGGGCGAAGGTCATCAACGCCTCGAGGGCGCGCCCCTGTATCCAGCCAAAGGTGAATTCCGGCCCCCGTATTCCGCAGGCGCCATCATAATTTTCACCGCTGATGGAATGGACCTTTGTGTCGACAAATGCGCCTTTCAGCGGTGCGCGTGACAGGATGAATTCCAGCGTTGCACGATTGCAGTCATCATAGCGTTTTACGGCAGACCTCAACCAGTCATGGTTCATTCCAAAATTTCCCAATTTCCAAAATTCCCGCATCATTGCTGCCTTCACGTTATCACAATGGCATGTCGTCCATGCAAAATGTTGCCGGGTACCGCCCTTGTCCTGATTGTGCTTGAATGGCAATCCGGCTTCGGGCGTGATGGGTGCGATGAAAGTTACGATCAGGAATGACGCAGATGAAGCGGCACGCCATGTGGCCGAGCAACTGGCAGATCATCTCACAAACATGCCGGCCACCATATTGGGGCTGGCGACGGGCGAGACCATGCGGCCTGTCTATGGACATTTGCGCAAGCTCATTCCTGAAAGACAGGTCCCGACCGGCGCCTTCACAAGTTTCAACCTCGACGAGTTCATCGGCGTGCCGAATACACATCCCGGCAGTTTCCATGCCTTCATGGCGCGGGAATTGTTCAGCCATATTGCCGACGCGCAGGGTCGCTGTTTTCTGCCAGATGGTCTGGCTGACAATCTGGCGGCGGAGGCGGCCCGTTATGAGGCGGAGATTGCAGCGCGCGGCGGCATCGAGTTGCAACTTCTGGGGATCGGCAGAAACGGGCATATAGGCTTCAATGAACCCGGGACACCGTTTGACAGCCGCACCGCACCGGTACAGCTGAGCCGGCAAACCCAGCAGGCCATGCAGGGCTTTGACGCCGAAAGACCGCAGATGGCGATAACCATGGGTATCGGCACCATCATGCAGGCACGGCGGTGCCTGCTTCTGGCGACAGGCGCGGCCAAGGCGGCGGCGGTCAGCGCGATGCTGGAGGCACCACCTTCCACCGCCTGTCCGGCCAGCGCCCTGCAGGCGCATCCCGACACAACGGTGGTTCTGGACAGGCACGCGGCCAGCCGGCTGGCAGGCTACTGATTGCATTTGGTGACCGGCCATGGTCCGGTGGAACGGGTATCAGCAAGGTGAGCGAAAGATGAGTGTCAAAACCGATACAGAAACCCAACCGGATGCCGATTGCTGGCTTGATCGTCTTGATGATGCGGCGGCTCTTGAGGTGATGCTGCGGGATCATGGCCGTGCGATTGACGCCGTGCGCAGCAGCCTTGCCGAGATCGAATCGGGGGTCACGGCGATTGTCAGTCGCATGCAGAAGGACGAGACGGCGCGTATCATCTATGCCGGGGCGGGTGCCTCCATTCGCATCGCGGTTCAGGACGGTGTGGAGTTGCTGCCAACCTTCAACTGGCCGCGGGAGCGCGTTGCCTATCTCGTGGCCGGGGGTGACAGGGCGCTGATCGAATCGGTGGAGGATGCGGAAGATGATGAACGCGCCGCGCGCGCGCTGGTCCGCGACCATGATATCGGCCGGCAGGATGTCGTGATAGCACTTGCGGCCAGCGGGCGGACCTCCTTCACCTGCACGGTGCTTGACGAGGCCCGAAAGGCAGGCGCCCTCGTCATCGGCATTGCCAACAATCCTGATGTGCCGCTTCTCAACAATGCCGATATCGCCATTCCGCTGATCACCGGCGGCGAGGCGTTGGCAGGGTCGACCCGGCTGAAGGCGGCGACCGCCCAGAAAATATGCCTGAACATGATATCGACGCTGGTGATGACAAGGCTTGGCCGGGTGCGCGATGGCAAGATGATCGCGATGCGCCCAACCAACGCAAAGCTGCGCGACCGGTTCGCCCGGATTCACGGCGACGATGCGACGGGCTAGCCCGGTGGCGTCTGCCGCAGAAGCTTGACACCAAGATCTACCGCGCCTGACAGGCCGTCGCCGGTACTTTTGACAACCAGCTGTCTGAATTCGTCGCGAAGAAGCGGCGCGTAGCGTTCGCCGACACTGCCCCTGAGATGGATTTGTTTCGTGTGAATGGCGTCAAGCGAGTCCAGAATGCCGTGAAGATCGGCCAGCGCGGCATCGATGATCCGGATTGCCAGCGGGTCACCAGCGTCTCTTGCCTCGAAGATTTCAGGGGCAAACGCGCCGAAATGCTGCGGCGTCGCCGTTTTTGCAAAAAGCACGATCTCCGACGGGCTGTTGCCGAATCGCGCCAGAACCTGGCGGGCAAGCCCGGTTGTCTCGATCACGCTGTCATGCGCCTTCAATGTCCAGCGCAGCAGCTCACGGCCAAGCCAGGCACCGCCACAATCATCGCCAAGCTGCAGGCCCCATCCGCCAATCTGGTTGAGCCGCCCCTGCAACCGGCTGACGAAAAAGGAACCTGTGCCCGCCTGGACCAGCGTGCCGTCCCCGTCACCAAGCACCCCGGCGATGGTGATTTCCCGGTCCGACATGACATGCACCGATGCAAATTCAAGGGCCGCGGACAGTTGTTCGGCGCCGGTGCCGACATTGGCCCCGGCGATGCCAAGGATGGCGATATCGGATGGCGCTGCCCCGGCCGGCATGTTCGCGGTGGCATAGACCGCTTCGATGGCCTGCATGATGTTCTGGCGGCTTGTCTCGAAATCACTTGTCAGGTTGGCGAAGCCGCCCTCGACCCGGGCGATGATCCTGCCATCGGCGGTGGCCAGGGCCACCCGGCTTCTGGTGCCGCCGCCGTCAACCGCGACTATGTGCCGGCCATTCATGTCAGGTCTCCCCGTCGCGGGCGCAATGCAGGGCGGTGAGGAATTGTCACGCTGCCGAACGCCGGTTGGGCTTGTGTGCTGTCGGTGGTTGGCATTTTCCGGCAGGCCGCCTGTCAGGTGAGGTCTCAACGGCATCTTCCAGTCATCCATCTGCGACAATATTGACCAATCTGTTTGAAAGGCTCAATATTCCAGTGGTGTCCTGAATGCCCGTTCACGTTTTACACCAAGAATACAGAAAGAAAAGACAATCGGCATATCAGGTCAATTTTACGAGGGAGGAATACCATGAAGATCAAATCATTGTTCGGGGCAGCTACAGCCCTGCTGCTGGGGAGTGTCGGTGTCGCAACGGCCGATGTCACGCTCACCATCGAAAGCTGGCGTAATGACGATCTGTCAATTTGGCAGGAGAAGATCATCCCGGCTTTCGAAGCGGAAAATCCGGGCATCAAGGTGGTTTTCGCGCCCACCGCACCGGCGCAATATAACTCGGCGCTGAATGCCAAGCTTGAAGCAGGCACGGCTGGCGATCTCATCACCTGCCGGCCGTTTGACGGCTCTCTCTCGCTCTACAAGGCAGGGCATCTCGGCGAGGTTGGTGATCTGGAGAACATGAAGAATTTCGGTGCCGTGGCCAAATCCGGCTGGAGCACGGATGACGGATCAGCGATTTTCTGCGTGCCCATGGCCTCGGTCATCCACGGCTTCATCTACAACAAGGACGCTTTCAAGGAAGTCGGGGTTTCCGTGCCGACAACGGTGGACGAGTTTTTCTCGACATTGGAAAAAATCAAGCAGGATGGCAGCTATGTGCCGCTGTCGATGGGCGTCGCCGACCAGTGGGAAGCCGCCACCATGGGCTATGCCAATATCGGTGTGAACTACTGGAAGGGCGAGGAAGGCCGGCAGGCGGTGATCGCCGGCGATATGAAGCTGACGCATCCGGACTGGGTGGCACCTTACGCTCAACTTGCCAAATGGGGCCCCTATATGGGCGATGGCTATGAGGCGCAGTCCTATCCTGACAGCCAGAACATGTTCACGCTTGGCCGCGCAGCCATCTATCCTGCCGGTTCATGGGAAATTGCCGGGTTCAACGCGCAGGCTGATTTCGAAATGGGCGCCTTCAAGGTTCCTGTGCAGGCTGCCGGCGATGAATGCTACATCTCCGACCATGTTGATATCGCACTTGGCATGAACAAGGCGACCAAGAACCCCGAGGCCGCCCGTACCTTCCTGAACTGGGTGGGTTCGGCCGAATTTGCCGATCTGTACGCGAATTCACTGCCGGGATTCTTCTCGCTGTCGGATCACAATGTGAACATGACGGACCCGCTGGCCCAGGATTTTGTCAGCTGGCGCGGTGAGTGCAACTCCTCGATCCGGCCCTATCACCAGATCCTGTCGCGCGGCACGCCGAATCTGGCGAATGAATATTGGGTTACCTCGGCGAATGTCATTCGCGGATCGATGACACCCGAAGAGGCGGCCGCCCATATGCAAAAGGGTCTGGCCAGCTGGTACGCACCCCAGCAATAGACCTGACTGACTTTCCACCAAAACAGCCAGACAGCCCCGGTGGGGCTGTCTGCAGCGGGCAGAATTTTCAAGAGATCATTCTGTGACCGATTTTCAAGTTCATCTATCGGAGCCAGAGGTTTGACTGAGGACAAGGTGACATCGCACCGCCGCCCGATCCGATGGCATATAGGCATCTTCCTGGCGCCGGCTGTTCTGGTTTATTCAGCCTTCATGATTTTTCCACTGTTCGGTACCCTGCAGCTGTCGCTTTTCACGACATCCGAGCAGCAGACATCCTTTGTCGGATTGGACAATTTCAGGATCCTGTTTGGCGATCCGCGCTGGTCAGGTGCCTTCTGGAACGCGCTGGTCAACAATGTCTGGTTCTTTGTCATTCACATGTTGGTGCAGAACCCGCTTGGCATTCTGATCGCTGCCGTCCTGTCCAACCCGAAACTCCGGCTTCGCGGCTTTTATCGCTCGGCCATCTTTCTGCCGACGATCATGTCCTTCGTCATTGTCGGTTTTGCCTGGAAACTGATCCTCTCTCCGTTGTGGGGGATCGCGCCGGACATGCTGAAGGCGGTTGGCCTTAAATTCCTGTTTGCGCCCTATCTGGGAAAGGAGGAATATGCACTGACAACCCTGGCGCTCATTTCCGTCTGGCAGTATGTCGGCATTCCGATGATGCTGATCTATGCGGCGTTGCTGTCCATTCCACAGGAAGTCATCGAGGCTGGCGAGGTGGAAGGTGTCACCGGCTTCGCGGCCTTCTGGAAGATCAAGCTTCCCCTGATCCTGCCGGCCATCGGCATCATTTCCATCCTGACATTTGTCGGAAACTTCAACGCCTTTGATCTGGTTTATGCGGCGCAGGGGGCGCTTGCCGGGCCCAATTATGCCACTGACATCCTGGGCACATTCCTGTACCGGACATTCTTTGGTTTCCAGATGCAACTTGGCGACCCGAATATGGGCGCGGCGGTGGCGATGATCATGTTCCTGATCATTCTGACCGGTGTCTGCATCTATCTGTTCGGCATCCAGATGCGCATGACGCGCTATCAGCTTTAGGGGCAATGGCGGGAAGATGAGACGTGTCAGGCATACGGTTCCGAATGTTCTGCTGGCGCATGTGGCGCTGGCGGCCTACACGGTGATCGCGCTGTTCCCGATCTTCATCATCATCATCAACAGCTTCAAGACACGAAAGGCCATTTTCCGCGACCCGCTGGCATTGCCGGGCCCGGAGAATTTCTCGCTGGTCGGCTTCGAAACCGTGTTCAGGCAGGGTGATTTCTTTCTGTATATGCAGAATTCGCTGATCGTCACCGTGGCGTCGCTGTTCTTCATTCTGCTGTTTGGCGCGATGGCCGGTTTTGCCCTCGCCGAATACCGGTTCAAGGGCAACACGCTGATGGCGCTGTATCTGGCCATTGGCATCATGATTCCGATCAGGCTTGGCACCATCTCCATTCTCGAGATCATGGTCGCCACCAATCTGGTCAACACCCTGACAGCGCTGGTGCTGGTCTATATCGCGCAGGGCTTGCCGCTGGCGATTTTCATTCTGTCGGAATTCATGCGCCAGGTGTCGGATGATCTGAAGAATGCCGGCAGGATCGACGGACTTTCTGAATATCGCATTTTCTTTGTCCTGGTACTGCCGCTGGTCCGGCCGGCGCTTGCCACTGTCGCCGTGTTCAACATGATACCCATCTGGAACGACCTCTGGTTCCCGCTGATCCTTGCGCCCGGGGAAGCAACAAAGACCCTCACGCTCGGCTCGCAGGTGTTCATCGGCCAGTTTGTCACCGACTGGAACGCCGTATTGTCGGCCCTGTCGATGGCGATGTTCCCGGTGCTGGTACTCTATCTGATTTTTTCCAAACAGCTCATCAGAGGCATAACATCGGGTGCCGTGAAATGATTCGTGTTCTTGTCGCAGGCCTCGGCAACATGGGGCGCAGCCATGCTCTGGCCTATCATGGACAGCCGGAATTCGAGATTGTCGGCCTGGTCAACCGGACACCGCCGGTCCTGCCGGATGAACTGACCGGCTATACCCGCTTCGACGACTTCCATACCGCCCTGAACGCCACATCCCCCGATCTTGTCTGTATCGCCACCTATTCGGACAGTCATGCCGAATATGCCATCGCCGCGATGCAGGCCGGCGCGCATGTCTTTGTGGAAAAGCCGCTTGCCACCAACAGGGATGACGCTGTCGCGGTAACACGGGCGGCGCGGGACCATGATCGCAAGCTGGTTGTCGGTTATATCCTGCGCCATCATCCAAGCTGGCAGCGGATGATCGCCGAGGCGCGACAGCTTGGTGGCCCCTATGTATTCAGGCTGAACCTGAATCAGCAGAGCCGGGGAGAGGAATGGGCCACCCACAAACAGCTCATGGAAACAACGCCGCCTATCGTTGATTGCGGCGTGCATTATGTCGATGTGATGTGCCAGATCACCGATGCCGCACCTGTTCAGGTGCGTGGAATGGGGCTGCGGCTGTCAGATGAAATCGCGGCGGACATGTATAATTACGGCCATTTCCAGGTGCTGTTTTCCGACGGTTCGGTTGGCTGGTATGAGGCTGGATGGGGGCCAATGATGTCGGAGACAGCCTTTTTTGTGAAGGATGTCATCTCGCCGGGTGGCGCCGTGTCAATCGTGGCCGAGGATATTGCGGGATCCTCCGATATCGACAGCCATACGAAAGTCGGTCGTTTGCTGGTGCATCCAACAAGCGGCGAGGACCGGGCCATAGACCTTGAGGATGAACCCGGCCACCAGGCATTGTGTGATGCGGAGCAGGCATTTGTCGCGCGCGCCATTCTTGAGAATATCGATTTGTCACGACATGCGCGGGATGCGGTGCAGTCTCTTGCCATCTGCCTTGCGGCTGATGAAAGCGTGCGTACTGGCAAGGTGGTGGATTTGCATCAGCCGGAATTATAATCCGCAAGGAGAGCAGTGATGGGTTCGCTCGGTTTGAAGAACATCCATATGTCATTCGGCACGAATGAGGTGCTGAAGGATATCAATCTGGAGGTTGAAGACGGGGAATTCGTCATCTTTGTCGGACCATCGGGATGTGGAAAATCCACCCTGCTGCGGATCATCGCCGGGCTTGAGGACCCGGTGCGCGGAGATGTCGAGATTTCCGGCCAGCTGGTCAATGCCATGCCGGCCTCGAAGCGCAAGATCGCGATGGTCTTCCAGACCTATGCGCTGTACCCGCATCTGACGGTTGAAAAGAATATGAGCCTGGGCCTTCGCCAGGCGGGCGCCGCCAGCAGCTATATCGAGCGGCAGATCAGCCTTGCTGTCGAGATGCTGGAACTTGAACCCTATCTGAAGCGCAAGCCTGCCGAACTGTCCGGCGGGCAGCGTCAGCGCGTCGCCATCGGCCGCGCGATCGTGCGCAATCCGGATTTGTTCCTGTTTGATGAACCGCTGTCCAATCTCGATGCCGCGCTGCGCGTCAATATGCGTATCGAGATCGCCCGCCTGCATCGCGAGCTGAAATCAACCGTCATCTATGTGACGCACGACCAGATCGAGGCGATGACCCTTGCCCAGAAGATTGTCGTGCTGCGTGATGGCCGGATCGAACAGGTTGGGTCACCCATGAAACTCTACAAGGATCCGGACAATATGTTTGTGGCCGGATTTCTTGGCTCGCCGGCGATGAATTTCATCGAGGCCGGGCATCTTGGCGTGGGCGGCAAGGCGGCGACTGTGGGTGTGCGACCCGAACAGCTCACACCGTCCCGCCGCGGCCGGGTGTCGGGCACCGTCAGTCATCTCGAACATCTTGGTGCCGAGACGAACATCTTCGTCAACACCGATGGTGGGCTGATCACGGTGCGCCAGTTCGGTGAGGCCAGCCTCGATATCGGCGCCAGGATCGGTCTCGATTTCAGGGATGAGGATATGCTGTTCTTCGACAGCAACGGGCAGAGACTGCGCTAGCCAACAAGGGACTGGCCCGTAGTCGCCGATGAGATGAAATTGCACGGGATTATCCGCCGGTTATCGTGGTAGCCTCTCTTCAGAGCAAAATAGGATCCGGATGCCGGCGGAGTTAGGGAGTTAGGGAGTTTGACAATGAAAATCACATCGATCCAGATGAACAGCACCAATGACAAGGACATCAATCTGACCTCTGCGTCGGATTTGGCCGAGGCAGCCATCAAGGCCGACAAGCCGGATCTTATAGCCTTTCCCGAAATGATGGCTTTTTATGGCGGCACGATCGCCGACAGAAAGGAATCTGCGGAAAATATTCCGGAGGGACGAACAACCGAATTCCTGTCCACCCTCGCAAAAAAACATGGTGTGTTCATTCATGGTGGCAGCTTTTACGAGAAGGGCGGCGACAACAAGGTCTACAACACCACCGTCGCCTTCAACCGTGATGGCGAGGTGATCGCCACCTACCGGAAGATTCACCTGTTCGACATCACCACTCCGGACGGCAAGGATTACAAGGAATCCGATACCGTGATAGCCGGCAGCGATATCGTGACCTATCAGGCCGACGATATCACGATTGGATGCAGCATCTGTTATGACATGCGGTTCGCCGAACTCTATCTGAAGCTCGCCGCGGCGGGGGCGCAGGTGATCATGCTGCCTGCCGCCTTCACCCTGCAGACCGGCAAGGACCACTGGGATACGCTGATTCGCGCGCGTGCGATCGAGACCCAGTGCTATGCCGTTGCGCCGGCACAGTGGGGCGCCTATCCCGATGGTGCGGGAGGCACGCGCGAGACCTGGGGGCATTCAATGATCGTGGATCCCTGGGGCCTTGTGGTCGCGCGGTCATCCTATGGCACCGGCTGGGCCAGCGCCAATATCGATGTTGATTATCTGAACCGTATTCGAACCGATGTGCCGGTCGCCAGTCACCGGCGAATTGGCAGCTGACAAGATCCGGACAAGAGGAGCCTTCAGGGAGCGTTTGATGGACAAATATCAGATCAATCCGATGCCACAGCAAATCGATCCGGCCCTGGTTTCGCGGGCGGCGAATGTCGAGACGGCAACCATAGGCCATATCAGACAGCTTGGCTTTGCCGATCCCGCCATCGCGCCGATGATGCCGGCAAGGACGGTGATCGGCACCGCTGTGACGCTGGCATTGCCGGGTCAGGATTCAACTCTGCTGCATGATGTGGCAGGCAGATTGAGACCGGGTGACGTACTGGTGATCGACCGGCTTGGAGATCACAAACATGCCTGTCTTGGCGGCGGTGTGGCCTGCGCAATCAAGGCCGCTGGATGTGAGGCTGTTGTCATTGACGGGCCGGCAACGGACCGTCTGGAAATTCTCGATTTCGGCCTCCCCGTCTGGAGCCGCGGTCTGTCGCCAGTCACGACCCGGCTCTATGACATCGGCGGCGCGCTGAATGTGCCGATCAGTTGTGGCGGCGCGGCTGTGCTGCCGGGCTGGGTGGTGGTGGCTGATGACAGCGGTGTCCTGTTCATGCCGCCGGAAGACGCCCCGCCCTTTATCGACTGGGCGCTTGAGAAGCAGCGTCAGGAGCCGGCAAGTCACAAGCTGATCCAGGAGGAGGGCGCGAGACTTGGCGACCTGACAGGCGCCTCGGCAAAGGTCGCGGCGGCATTGAAATCCTAGGCTGTTCCCCGGGCCATTCCCCGGGCTATTCTGGCCCCAGCACCAGATTCGGCAGCCACAACGTCAGTTGCGGAATATAAGTCAGCATCAGCAGGACAACGATCAGCGGCACAAGGAACGGGATCACCGCGATCGCGAGCCGTTCAAAGGGAACCTTACCGACCTCGCTGACGATATAAAGACCTATGCCCATGGGCGGGGTGGCAATCCCGATCAGCAATCCAAGCTGGATTATGATGCCGAAATGAACCCGGTCGACACCGTATTGATCGATGATCGGCAGCAACATGGGCACAAGCATCAGCTTTGCGGGAACACCCTCGACCACGCAACCGATCAGCAGGATGAATACCAGCATCAACGCCAGGAACACGTTCTTGTCGTCGGTGAAATCAAACAGGAAATTGCCGAAATGCTGCGGCACCTGATCGATCGCAAGAAGCCATCCCATCGCTGTTGAAAAGCCGATGATGATCATGATGATGGTGGTCATCATCATCGTGTCACTCAGCGCGGTGTAAAGCCCTCTCAAGGTGATGGACCGGTAGAGCACCCCAAGCACAAGAGTATAAAGACAGGCCAGTACACCGGCCTCGGTTGCGGTCACGAAGCCAAACAGAATGGCCCCGAGAATGATGCCCGGCGCACCAAGCGCGAGAATGCCGTCAAGGCTGGTTTTCAGAACGGTCTCGCGGCTGGCCTTCTCCTGCGTCGGGAAATGCTGTCTTGTTGCCAGGATCCGGTTGAACACCATCAGTGACAGGCCAACAAGCAGCCCCGGCACCAGCCCGGCAAGGAACATCCGTTCGATCGATTGCTGGGCCAGAAACGCATATATGACGAGTCCGATCGATGGCGGAATGATCGGGCCGATCACAGCCGAACATACGGTCAGGGCCGCGGCGAATTCGGGATTGTATCCCCGCTCGCGCATCGCCTTGATTTCGATCATGCCCAACCCGGCGCAGTCAGCCACGGCGGCGCCCGACACACCGGCAAACACCATCGATGCAAGGACATTCACCTGTGCGAGTCCGGCCTTGAAATGTCCAACAAGAGAATTGGCGAAATTGAAAATCCGGTCGGTCATGCCAACCGTATTCATCAAATTGCCAGCCATGATGAAGAAGGGAACCGCTGTCAGGGACGGTTTGCGCACGCCCTCGAGCAATTGCTGGGGAATGATATAGGTGGCGTCACTGAATTCCGAGGTCAGAAATGTTGCGAAGACTGCCGCGCCGATCGAAATCGACACCGGAATGCCGACCAGAATCAGGCCGATGAACCCGGCGAACAGAATAAGAGCAATCATATCAGGGTCCCTCTGCGGAAGGCGTTCCGCGAACCAGCAGCTTCATGATCTCGGTCGCTGAATTGATCAGGATCAGGCAGCAGGAAAAGCTCATCGGGATAGACAATGTGTAGCGCTCCAGCTCGCCCCATGGGGTGATGACACCATCCACCGGCCCAACCTGGCTCTCGAAGATGATGGGCAATTGCAGGATGATCAGAACCATCACCAGAATGATAACACCCTCGATCAGAATGCTGCTGAGATGTCTGTAGGTGGGTGCCAGTCGCTCAATGATAAAGCTGATGGCGATATCGGCCCGTCGCCGATAGATCGGATAAAAGCCGAAGAAGCACATCCACACGAAGAACTGGATGGTCCATGGCCAGATCCAGTAAAAGGAAACCCCCATGGGGCGGGCGATAATGGTGAAGGCTGTTCCCACCAGCATTGCCACAAGACAAAAAATCGCGATGGCATGAAAAATGTCCGACAGAAAGCCGAGAATATCATCGGCTTTCTGTATGAGTTTTCCGATTTGATGTCGCGTCGAGGCGGTCATCAAATCTTGATCGGCTAGCGTGAACTGGCTACAGCGTTAAGGAAGCCGTCCGGCAATTCACCCTTGCTCTCCATATCGTCGTAGAATGCCTTCATTCTTGCGACGAACGGAGCCCGGTCAATATCGACGAATGAGACACCGCTTGCCTTCATCCGTGTGATCGACTCATCGGCCGATCTGCCCATGACCTCGTTGGAATATTTGCCCGCATCGAAATAGGCCTTCTCGAGGGCGTTCTGCATGTCGCCGGACAGGGCGTCGAACTTGCTGCGGTTCATCATGAAGCCGATCGACTGATAATATTCGTCGTGACGAATGATGTTCGGTGCCACCTCGTGAAAGCGCATGCTTTCAACCAGCGCGATCGGACTGTTCACCGACTCCACAATGCCCTTCTGGATGGACTGGTAGACATCTGTCCAGGCAAGCGTCTTCACGTCAGCGCCAAGATGGGTCCAGGTGTTGACCGCCAGCTTGCTGGGATGCATGCGAAGCTTGAGCATGCTGATATCGTCAAATGTCTTGACGTCGCGATTTGTGACCATCACCCGGTACGGACCACGCAGAATGGATGTGGCGTCGCCAAGCAGGCTGATGCCGGCTTCTTCACTCGCCTTGTTGTACCAACCCTGGACAAGATCGGTTTCCATGAAGCGGATCCAGTGATCACGGTCATCGAACATGAACGCGGCCGATGTCCAGTTGATTTCGGGCACCCATTTCTTCATGTAGGTGGAACCTTCGGCATAGAGATGAACCGTGCCCAGCTTCAGCTGTTCCAGAACGGCATCTGTCTTGCCAAGCTGTTCATTCGGGTAGACAACGACTTCAAGTTTGCCGCCGCTATGTTCCTTAACCTTATCTGCGAAATATTGGAAAACCTTACCCTCGGGGCTGTCCGCAGGCATTTTGGACGCCATGCGCCAGGTCTCTGCCTGAGCCGCATTTGCAAAAAGCAATGCCGCGCCCAGCAGGCTCAAGATGAAGTTTCCGCGTTTAAACATGATCTGCTCCCTTTACCCTTTCTAACAGCATTCATTTTGACGGGCCGGGGCAAGCCTTGTCAACGCTGCCTTCTGCCGGAAGAGGTAATAATGGGGGGTTTCGGCCGCGGATGATGAAAAAACTGGCCGTGCGCCAATCCCGCGCGCCAGCCGCATGGTGCCGCGGCTCGCGGGCCGGTTGTCATTGGCCGTCCCACATCTCGATTTGAAGGCTGGCCATCCGGACCGGTCCGCTGTACATAGTCGTGGCAATGCGGACCGCAGGAATTTTGTCTGCATGCGCCTCACGCCCTTTCCGGCCATTTCAAGAAGTCAGATCCATGTCCCTGTCCAAGCCAAACAGCCTTCACCGGCTTGTTTGTGGTGAATTCTACAGCGATGACTCCCGCCCGCGCCTGACACCGAAACAGTTATCCGCCGAAATCCTGTCGGGTCTCACCGTCTCGCTGGCACTTGTGCCGGAGGCAGTGGCCTTTGCCTTTGTTGCCGGCGTGGCACCGCTCGTGGGGCTCTATGCCGCCTTCATCGTCGGGCTGGTCACAGCCTTGTTCGGCGGCAGGCCCGGCATGATTTCCGGCGCCACGGGCGCGCTGGCTGTGGTCATGGTCTCACTGGTCGTCGAGCATGGCGTCCAGTATCTCTTCGCCACCGTCATTCTGATGGGGGTGCTACAGCTGATCGCCGGCGTGCTTCGCTGGGGCAAGTTCATTCGCATGGTTCCCTATCCTGTCATGCTCGGCTTTGTGAATGGTCTGGCGATCGTGATCGGCCTCGCGCAGCTGGAGCAATTCAAGATCGCGGCACCGGATGGAGACATGCGATGGATGGAAGGCGAGATGCTCTATGCCACCATTGGTATGATCATCCTCACCATGCTGGTGATCTGGCAGGCCCCTCGCATCACCAGGCTGGTGCCGGCGCCGCTGGCAGCCATCGGCATTGTCACGGCGGTTGTGATCGGTTTCGGGATCGATGTGCCGCGGGTGGGTGACCTCGCCAGCCTGTCCGGCGGCTTTCCGGACTTCGCCATCCCGATGGTCCCGCTGACACTGGAAACACTCATCATCGTGTTTCCCTATGCGCTGATCCTCGCCGCCATTGGTCTGATCGAAAGTCTCCTGACCCTGAACCTTGTCGGTGACATGACCGAACAGCGCGGTGGTGCGTCGCGCGAATGCGCGGCCCAGGGTGCCGCCAATCTGGTGACCGGGTTCTTCGGTGGCATGGGCGGCTGTGCGATGATCGGCCAGTCGATGATCAATGTGAAATCCGGAGGGCGTACACGTCTTGCAGGCATTGCCGCTGCGCTGTTTCTTCTGGTCTTCATCCTGTTTGCAGCCCCGCTGATCGAACAGATTCCGATTGCCGCGCTTGTCGGGGTGATGTTCATGGTCGTGGTCGGCACATTTGCCTGGCATTCGATCACCACCCTTCGCAAGGTGCCGCGCGCCGACGCGCTGGTCATCCTGACCGTCACCGCCGTCACGGTGGCAGAGGATCTTGCCATTGCCGTGGTCGTCGGGGTCATCATGTCGGCACTTGTCTATGCCTGGAACGCTGCAAAAACCATTCAGGCGTCAAAACGCCCCTCGATCCGGGAAAAGGGCGCCATCGTCTATGACATCAAGGGCCCGCTGTTCTTCGGGTCGGCAACCGGCTTCCGCGAGCTGTTCCAGATCAAGGACGATCCGGACACCGTGATCATCGATTTTGCTGCCTCACGCGTTGTCGACCAGTCGGCCCTGCAGGCCATCGAGGATATCGCTGCGAAATATCACGAGGCGGGAAAGACCGTCATGCTCCGGCATCTCAGCCCCGATTGCCACAGGCTGCTATCGCGATCCGGACAATTGATCATCGGCAGTGACGATGACCCGGAATACCAGGTGGCGGTGGATTATCGTGTCAGGCAGGGTGCGTTCCAGTCCGGTCACTGACCGCGGCTGTCAGGTTGCCTGATCCGACCGGGCTGTGATGGCACCAGAACCCCGGTCCAAGGCCCGATGATACTGTCTGCCGGAGCACGGTGCTCGGTTCGGGGTAGCACATCGCCACAAATATTATGTGATGCCAAAGCCATTCATTGGTTTTCCGCCTGGCAGCGGTGTGAAACGGGCTGGCTTGATTGCGGTCTTCATCAACGCCATATCCACACCATAGGCAACTGTTCTCGCTGGAGCGACCAATGACAAACCGTCTTTTGAAATCCCCCTTTTCGAAGTTCCCTGTTTCTAGAACCACGGTCCCAGGCCTGTTTGCCACCGCCCTTGTTGCGGTGGTTTCCCTTGCAAGCCCGGCCCATGCGGGTGGCCATGAAGCGCAACTGCGTTATGAGGTTGATGACAAATCCTTCGCCGCCCATGTCGCGATGGCGGATGGGGAGCCGGCTGGGACGGTGTTCATTGTCCATGACTGGGACGGACTGAACGCGTATGAGAAAAATCGCGCGAAGATGCTGGCCGAACTGGGATACAACGCCGTGGCGATTGACCTGTTCGGCGTAGATGCCAGGCTGGAGGGGCGTGATGACTATCGCCGTGAGACAGGCGCGCTCTATCGTGACAGGGCCGCCTTCCGCGCCCGTCTCGCGGCTGCTGTCGAAGCCGGCAAGCCGATCTCTGACAAGGGTGGCAAGAGCTTTATCATCGGTTACTGTTTTGGCGGTGCCGCTGTTCTGGAAGCGGCGCGCGCCGGCATGGGGCTGGACGGCTATGTCAGTTTCCATGGCGGCCTTGGCACGCCGGAAGGCCAGGATTATGCGAAGACAGATGCCCCGGTTCTGCTGCTTCACGGGTCTGCGGACCCGGTGTCAGGTATGGATGACCTCGCCAGCCTGCTGCAACAGCTTCAGTCCGCCGCGGTAACGCATGACGCGCAGGTGTTCGGCGGCGCGCGTCATTCCTTCACTGTTGCCGGATCGCGCGACTATGATGCCGATGCTGATGGCCGGTCATGGGCGGCCTTGCTGCGCTTCCTGAAACGCCACGGCTGACCGCGGGACGGGTTGCGCCGAAGCGGGGTTGCCGGGGCTGGTTGCCGGGGCTGGTTGCCAGATCCCGAAGGATTTCATCGGAGGGGAGGTCTTGCCCGGGCCGGCCTGGCCCAAACCGCCATTTGATACCGATGGTCACATTGTCATTTGTCAGCATGAATGACAGGCGTCATGTGGGGTGACGAAGGCCGATACAGCTCCAGAGCGCATTTCACGGGCTGACTGGTGCGCTCATTATCCGGACAGATCGCGGAGGTTTGCAAATTGCCTGAGCTGCGGGTGTTCAAAATCAACATTCATCTGAGCCCGCATCAGCATATAGGGTTTTGATGCGATGGTGACGCGTAGCATGGGAACACCGCCCTTTTCGGTCATTCCAAGGCCATAGCCCGTGAATTGCGTGCCAATGGGGGAGGTGTTGATCAGCCGATCCTCGGCGCCCATCCACCCGCGATCCAATTCATAGACCATGCGCGCGGCGGTGCCTGTTCCCGTGGGGCAGCGGAATATGGTGTTGGGATATCCGTAAATCGCCCCTGAACCTTCAAATTGGCCCGCGCCTGTCTGCGTTATGGGGCCAAGGAAATTGACAAATTTTGGCGGTTCCAACGGGCCAAGTGTGGGATGGCTGAGATCAAAATCAGCCTCCATCGCGGCACAAAGGGCAAGCCCGATGGATTTCATCTGTGGGAAACAGGCCGCGTCAATTTTCAGATCAAACTGCGCGGCATCAACGGTGATGAATAGCGCCCCGCTCCAGACAAGTGCTGCGGTGATCACGCCGTGACCGTGCAGGGTCAATTGCAACTCCTGCGCGATGACATAGGAGGCGTCACCCTCGACCACCATCTCCTCCACGATGCCATTTTGTACCGTGGCGGTGGCGTGGATCAGGCCCGCGGGCACCTCGTGGGTGATTTGGTTTACCCCCTCTTGTTTGGGCAGCAATCCCGCCTCCATCAAGGCAAAGAGCGTGGCCGCGGTGTTGGAGCCGGAAAAATAGGGATATCCCATACACTCCATAATCACTTGCCCGAATGGCGCATCCTTGGTGACCGAGGAGAAGATCAGGTTGGCGCACATATCCTCATGCCCCATGGGAGCGGAAATCATCAAATGTCGTAAACTGTCAAAGCGCGTATTGATCAGACGGCGCATTTCAAAGGCAGATAGATCCGTGGGCAAGGGCACACCGCCCAGGATGATCCTATGGTAATCACCGCCCACATCAATGTCGGCAATATCGACTTGCCAGCTATCTTTCGACATGGGGCGCCCCCAATTCCGGCCATTTGGCATCTGGAACGACAACGATGTTGCCAACATAGTCCTTGGCCTGAAATGTCTTTTGGGCCTCATGCAACTGCGACAGGCGGTAGACCCCACCTAATGTCGGCTCGATCTTTCCAGCTTCGATATACTCCACTATCCGAACAAAATCCTCTGGCTGTCCTTGGGACGAGCCGTGGATATTCAGAAACGCCATATAGACAGTGTGCAGATTGACGCGCGGTGTATAGCCAGCAATTGTCCCCGCCGAGATATAATGACCGTCAGGACGCAGAGCCTGCAAGAGCCCATGGAACATGACCCCGCCCACCTGATCAATCACGGCATCCATCGAACGCGTGCGGCCTGTCACCTTTGCCACCGCAGCCAGAAACGCCTCTTTGTCGAATTTGTTTTCCACATCGGAGAAATCCTGGCGGCAAAGACACCCTTCGGCCCCAAGTGCCATGATTGCCGCTTCCTTTCCACGGCTTGTGACCGCATAGGGGATCGCGCCACGCGCACGGGCCAGCTGAATTGCAGCCGATCCCACACCGCCACCCGCACCGGTAATGAGGATTTTATCACCCTCCCGCGCGCCAACGCGTGATAGCATATGTTCGGCGGTCAGCGTGGCACATCCAAATGTGGCAAGAGCAGTGTCTGCAATATCGCGGTGAATTTCATGCGCGTTAATCGCCGGTACAACCGCATATTCCGCAAAGCCGCCATCCGCGCCATGACCAATATAATCGACATTCGACAAATCCATGCGGGGGCGACCATCAGAGTCTTTTGCATGATAGATGCTGAAATCAATGAGCACCCGCTGGCCAATACGATCTGCGGAAATGTCTGATCCAACGGCTACAATATGTCCGACAATATCCGCCCCTTGGATGCGTGGAAAACGCAGACTTGTCTCGCCCAGGGTGGAGGCGATGGAGGCGGCGGCACCAGCCTCATCCAGCCCGCTATTGGGATCAAAATCCACCGCATATTGTGCTTCGCGTACCTTGATATCTGTGTTGTTCAAACCGCAGGCGCTAACCTCTATCAGCACCTCATCAGGGCGCGGCTTCGGCACGGGCAGATCGGTGCGATAGACCAGCTTTTCCGGTCCACCATGCCCGGTTAACACGATGGCGGACATCGTTTCTGGTATCAGCATGCTTCCCCCTTGTCCCGACGAGCTGTTTTTATGCGGAGAGATTGAAGCAAGCGGGACGGATCAACAAGGCGCGACGGGATGTGACCGGCATTGGAGCGAGATGCGACACAGGCACGACGAGATGTTCGGGAATTATGTTTGATGATTTTGATCAATTCAACCGAGTTCGACAAAGGCCCAAACCCCGCACCGCAACCCTCTGCATCTCCATATTTGCCCCGCAAATTTGCCCCGGAAATTTGCCCCGGAAGTTTGCCCCGGTCAATCAGGCCGAAACCGCCACTCCACATCGATAGTCGCATTGTCTTTTATCAGCATGAATAACATCCCTGATATGAGGTGTTGCCATACCGCCTGGAAGACCGGGCATCGAGGGCAACCGGATCCGGTCGCGATAGTGACCCATCAAGATGTGCCAGTCGCTGCGACAGACCCCTGTCGGCCGGACCTTCATGATGATGCCATTCTTTGGCAATTCGGGGCCAACGACATTTACAATTTCAAGAGGCTGCCGATTTTCGGTAATCATCGCCGCGCGCATGGCATTGCTCTGGGTTGCTGCGTTGATCCCCGGCGGTTTACCCGGAGCTGTGCTCCTCATCCGGCAAGCCAAAATATCTATATTGGTCCGTCGCGATATCCCCATCCCAGATATAGATCGACATGAAGGCATCATCCCGTGTGCGGGTGGCGTGCGGCATCATTGACGGGTGATGTGATCTCTGGCCGGCAAACAACTGCTGATAGGGCGCGTCGGCGAGCTTCCAGAAGGCACTTCCGGCCAGCATAATATATGTTTCCTCGGCAGGGTGCGTTCGAAGGCCATATTCGCTGTGGGGAAGCATGCCGTACAGGCCGATGCGGACCCGTGACGAGGTCACAAGTCCGGTTGGCCCGAGCAGTTCGACATGAGCCTTGAAATGGCTGTGTTCTTGATAGAGGGGATCCGATGATGTCTGTGGCGGCGCCCAACAGAAGGGCAGCTCGCCGATCAGATCACAAACGGGATGGGCGCCGTCCCGGCTCATCACCTCCAGAAAGGGGGCAGCCAGGATGGTGGGCTCTGGCGGCGAAACGGCTTCTGTCATCGCCCTTTGCAACTCCGCCCTTGCATGTCTTTCGATCGGGTAATCCCCGGAAAGGAGTTCACACAATTCTTCGAATAGCGTCGCGAGTGTCATGGCCGGAACAGACGTTGTTTCATCTAGCGCGTGACGCGCTCACTTCATATCCAAACCAGAGCAAAAGAGGGTGCCAACGTCAAAACCAAACTTGGCATCGTTCAATTATTCATCGGCTATCAGAGGCATCTGTCTTGCGCACAAGGCCGCTCCAGCGCTAATGGCAGATGCCCTCGGATTATATAATGCATCTGTATTTCATCGATACAGGCATGGGTGATCGCTGTGCTGCCGATCGCAGGAGAGCAGCGCCAGTTTCGCCCTAGAGAGTGATGCCCGACACGGCAAAACATGTCAGGAGTCCTGCCATGACAGCCAGAACTGCAAAAACCGGATTTCTGGATTTCTTCAAAAAGTAGGCTGAAAAGAAAGTTGCAGGTACGACGCTGGAAACGCCGATACCGATACCGATCATGGTTATGCTTTCGCCAAAGGACGGGTTCGCCAGAAAGAAAAACATATCTGGCGCGGCGCTCAATCCAATTCCGTGCCAGATCTGATCAACGCTCTTGCCATCGATCACTGATTGCAGAAGCTGGTTGGCGGGTATCGGTGAGTCCTTTTCCAGAAAGCTGATGATTGTGCCAAGCAATACCAGACAGGAAGACAGCAGCGTCAGCCAGTATATGGTCTGACCATAAATCACGCCAGATATCGGTATCAGAGATTTTTGATACAGTCGCACGACGTCACCCCCTCACAACACCGGTATTTCAACACCAGTCAACGACTCAATGCCTCTGGCCACCAGTTTGAGACTCGAGCCAAAGAGGATTGTGATCAGGAGAGCCCTGACAACAGACGCTTTCAAGGCTGTAAGGAGGCTTGCACCGATAAGGCCGCCAATAACCTGTCCCAACATCCATGGCGCAGCGATTATGCCGATCAGTGCGCCTACATTGATATATGGCCAAATGGCAGCTGCATTTCCCAAGGCCAGAAGTACCCCGCTTGTCCCGGTTGCCACTTTGATCGGTATGCTCATCACGAGGTTCAGCAGCGGAACCGCTGCCCAGCCGCCACCCAAGCCAAAGAATCCGCCGGTGAAGCCGACGAGCAGGAACAGGAAAATTGACAGTTTGACGTTGGTTGCGCGGTAGCTGACATAACTCGACAATGAGCTTTCCCAGTATGTTTTGCGAAGCTTCAAACGTTGGGAAAAATTCTCTGATTTTTTCAGAACGGGATAGTCGGACGTGCCGCTCTTGAATATGAAAAGCGCCGCAATCAGAAGCAGCATCAAACCGAGCAATAGTCTGATTATGCCGTCTGATTTTTCGCCGAATTGCTGGGCGAGATGAATGGCAGTGAATGAGCCTGACATTCCACCAACAATTATCGGCAATGCACCTAACAGGACCAGTTTGATGTCGGCCAGGCCTTTGCGCATGAGCGGACCGGTTGAAATCAGGCCGCTGAACATCGCAACGACAAGGCCTGTGGATCGTATCAGGAGCGTGTCAAACGATGTAAAGGCCAGCAGCAGCGGGGTAAAGATCACGCCACCGCCAACACCCGCGATCACCGCAATCACTGCAATGATGACGCTGACAAAGAAAGAAATAACGATGATGTCAATGCTGGAGAAGCCACCTTGTCCGCCAAATGCCGCCCCATCTATCTGTGTCTCGAGGAACAGGTAACAACAAAGCGTGGCAACCACGAGAATGGAAAGTTCCCGGTTATTTCTAAAGCCGTCTAGCATTTTGGCCTGTCTTTTGTTCGCACGGGATTCAGCAAGGTCTGAGGTGGTCTTTGTTCGGCCTGTGGAGCGGGCTTGTCGAATTGGAATGGCGTTGGTTTGAGGCTTGGATCCTTACGGAAAGTTTTCCGCGGCCCGGCGGAAAAGTCTATACATTAGATTTAAGAGATTAAAGCTAACCGATTTCTTTACAGGCGTAAATTGTGAGATCCAGCCGCAAAACCATGATGAGGCCATCTAAACCGGCTCCGGTTGTCGCGGTTGTCGTTGGGGTGTGGCTTGGTGCATGCGCGTATCAGGGTGAAGGCGCTTTGTTGGTCCTCGAAGGTGACGAGGAACGAAGCTGTTCCGGGCTTCATGCAGAATATGAAGGTGCCGACCAGCTGTCCGGGGAGAATATGGACGCAAGACGACGTTGGCTGTTGCAGCTGATGCGTCAAAAGGATTGTCGCTTGCCCCGGCAACCTGATCCGAAATTCAAGTTCAATCTGTTCATCACCGGTTGAGTCCGGATTATTCGCCTGTCCCATCTGTCCACTTGTTTGACAGTTTGGGTGACCACAATGCGACCAAAGAGCTTCTTGCCATCCACGTTAAGGGGGAGGCCATTGAAAAGAGTGGCGCACCCGAGAGGATTCGAACCTCTGACCTCTGCCTTCGGAGGGCAGCGCTCTATCCAGCTGAGCTACGGGTGCGGCGGGCGGTTCATGCCGCCATTGGTGCGGGTTATACGCGCTTGACTGTCCAAAGCCAAGCCATTTGCCAAGTCCATTGCCAGGGCCATTGCCGGGCCGTTTGCCGTGACCATGAGCATCCCTGTTGCGATACCGTCTGGCCGGGCGTGGCTCAGGCCATGCCGCCGGTCATCTCGAGGAACACATCCTCAAGGTCGGGCTCGACGGTGGTGACATCGCCGATCTCCAGCCCGGCCGCGGCCATGATGGTGATGATCTCGGCGGCGCCGGTCTTCGCCGGGTCGTAACGCACCAGAACGCCGCCCTCGACAGCTTGCGCCCCCAGCGCGGCAAGCGCGGCCGGCATCTGTGCCGGGGGGCCGCCGGCCAGTGTCATCCGCAGTTCCTTGGCGCGCGCTCCGGCCATCAGCTGCGCCTTCGGCTGGTTCGTGATCAGCCGCCCGTGATTGAGAATGGCGATGCGGTCGCACAGCGCCTCGGCCTCTTCCAGGTAATGCGTCGTCAGGACAATCGTCACGCCGGCCTCATTGAGGGCGCGGATATTGTCCCAGAGCCGCTGGCGAAGCGCCACATCGACGCCGGCTGTGGGCTCGTCAAGAACCAGGATCGGCGGGCTGTGGACCATCGCCTTGGCGACAAGCAACCGCCGTCGCATGCCGCCTGACAGGCGTCTGGCATAGCTATGCGCCTGGTCGGACAGGCCGACCATCTCGAGAATCTCGTCGCTTCGCCGCTCCGCTGGCCGCACACCGAACAGGCCGGCCTGGAATTCCAGCTGCTGGCGCGGTGTGAAATAGGCATCAATGTTCAATTCCTGCGGCACGATTCCGATATTGGCCCGCGCCTGGCGCGGATTGTCATCGATATCGGTGCCCCAGATGCCGATGCTGCCGGCGGATTTGATCACCGTGCCGGCCATGATGTTGATGAAGGTCGATTTGCCGGCACCATTCGGTCCCAGAAGCCCGAAAACAGCACCGACCGGAATGTCGAGATCGACATCGTCAAGCGCCTGTTTCGGTGCCTTGCCGCCGGCACCGGTATAGATTTTCCGGATGCCGCGGGCGCGAATGGCGATGCCATCGGCGGGGGCGTTCACAAAGGGCTGGATCATGAAGTGGATACCTTGGGGGCCTGAATTGACAATGATATAGGTATTCGGCCGGGCCATCGGAAGCGGGCCGTGTCGGGAACCCGGATTCCCTGGCGCATTCCGGGCCAGACATATGGGCCAGACATATGGACCTGAATTCGCCGCAGCCATGCTTCGCAATTGCATCACCGCCGGCAAGGCTATAGATTTCAAACAGGGGATGGCAACGGCCGCGCGACCGGCCGATCCGCAGATGACATTCACGGCTTCACGGCTTTACTGCTTTCATGGGCATATCGGATCGAGGGGGATATGGACGGATGATGACGGCCAGCAGCACAGACGGCAGCACAGACGGCAGCGCCGCCGGCAACAACGCTGGCGTATCGCAGACAGATACCATCCATGTGACATCGGACCGGGTGGCCTGCGATGGCAATGGCGATGCGCTTGGCCATCCGCGGGTCTGGCTGACCCTCGGCACCGATGGTGAAATCGTCTGTCCCTATTGTTCGCGCCGCTATGAGCGCGCCGGGGACGAGGATGATGTATAACGCCCTTGCCATCATCCTGCTCGCAAAGACCGTTCCGGTGCCCGATCTTTTGCCCGGTCCTTTACCCGAATCTGGCGCTGTCGGCATGGCGGGCACCCGATGAGTGATCGTGACCAGCTCGTCCTGATCGACGGGTCCGGCTATATCTTCCGGGCCTTCCATGCGCTGCCGCCGATGACCCGTGGTGACGGCACACCGGTCAATGCGGTGTTCGGCTTCACCGGCATGGTGATGAAGCTTGTCGATGATCTGGCGCCAAGTCATGTCGCCGTCGTCTTTGATTCGGCCCGCCAGACCTTCCGCAACGACATCTATGCCGATTACAAGGCGAACCGCACCGACCCGCCGGAGGATCTGGTGCCGCAATTCGCGCTGGTGCGCCACGCCACCGAGGCGCTGAGCCTGCCGCAGCTTGAAGCGCCGGGGTTCGAGGCTGACGATCTGATCGCCACCTATGCCGGCATGGCCGAAGATGCCGGCATGGACACGGTGATCGTGTCTTCCGACAAGGATCTGATGCAGCTTGTGCGCGGCGGCGTGACGATGCTCGACCCGATGAAGCAGCGGCGCATCGCGGCACCCGAGGTCGAGGAACGGTTCGGCGTGAGCCCCGACAAGGTTGTCGATGTTCAGGCACTGGCGGGTGATTCCACCGACAATGTGCCCGGCGTGCCGGGGATCGGTGTGAAGACGGCGGCCGAGCTGATCAACAATTATGGCGATCTCGACACGCTGCTGGAACGCGCCGAAGAAATCAAGCAGCCGAAACGGCGCGAGAACCTGATCAATTTCGCCGAGCAGGCACGGATTTCGCGTGATCTTGTAAGGCTTCGCGATGACGCGCCGACGCCGCTGACGCTTGACGGGCTGAAGCGCGGTGAACGCGATTTCGACCGGCTGAAGGATTTTCTGGCCGAACAGGAATTCCGGCGGCTTCTGACCCGCATCGGGGCCGATGGCGCCGCACCGCGCACCGCGCCGGCCATACGCTCGATGGGTGGCACGCCGCAGCCTGCCGGGGCGTCGTCACAACCTGCCGCGCCGGTGCCGCAGGGCGAGGCCGAGTACCGGCTGATCACCGAGGCCAGTATGCTTGCCGAATGGGCGGCGATGGCGCGGCGGCAGGGCTATCTTGCCGTTGACACCGAAACCAGCTCGCTGAACGCCGCCGCGGCCGAACTTGTCGGCATTTCGATGGCGCTGGCACCGGGGCGCGCCTGCTATGTGCCGCTTCGCCATGGCGGCGCGACGGTGGCGGCGGACGGGCAGGGCGGTCTTGATTTCGAGGCCGATGCCAGTGCCAATGCCGTGCTTCCGGACCAGATTGGGTTCGATGACGCGATGGCGATCCTGAAGCCGCTGTTCGAGGACCCGGCGGTCCTGAAGATCGGGCATAATCTGAAATATGACAGTCATGTCCTGATGCGCCCGCATAATGGCGGCATTCATCTGGCACCGGTCGATGACACGATGTGCCTGTCCTATGTTCTCGACGCCGGGCGGGTGAACAGCCATTCGATGGATTCACTCGCCGGCCATTGGCTCGACCATACGACAATCAAATATGAGGATGTCTGCGGCAAGGGGGCCAAACAGGTGCCGTTCGGGTCGCTGACACCCGACGCGGCGCTGGATTATGCGGCCGAGGATGCCGACATCACGCTGCGTCTGTGGCAGATGCTGCGCCCGCGGCTTGCCGTTGAAGGTGTGGCGTCGGTCTATGAAAGGCTGGAACGGCCGCTGATCCCGGTGCTGGCGGCAATGGAAAATGCCGGCATCACCGTCAACCCGTCGATTCTGGCGCGGATGTCGAATGATTTCGCGACCCGCATGGAGGCGCTCAACCGCGAGATACTCGATCTTGCCGGCGAGGATTTCAATGTCGGCTCGCCTAAGCAGCTTGGCGAAATCCTGTTCGACAAGATGGGGCTCGAAGGCGGCAAGAAGGCCAAGACAGGCGCCTATTCGACATCGGCCGACATCCTCGAGGAGCTGGCCGCCAACGGTGTCGAGATCGCCGCGAAGGTTCTTGACTGGCGACAGCTGGCAAAACTCAAATCCACCTATGCCGACGCGCTTGTCGACAGCATCCTTCCCGAGACCGGGCGGGTTCATACCTCGTTTTCGATGGTTGGTGCCTCGACCGGACGCCTGTCCTCATCCGACCCGAATGTGCAGAACATTCCGATCCGCACCGCCGAGGGCCGGCAGATCCGCACCGCCTTTGTCGCCGCCGAGGGAAAGAAGCTGATCTCGGCCGACTATTCGCAGATCGAGTTGCGTCTGGTGGCGCATGTCGCTGGCGAGGCAACGATGATCGAGGCCTTCCGGGCCGGCGTCGACATTCATGCGCGCACCGCATCGCAGGTGTTCGGGGTGCCGATTGACAGTATGGATGCCGAAACCCGCCGCCGCGCCAAGGCGATCAATTTCGGCATCATCTATGGCATTTCCGGTTTCGGCCTGGCGCGTCAGCTTGGCATCAGACAGGGCGAGGCGCGCGATTTCATCAATGCCTATTTCGAGAATTTCCCGGGCATCCGGTCCTATATGGAGCGGATCAAGCTGGAGGCGCGCGAGGCCGGCCATGTCGAGACGCTGTTCGGCCGGCGCATCCATATCGGCGGAATCACCGCCGGTAACCCGGCGCAGCGCGGATTTGCCGAACGCCAGGCGATCAACGCGCCGATTCAGGGCAGTGCCGCCGACATCATAAAGCGCGCGATGATCCGCATTCCGGGTGCGCTTGCCGAAGCCGGGCTGGATGCCAGGATGCTGCTACAGGTCCATGATGAACTGATCTTCGAGGCCGACGCGGCGACGGCCGAGGATGCGGTAACAGTCATCCGGCAGGTGATGGAGGCCGCCGCCGCGCCGGTTCTGGAACTGGCGGTGCCGCTTGTCGCCGATGCCGGTATCGCCGACAGCTGGGCCGAGGCGCACTGATCGCCTTTCCTCGGCCCATGCCGGACCGACTGCCGGCGTCATTGCGGCGGCTTTGCGGCAGGGCTGGCAAAAAGCCGCCCTATCTTGGCCCTTTTTAATGGCTAGACCGGGATCATGGTGGGTGGTGCGCGCCGCCCTGTAACATGATTCGAAGGCAGGAGAGTGGCATGGGAACGCGGATTGCGCTTGTCGATGATGACCAGAATATTCTGACCTCGGTGTCGATGACGCTGGAGAGTGAAGGTTTCGAGGTCGATTGTTATCATGATGGCGAGACGGCGTTGCGCGGCCTTGCCCGCCGGCCGGTCGAGCTGGCTGTTCTCGACATCAAGATGCCACGTATGGATGGAATGGAATTGCTGCAGAAACTGCGCGGCACCTCCAGCTTGCCGGTGATTTTCCTGACCAGCAAGGATGATGAGCTTGACGAGGCGCTCGGTCTCGGCATGGGCGCCGACGACTATATCACCAAACCTTTCTCGCAGCGTCTGTTGATCGCACGGATTCGGGCTGTCCTGCGCCGTGCCAGCCAGGATGAGATGGATATGTCGGCGCCGAACATCATCCGCCAGGGTGAATTGCTGATGGACCCTGACCGCCATCTGTGCAGCTGGAAGGGTGAGGAGGTGAAGCTGACCGTGACCGAATTCCTGATCCTGCAGGCGCTGGCGTCGCGGCCCGGCATGGTCAAGAACCGTGACCAGCTGATGGATGCTGCCTATGGCGAATCGGTGTTTCTCGATGATCGCACCATCGACAGCCACATCAAACGGCTTCGCCGCAAGATCAAAGCCCAGGATTCCAGCTTCGACAATATCGAAACTCTCTACGGCATAGGGTATAAATATCGGGCATAGCCATTTGGCGTCATGGGGCCGGATGGGCCGGGCACCGGTCATCTGGCCGGGACACCGGGCTATCTGACAGGCGTCATGCCCCGAACAGGCGGTCAGTAACGGATGGTGCCGGCGGTGAAGGCGAAAATGAAATCCAGGTTCCGGCGCCTGCTGGCGCGCGGCGCGATCGGCAGGCCGCTGGTGCGGCTGCGCTTCCGGATGAGCCGCCTCAGCACCAGAATCATGATGATCATGCTGGTGCCGCTGGTGCTGTTCTTCATCGGTCTGTTCTCCATCGACCAATACCGCACGACGCTGATCCGGTCCGAATTCACCGCGCTTGAACGCCAGGGGTTCACCCTCGCGCGCTCGCTGGCGCTTGCCCAGTCCGAGATTGATGGTGGTCTGGCGCGTCGACGTCTGTCGCCGGAAACCATGAACCATCTTCTGCCGCTTGTCGGCTATGGGACCGAGTTGCGGGCCCGGGTCTTCCGTCACGATGGCTGGCTTCTTGCCGATACCGCACTGGCCGGTGATGGTGGTGGACGGGCACGGCTTCGCCGCCGCGAGGCGCGTGGGGCGCTGCAGCGCTCCTCGGACTATTTCCAGGCCATCATGCGCCGCGCTGCCGGTATGATCGGGAGTGATCTGGCCTTGCCGGTCTATCGTGAACAGGCACGCCAGCGGGCCAGTGATTATGATGAAGTGCTGATGGCGCTGGCCGGTGAGCCGGCGCGTCAGCTTCGCCGCGATCCGCGCGGCCGTCTTGTGCTGTCTGTGGCGGTACCGATCCAGGACCTGCGGCTTGTTCGCGGCGCGTTGATGGTCAGCATTGGCGGCGGCAAGATCGAAAAGGAAATCGCCGATGTGAATGTGGTGTTCATCCAGCTGTTTGGCATCGTCTTGTTGATCACCGTCGCGCTGAGTATCTATCTGGCGCGTTCCATAACGGTGCCGATCACCTATCTTGCGAATGAGGCTGACAATCTGCGGCGAAGCCGCGATCTGTCGGCGCGGATGCAGCGGCTGCCAAGGCGTCGTGACGAGATCGGAAAGCTGTCGGAATCGCTGATCGACATGACTGACGAGCTGCAGAAGCGCATGGCGGCAACCGCCGGGTTCGCCGCCGATGTCGCGCATGAGCTGAAAAACCCGCTTTCATCACTTCGCAGCGCCGCCGAGACCATCAGCCGGATTTCCGATCCCGCGCAGCAGCAGAAACTGATGAATGTCATTCTGCGTGATGTCGCCCGTCTCGACAGGCTGATCACCGACATTTCCCGCGCCAGCCGGCTGGACAATGAAATGGCGGTGGAGTCGGCGCATGTCATCGACCTTCGCGATCTGGTGACGAATTTTGTCGAGGCGCGCCAGACAACGACCAATACACACCGGCTTGCGGCAGAGATTTCCGACGCGCCGGTCATGGTGTCGGTTCATGATGGAAGGATTGTCCAGATTCTTGATAATCTGCTTGGCAACGCGGTGTCCTTCGCCCCTGCTGACAGTCAGATCACCGTCTCTGTCGATGTGGCTGAAGAGGGGAAGGCGCGCCTCACGTTCAGGGACCGGGGGCCCGGGATACCGCCCGGCCGGCTGCAGGAGATTTTCAACCGATTTTATTCCGAACGTCCGGCCAGCGAGGCCTTTGGTGAGCATTCCGGTCTCGGACTGTCGATTGCACAGCAGATTGCGCATGGGTATGGCGGCGATCTGGTTGCCTCGAACGATGAGGGGGCCTGTTTTACCCTGACCCTGCCATTGGCGAATTCCTAGCCCCTGTTGCGACCCTTTTGAAACTGATATTGTCCTTTCATGAATGACGATACGCCACGTTTGATTCTTGTGACCGGAGCCTCGGGCGCAGGCCTGTCGACAGCGCTCAATATTCTGGAGGATTGCGGAATCAAGGCTGTCGACAATCTGCCGCTGGCGATGATCGACACTCTGGTCGCGATGGAGGTAGAGGCCGGGGGGCACAGCCTTGCTATCGGGCTTGATGCCCGCACCACCGGCTTTTCCGTTGGCGCTGTCGAAACGCTTGTCAGCAATCTGCGGCGTAAATTCGCCGACCGGTTCACGGCGATCTATCTTGTGGCCTCGCAGGATGATCTGCTGCGACGTTTCAATGCGACACGCCGCCAGCATCCGCTTGTTGCAAGCGGGTCGCTCGCCGGTGCCATTGCGGCCGATCTCGACCGTATGGAGAATGTCGCGCCGCTTGCCGATATAAGGCTCGATACCAGTGCCACAAAGCCGTCTGATCTTCGCCAGTCACTGCTGGCCAGCCTCGGGATTGCGGAGGCATTCCAGATCAATCTGCGTCTGCTGAGTTTTTCCTATCGCCGCCGCATTCCGGACCATAGCGACATGGTCATCGACATGCGCTTTGCCGAGAATCCCCACTGGGTCGCCGGGCTGCGTGCACAGGACGGGCGTGATGACGAGGTTGCGGGCTTTCTGAATGAGGATGAAACAGCCATGTCCGTTCTCAATTCCCTGCAGGCCATGCTGACCGGGATGCTGCCGCGGATGTCCCTTGAGGGCCGGCCCCTGCTGACCATCGCCTTCGGATGTACTGGCGGTCAGCATCGATCGGTCTGGGCTGTCGAGACAATGGCAAGCTGGCTCCGGGACGAGGGCTATGACGTGAAGGTTGCGCATCGTGAGCTTAAAGACACCCGATAACATGTCGCGGACCAATCCGCTTCCCTTGCCACCCGATATCTGATACTTCACCACCGAATTCCATTTAAACCGCTGACGGGATGTTCGATGTCCAACGATTATATTGTGGCCGATCTCGGCCTTGCCGACTGGGGCCGCAAGGAGCTGTCCATTGCTGAAACGGAGATGCCGGGCCTGATGGCGCTTCGTGATGAATTCGGGGCGGCCAAGCCACTGAAGGGTGCGCGCGTCGCCGGTTGCCTGCATATGACGGTGCAGACCGCGGTTCTGATCGAGACATTGGTGGCGCTTGGTGCCGATGTCCGCTGGGCCTCCTGCAACATTTTCTCGACCCAGGACCAGGCGGCGGCGGCGATCGCGGCGGCCGGCGTGCCGGTCTTCGCCAAGAAAGGCGAGACGCTGGCCGAATATTGGGAATATGTCGATCGGATCTTCGACTGGGCCGATGGCGGCACTGCCAACATGATCCTCGATGATGGCGGCGATGCCACCATGTATATCCTGCTTGGGGCCCGCGCCGAGGCCGGTGAGGATGTGCTTGCCGCGCCGGCGTCCGAGGAAGAGGAATTCCTGAAGGCGCAGATTCATGCCCGCCTTGCCAGCAGCCCCGGATGGTTCACAAGCCAGCGTGATGCCATCAAGGGTGTGTCGGAGGAAACCACCACCGGTGTTCTGCGGCTGTATCAGCTCGCCGAGGCAGGTGGCCTGCCGTTCCCGGCGATCAACGTCAATGACTCGGTGACGAAATCGAAGTTCGACAATCTTTATGGTTGCCGTGAATCGCTGGTCGACGGCATTCGCCGCGCCACCGACGTGATGCTTGCCGGCAAGGTCGCGGTCGTCGCCGGCTATGGCGATGTCGGCAAGGGTTCTGCCGCATCGCTCCGCCAGGGCGGTGCCCGCGTCATGGTGACCGAGATCGACCCGATCTGCGCGTTGCAGGCAGCGATGGAGGGCTATGAGGTCGTGACCATGGAGCAGGCGGCGCCAAAGGCCGATATCTTCGTCACCGCGACCGGCAACCGTGATGTCATCACGCTTGACCATATGCGCGACATGAAGGACCGCGCCATCGTCTGCAACATCGGCCATTTCGACAACGAGATCCAGGTGTCGTCCTTGCAGAACATGAACTGGTCAGAGGTCAAGCCGCAGGTTGACGAGATCGAATTCCCGGACGGCAAGCGGATCATCATGCTGGCAAAGGGCCGGCTGGTGAATCTGGGGTGTGCCACCGGTCACCCGTCCTTTGTGATGTCGGCATCCTTCACCAACCAGGTTCTGGCGCAGATGGAGCTCTGGAACGAAGGCGCAGGCTATGAGAACCGGGTCTATACCCTGCCGCGCCATCTCGATGAAAAGGTGGCGGCGCTGCATCTTGCCAAGGTTGGGGCGACACTCTCGCAGCTCAGCAACGACCAGGCCGACTATATAGGGGTCGAACAGCAGGGGCCGTTCAAGAGTGAGCAATATCGCTACTAGGCCAGATGACCCGGCTTGATCTGACTCTTCGTGACCCGGCCGCGACCGAGCGGCTGGGTCATTTCATTGCGGGCTGGCTGAAGGCCGGCGATGTGGTGGCTCTCGATGGTCCGCTCGGTGCTGGCAAGTCGGTTCTTGCACGCGCGATTATCCGGCATGTCTGCCCGCAGGAAGACGATATCCCCAGCCCGACCTTCACGCTGGTGCAGACCTATGAACCGGCCGAGGGCCCGTCTCTGATGCATTTTGATCTCTATCGGCTGGACTCACCCGAGGACGCGCTGGAACTCGGGATCGAGGATGCCTTTATCGACTCTGTCTGTCTTGTTGAATGGGCGCAGCGCCTCGGTCCCTATCTGCCACGCACCGCGCTGAATGTCGCCATCAACCCTGGCCCGGACAATAACGACACACGTGCTGTCTCGCTTGCCGGTGGTGGCCGGTGGCAGACGTTAATAACGGAAATTGATACCCAGATGCAGGGTGTGAACTGACGGGATTTTGAACTGTCAGCCCTCGTTTTGGCGCGGTGTTGCCTGTATGATGACGGCATGACGTCAGTTGCTCCCGCACAAAATCTTCATTCTATCCCGGCGGGTGTGCCTTTTGCCACGACGCTTGCCAGCGGCATCGTCGATCTTGCCGGCACGGCCGACACTCTGGCGCGGGCCACCATTCTGGTGCCGTCGCGCCGCGCCGCGCTGTCGCTTCGGGCGGCGTTCCTGGAAATCAGGGGTGAGGATGCCACGCTGCTGCCACGGATCGAACCGATCGGCGATGTCGAGGAGGATTCGCCTGAAATTCTGGGCTTTGCGGTGGATGGGGCGGCGCTGCCTCCAGCCATGGACACGCTGTGCCGACAGCTCTGGCTGGCGCGCCTGCTGCAGGGATTCCAGATGGGCGGCGTGGCGCCGACAGCGCCGCAGACGATGCAGCTTGCGGAGTCGCTGGCGCGGCTTCTCGATGCGCTGTGCAATGTCGATTCGACTCCGGAACAGCTTGCCGGTCTTCTTCCTGAACGGTTTTCACGCCACTGGCAGGATATTCTGAAACTTCTGACCATCCTGATTGACCGCTGGCCGGCCATTCTTGCCGAACAGGGCGTTCTCGACCCGGGGGACCGGCGCAACAGGCTGATCAGGCTTCGCTGCGAGGCATGGCGCCGCTCACCGCCGCAGGGGCTGGTGGTGGTGGCAGGATCGACCGGTACCTTTGCCGCAACGCGCGAGCTGATTGCGTGTGTCGCCTCCCTGCCGAACGGGCATGTGGTGTTGCCCGGCCTCGATCAAGGGGCTGCCGACCATTGGCGGGAGATCGAGGCCGATGCCGGCCATCCGCAGCATCAGCTGTCGGTGCTTCTGTCTGCGCTTGGTGTCACTGTGGTTGATATTTCCACCTGGATGGCGGCAACTGGCCGTGCTGGTTCTGGCCTTCCACGGTGTGAACTGATGCGCGAAGCCTTCAAGCCGGCGGCCCTCAGCGCTGACTGGCGTCAACTTGCCGCGACAAGGCCCGAGCTTGGCCGCGACGCGCTGGACGGGATGTCGGTTGTCGAATGCGGCACGCGGGCCGAGGAGGCAGGGCTGATTGCCGTCGCCATGCGCGAGGTTCTGGAAACACCCGGCCGCACGGCGGCGCTTGTCACACCGGACCGGCAGCTTGCCGAGGCGGTGATCGCGGCGCTGCAACGCTGGCGCATCGAGGTTGATGATTCGGCTGGCCGTCCTCTGTCGGCCTGTCCTGTTGGCGGCTTTCTGCAAAGCATGATCACCATGATTGCCGAGGCTTTCGCGCCTGTTCCGACGCTGGCATTCCTGAAACATCCGCTGGTTGCTGGCGGCATGGCGCCAGCCCGTTTCAGGTCACAGCTTCGGGCGCTGGAGCTTGCGGCGCTGCGCGGGTACCGGCCGGCGGAAGGGTTGGACGGTATCCGGGACCGGTTGGCCGGTGATGCGGCGTTGCTCGGTTTTTTCGAGTCGCATGTCGTCGCCCCGCTGGCCCCGCTGATTGATGCCTGGTCGGCCACGGCGCCCGACCTTTCGTCGCTGGCGCGCGCGACCGGCAGCGCCGCCGAGGCGCTCGCGGCGCGGCGAAGCGAGGCTGACGGGAGCATCGATCTTGCCGACGGGGCGCTTCATCTCTGGGCTGGCGAGGATGGCGAAGTGGCGGCACAGCTGCTGTCTGCTCTTGCCGAACATGGCGCGGTCTATGCGGCCGATCCGGTATCCTTTCCCCAGATTCTGGCACAGCTGATGGCGTCAAAAACCGTGCGGCGCAGCTGGCAGACGCATCCCCGCCTGGCCATCCTGGGGCCGGTCGAGGCGCGCATGCAGAGTGCCGACAGGTTGATTCTTGGCGGGTTCAACGAGGGCAACTGGCCGCCGCGCCCCGACATCGATCCCTGGATGAATGCCGAGATGCGGCAGGCCGCCGGCCTGCAGCCGCATAACTGGCGGACCGGGCTCAGCGCGCATGATGTCTGGATGGCCACCACCGCGCCGGAGGTGATCATCACCCGGGCGCTGCGTGATGGCGATGCGGTGACAACGCCCAGTCGCTGGCTGCAGAGGCTTGGCGCGGTGTTGGGCGCGTTGCGCATCGAACAGGCCGTTGATGATGGCCAGCGCTGGCGTGACCAGCTTGTCGCGCTGTCGCCGGTGCCGCCGATGACGCCCTGTGCCCGCCCGCGTCCGGCACCGCCCGTCAGTACGCGGCCACGGCGTTTTTCAGCCACCGAGATTGATGACTGGATTGCCGACCCCTACAGCCTCTATGCGAAACGGGTGCTTGGCCTGCGACAGCTTGACGAGATCGACCGGCCGATCGACGCTGCACTTCGCGGCAACCTTGTCCATGACACGCTGGCCGCCTTTCTTGTGGCGCACCCGCGAGGTGATCTGCCTGACGATGCGCTTGATCAATTGCTGGCCATTGCGCGACGGCATTTTGACCCGTTCTGGCGGGTTCCGACGGTTCGGTATTTCTGGTGGCCGGCCTTTCGCACCATGGCAGCCTGGTTTGTCGAGACCGAGGTGCGCCGCCGCGCCGGCCTGCAGGACAGCCATGCCGAGGTGCGCGGGGCGCTGGAGGTCGAGGCGCCGGACGGGCCGGTGACATTCACCGCGCGCGCCGACCGGATCGACCGCTTCACCGGCGGTGGTCTCGCCATCCTCGACTACAAGACCGGACGCGCGCCAAGCGCCGCCGAGGTGGCGCAGGGGCGGCGAACGCAGCTTGTGACCGAAGCGGTGATCGCCGCGCATGGCGGCTTTGCCGGAATCGCGGCGGCGGACGTTCTGGAGATGGAATATTGGCGGCTGACCGGCAAGCGAGACGAGCCCGGGTCGCGAAAGCCCGTGCAACCGCCGGACTGGGATGCCGCCGCGGCGCGGGACAGTCTGGCGCGGCTCGCGGCGCGGTTTGATGACCCGGCGATGCCCTATGCCAGCCGGCCGGACCCGCAGCTTGGCGCGGCATTCCCGCTCTATGACCATCTGGCGCGGGTCGATGAATGGCGGATCGGGGAAACCGGCCCGGTCGGTGCCGGCGTGCCGACAGCACCGGCAGACGCGACGCCGGTAACGCCGGGCTTTGACCCGGCCGTGGCCAGCGAGGCATCGGCGCAGCAGGCGGCGGCCTCCGACCCCGACAGCTCGGCCCTTGTGTCGGCCAATGCGGGAACCGGCAAGACGAAGCTGCTGACCGACCGGGTGCTGCGTCTGATGCTGGACGGGGCACCGCCGGACAGCATTCTTTGTGTGACCTATACGCGGGCCGCCGCCGCTGAAATGCGGAACAGAATCTCGGCGCAGCTGGCGAAATGGGCGATCGCAAGCGGCAAGCTGCTTCGCACCGAACTTGCCGGTATGGGAATTGCCACCCCCACCCAGGCGATGCTGGCGCGGGCACGCAGCCTGTTCGCCGAAACACTGGACAATGATGACGGGCCGCGTGTCGAGACGGTGCATTCCTTCTGCCAGTCGGTGCTCCGCCGCTTCCCGATCGAGGCCGGGATCATGCCGCAGGCCGAACTTGCGGATGAATTTGAACAGGCCAGGCTGAAATCCCGGGCGCGCGACAATCTGCTGATGGGCTCCGGCGCCGATCTCGCGCGGCACATCGCGCTGCTGGCCGAGCAGACGAGCGAGGGCAATGCCGAAACCGTGCTGAAGGAACTGCTCGCCAAGGAAGATCGCATCGGCGAGCCGCTGTTGCTGCAGCAGCTTGAGCGACATTTCACCGATACATGCGGGGTCGATACCAATCTCGATCTGGACGCGATGATCGCGGAGGTGGTGTCCGGACTCGATGAGGAGGGCTTGCGCGCCGCCGCCATCGCCCTCGAGACAAGCGGCGTTGACGGGCAGGTCAAGCGCGGGGCGCGGATCACCGCCTGGCTTGGCGAGGTACCGGCCGGGCGCCGCTGCCATATCGACCGGTTGATTGACGCGCTGTTCACCAATGCCGGACTTCCACTGGCCGAGCGCAGCCTGTCGAACGCCGGCATCAGGAAGGGTTTCCCCGGCATTGTGGCGGTGCAGCAGGTGGCGCAGGACGCGTTGATGTCGATACAGGCCGCGCGCGCCGCGTTGCGATGCTGGCAGTTGACGATGGCGCTCTATCAGGTCGGCACCGCGTTCGAGGCGGAATATGCGAGGCTGAAGGCGCAGCGGGGGCTGCTTGACTATGATGATCTGATCAGCCTGACCAACAACATGCTTGCCGATGGCGAGGCGGCGCAGTGGGTGGCGTGGAAACTCGACAACGGCATCCGCCATTTGCTGCTTGATGAGGCACAGGATACCAGCCCGGCGCAATGGCAGCTGCTGCGCCGGCTGAGTGACGAGTTCTTCGAGCCGGTGGCGGGCGATGACAGGCCGCGCACGCTGTTTGTGGTCGGTGACTTCAAACAGTCAATCTATTCCTTTCAGGGTGCCGATCCGGCGGTAATGGGAGAAAACCGGCTTGATTTGCGGCAGCGCGCCGGGTCGCGCCGTGCGCCGCTCCGCGAGGTCGGACTTGATGTCTCCTTCCGTTCGGCGCGGCCGGTGCTTGATCTTGTCAACCTGGCCGTGCCTGACCTTGCCGGCATCACCGATCCGCGCATGCCGGGCTTCCAGGCGCATCGGTCGGCCCGCGTCGATGCTGGCGGCTTTGTCGAAATCTGGCCGGTCATCAGCGATGACAGCGAGGCACCGGTACTGCCATCATTCGCCCCGCCCGAGATCAGCCAGCCGCGTGACGCGGCGGCGCTGTCGGCGACCCGGCTGGCCGAACAGCTCGCCGGCTGGATCGGCAGCCGCCTGCTGCCATCGGGACGGGTCATGCGGGCCGGCGATGTGATGATCCTGTTGCGCAAGCGCGGGCGCTATCACCGGCTGGTGCTGGCGGCGTTGCAGCAAGCCGGCATTCCGGTCGCCGGCGCCGACCGGATGAAGCTTGAGGATCAGATCGAGATCAGGGATCTGCTGGCACTTGGCGATGTGATGCTGCTTCCCGAGGATGATCTGCAGCTGGCGGCGGTTCTGAAATCGCCGCTGTTCGGGCTGGATGAGGAGGCGCTTTTCACGCTGGCCCATGACCGCGGCAAACGCAGCCTTCACGCCCGCCTGATGGCGCATGCCGGCGGCGCCGACGCGATGGGGCGGGCGGCGGACCGCCTGCAGCATTTCAGGAACCTTGCCGATGATCGGTCGGTTTTCGCCTTTTTCAGCGCGGTGCTGACCGAGACGCGGCAGGATTTCCGGCGCCGGCTCGGTGCGGCGGTTGATGAGACGCTCGAGCATTTTCTCGGGCTGGCGCAGAGTTTCGGTGCTGGCGGCGGTGTGTCGCTGACCGCCTTCCTTGCCGAGCTGCGTGGCAGTGGCGGCGAGGTGCGCCGTGATATGGACAGCGCTGCCGCCAACGAGGTGCGGGTGATGACGATCCATGGCGCGAAGGGACTCGAGGCGCCGGTGGTCGTTCTTCCCGACATGCTGAAACCGGCCGGTGTGACTGACCAGCTGGTGCGCGATCCGGATAGCGGCTTTGTCTATTGGGCGCCCGGCGCGGCGCGTCCGGATTTTGTCACCGCCGTCCGCGAGGCCGCAAGCCAGCGGGAGCGCGAGGAGGAGAACAGGCTGCTCTATGTCGCGCTGACCCGGGCCCGTGACGGTATCATCATTGGCGGCTGGCAGGCACCGCGTCGCCGGCGTCTGGAAGGCAGCTTTTACGAGCATCTGCTGGCGCGGATCGAATCCATGCCCGGGGTGACCGGCATCGAGGGTGGCGGGCTTCGTGTCGAAACCGCGGGCAAGGTGGAAGAAGTGAAAACCGGTCTGCCGACCCCGCCGCGCGAGGAGGAGACCGGGGAAATTCCCGGCTGGCTGTTCCGGATGGCACCAGCCGAACCGCGCCCGCCACGTCCGCTGCGGCCCTCGGTGCCGGATGGTGCCGCCACCGCGGCAACTGCCCCCGGCATGCGCTTTACCACCGCCACCACGGCGCTGGCGCGCGGCCGGCTGGCGCACCGCATGTTCGAGGTGCTGCCGCATCTGCCAGCCGCCCGACACGACGCCGTCATCACGGCGATGATCGAGGCGCAGAAGGAGTTGCCGGCAGAGCCCGCCCTGGCGCTTGCTGCCGAGGTCAGACATGTGCTGGCGATGCCGGAACTTGCGCCGCTGTTCGGGCCGGACGCGCTTGCCGAGATTTCGGTTAGCGGCCTGGTGCAGGGGGTCGGTGTCGCCGGCCAGATCGACCGTTTGCATGTCGATGCGAAGCGGGTGTTGATCGGCGATTTCAAGACCGGGCCGCGGCCGGCCATAACGCCTGATGCCTATGTCAGGCAGATGGCGCTCTATGGCGCGTTGATGGCGCAGATCTATCCGCAGCGTGACATTGTGACATGGCTGATCTGGACCGAGGTGGCGGCGGTAGAAGCGGTGGCACCGGATACACGCGCGGCCGCACTTGCCACGCTTGCCGGTGAGTCAACGCCTTGACGGTTCGGGGCGTGGCTCCTACCTTGGGAGGGCGGGTCAATCCGCCAATCCGACTTTCAAGGGGGCATCTGACGATGGCGACGACAAAGACAACCGACAGTGATTTTTCTGCCGACGTCCTGCAGGCTGATGGGCCTGTGCTTGTTGATTTCTGGGCGGAATGGTGCGGCCCCTGCAAGGCCATCGGGCCGGCGCTGGAGGAGCTCAGCGAGGCGCATGGCGAGGCCATCTCGATCGTCAAGCTGAATATCGACGAGAATCCGCTGACCCCGCAGCAATATAATGTCCGCGGCATCCCCACGCTGTTGATTTTCAAGGGCGGCGAGGTGGTTGCCGAAAAGATCGGCGCGGTGCCGAAATCACAGCTCGAAACCTGGATCACCAGCAGCATCGCCTGACCATCTGCCTGGCGCGCTGTTAGTCCGGAAGGCTGCCATTCTGCGCCAGCACGTGACCCGCCAGATAGAGCGACCCGCAGATCATCACCGGCAGGCCCCCGTCATCGGGGCCGTCTGCCAGCGCTTGCAACGCGCCACCGACCGACGCGGCAAGGCGCGCCGCCGGAAAGCTCTGCCGCGCGGCCTCGGCCAATTGCTCTGCTGTCAGGCTGGCAGGCTGGTCCGGTATCGCAAGACAGGTGATCGAAGCCGCGAGCGGTGCGATACGCTGCAGGAATTCATCGGCCGGCCGTGTGTCCAGCGCACCGCAGATGAAATGCCATTGACGGTCATCGAGTGCCGGAAGCGAGGCGGCGAGGGCGTCCGCGCCATGCGCGTTATGCGCCCCGTCGACCCAGACATGACGGCTGGCAAGCCGTGTCAGCGGGCCGTCGGCAAGTCTTTGCAGCCGGCCGGGCCATGAAGCGTTTGTGACACCGGTGGCAAGCGACTCGTCCGCCAGGTCCGGCATCACCGTCACAAGCGCCGATGCGGCAAGCGCCATATTGGCCTGCTGATGCGGCCCGTGAAGCGATGCTGCCGGCAGATGAAGGTGGCGTGCGCCGGTTTCGATGTCGATCCCGCCATCGGCGCGCGGCGTCCAGGCGATGTCTCGCCCGATCGCCGTCACTACGGTGCCGATGTCCTTGGCATGGGCCTCGAGCGCGGCCATCACGTCTGCTGCCTGTGCCGCGCTGAAACAGGGCACTGACCGGCGCATGATACCCGCCTTCTGACCGGCAATGCCGGCAAGGTCGCTGCCAAGGAAATGTTCGTGATCCCGCGCCACCGGCGTGATGATGGTGGCCGCCGGGGCGGTCAGGACATTGGTCGAATCAAGCATCCCGCCAAGCCCGGTTTCAAGCAGCAGCAGGTCGGCCTCGATACGCGAGAACGCCAGAAAGGCGGCGGCGGTCGTGACCTCGAAGAATGTGACCGGCATATCGCCATTGGCGGCCTCGACCTCTTCCAGCAGGTCGGCAAGCTCGCCATCGCCGATCAGGCTGCCGGCAAGACGTATGCGTTCATTGAAACGGCACAGATGCGGCGAGACATAGCAATGGACGCGAAGACCCGCTGCCTCGGCCATGGCGCGCATCAGCGCGATGACCGACCCCTTGCCATTGGTGCCGGCAACATGAATCACCGGTGGCAGGTGGTGATGCGGATCGCCAAGCCTGGCGAGCAGGTCGAAGGTGCGGCCAAGCCCGAGGTCAATCAGCCTGGGGTGCAGCGCCGTCAGACGGGTGAGCGCGTCATGCGCGCGCCGCGCATCGTCCGGGCCCGGCATTGTCGGCATCAGGCGGCCCTTGTGGCCTCGCGCTGATCCATCAGGAAGCCGAGAATGCGCCCGATATAGGATGGCTGCTCGGCACGGGGGATGACGGCATCGACCATTCCGTGATCCTGCAGATATTCCGCCGTCTGGAAATCATCGGGAAGCTTTTCGCGGACCGTTTCCTCGATGACGCGCCGGCCGGCAAAGCCGATGATGGCACCGGGTTCGGCGATCTGCAGATCGCCAAGCATGGCAAAGGAGGCGGTGACACCGCCGGTTGTCGGGTGGGCCAGCAACACGATATGTGGCAGGCCGGCAGCCCGCACTTTTTCAACGGCCAGGATTGTGCGCGGCAGCTGCATCAGCGACAGCACGCCTTCCTGCATGCGCGCGCCTCCGGTCGACGGGATTGTGATCAGGGCGGCGTCATGTGCCACGGCTGTTTCGGCAGCGGCGATGATGCCATTGCCGACCATGCGCCCCATCGATCCGCCCATGAAGCGGAAATCGAACGCGGCGATCACCGCCTTGCGGCCGCCGATGCGGCCATGCGCCACGGCGATGGCGTCCTTGACGCCGGTCTTCGCGCGGCTGTCCTTCAGCCGGTCGGTATAGCGCCGGGAGTCGCGGAATTTCAGCGGATCATCATCAATCGCCGCCAGCTCGACCGTCTCGAAACTTGCGTCGTCAAAAACCATCGCGAAACGCGCCTCGGGTGGCAGCGGCGCGTGATGACCGCAGGTCGAGCAGCAATTATTGGCCTGTTCGAACTCGCGGTGAAAGATCATCTGGCCGCAGGCCTTGCATTTGATCCACAGATTGTCGGGAACGTCATTTGCCGTGACAAGTGCCTTGATCTTCGGCAGCACCGCGTTGGTGATCCAGTTCATCGGTCAGCCTTTCTTCTTCGCTGTTTCCGCCGTCTTCGCCATTTTTGCCTTCTTCGCCGCTCCCATCTTCTTCACTGTATCCGCATGGCGGCGGAAGCGTATGTATTTAGTCGCGACGGCCAGCTGCCGCCACACCTTTGGCAAGGTCGCCGACAAATGCGGCAATTTTGGACACGATTTCGGGGGTGCCCCGGCCGTCGCCGCCAAGATTGTCGGCAATGATGTCAACAACGGCGGACCCGATAACGGCACCGTCCGACAGGCTGGCAGCTTCACCGGCCTGTTCCGGTGTCCTGATCCCGAAACCGGTCACGATCGGAAGATCGGTTGCCGCCGAAATCCGGCTATAGGCTGCGGAGATACTGTCGGCGGCGGCACTTCGCGTGCCGGTGATGCCGGTGATGGCGACGTAATAGACGAACCCGCTGGCGGTGCCGAGGACGACCGGAAGCCGCGCAGCGTCGCTTGTCGGGGTGACAAGGCGGATGAAATCAAGCCCGGCCTCGCGCGCCGGCAGATACAGTTCGTCATCCTCTTCCGGCGGCAGGTCGACGACGATCAGCCCGTCGACACCGGCCGCGACCGCATCGGCAAGAAAGGCCTCGACGCCATAGATATAGATCGGGTTGTAATAGCCCATCAGCACCAGCGGCGTGGCGGGATGACGGGCGCGGAATGCGCGCGCCATCTCCAGCGTGCCGGCAAGGGTCATGCCCCCTTTCAGTGCCCGCAGCGAGGCCGCCTGAATGGCCGGACCATCCGCCATCGGGTCGGAGAAGGGCATGCCAAGCTCGATCATGTCGACCTTTGCCTCGACAAGCGCGTCGAGGATGGCGCCGGATGTCTCGCGGTCGGGATCACCGGCCGACACAAAGACGCCAAGAACACCGCGGTTTTCGGCGCGGGCTTTGGCAAAGGCATCTTCGATACGTGAAGTCATTGTCAGGGTCTTTCCATCTTGGGTTGGCGGCCATCCGGGTGACCTCCGGGCAAAATCCGGGGCGACGCCGTGATGCCGGTCAGAGCTTGCCGCGTTCCTCGAGCATGGGCAGTACCGCACCGAGATCCTTGTCGCCGCGGCCACACATATTGAGGATCAGGATCTGGTCCTTGTCCATGTCGCCGATGATTGTGCCGACAAAGGCCAGCGCGTGGGACGGCTCCAGCGCCGGGATAATTCCCTCGAGGCGTGAACAGAGCTGGAACGCATCCAGCGCTTCCTCGTCGGTGGCACTGACATACTCGACCCGCTTCATATCGTGGAGCCAGGAATGTTCGGGGCCGATCCCGGGGTAGTCCAGCCCGGCCGAGATCGAATGCGCATCGATGATCTGGCCATCCTCATCCTGCAGCAGGTAGGTCCGGTTGCCATGCAACACCCCCGGCGTGCCGCCGGTCAGCGACGCCGCATGAAGGCCGGACGGGATTCCCTTGCCAGCCGCCTCGACGCCGATGATCCGCACCGATTCATCATCAAGGAAAGGGTGGAACAGCCCCATGGCGTTCGAGCCGCCACCAATGCAGGCGACGATGGTGTCGGGAAGGCGCCCCTCGGCATCCATGATCTGCTGGCGGGCCTCGCGGCCAATCACTGACTGGAAGTCACGGACCATCTGTGGGTAGGGGTGTGGGCCGGCGACTGTGCCGATGATATAGAAATGCGTCTCCGCATTCGCCACCCAGTAGCGAAGCGCCTCGTTCATGGCGTCCTTCAGCGTGCCGGTGCCCGATGTCACCGGGTGGACCTTCGCGCCAAGAAGCCGCATCCGGTCGACATTCGGCTTTTGCCGGCGCACATCCTCCTCGCCCATGAAGACTTCGCACTCCATGTCGAACAGGGCGCAGGCGGTGGCGGTGGCAACACCGTGCTGGCCGGCGCCGGTCTCGGCGATGATTCTGGTTTTGCCCATGCGTTTGGCAAGCAACGCCTGGCCAAGCACATTGTTGATCTTGTGCGCGCCGGTATGGTTCAACTCGTCACGCTTCAGATACAGTTTGGCGCCGCCAAAATGTGCCGTCAGCCGTTCGGCGAAATAGAGCGGGCTGGGCCGGCCGACATAATGCGTCTGGTAATAGGCCAGTTCACTGGCGAAATCAGCATCCGACTGTGCGGCCTTGAAGGCGCTTTCCACCTGCAGGATCAGCGGCATCAGGGTTTCGGCGACAAAGCGTCCGCCATGCATCCCGAACCGGCCTCTCTCATCGGGCTGGTTGCGCAGGGAATTCAGGTTGATATCGGTCATGGTCCATCCGGTCGTGGCGGCAGCTGCCACGCGTTTGTGTGAAGTCGGAAATCTACCCCAGACGGGCCGCCGAGACAAAGTTGCGAATGCGGTCTGCGTCTTTTTTTCCGGGGGCCGTTTCCACGCCGCTGGATACATCGACGGCACCGGCACCGGTGACCGCGATGGCCCGCGCCACATTCTCCTGCGACAGGCCACCGGCAAGCATCCATTTTGTGCGGCCCGCATGGTTGGCAAGAAGCGTCCAGTCAAAGACATGGCCGGTGCCACCCGGCAGACCGCCGGGGTCGCCCTTGGCGTCGAACAAAAGCCAGTCGGCCACCCCCTCCCATGCTTCGCAGATTTCCAGATCCTCGGGGCCGGCAACGCGGATGGCGCGAATCAGCGGCAGGCCGAAACGATCACGGATGCGGCCGGCGCGTTCGGGCGTCTCATGGCCATGAAGCTGGATATAATGTGGACGCGCCGTTGCGATGACGTCGGCAAGGTCGTGATCCTGCATGTCCACCGTCAGCGCAACGCGCGCTGGCGGTCCTTCCTGCTGGCCCGTTTTCTCGGCATGATCGGCGATACCGCGCGCGGCGGCAAGATCAAGGTGGCGCGGTGAACGCGGATAGAACACCATCCCGACAAAGGCGGCACCGGCTTGCCGGCAGACATCATAATCCTCGGTCGAACCGATGCCGCAGATCTTCACGGCGATGTTGCGGGCCGGCGCGTGGTCCGGTGTCATGACGGGCCTCCAAGGGCGGTTGGCGGGGAGGGTGCGCCGGCATTCTCCTCCGCCTCTGCAAGTCTGGTTTCGGCTTTGGCGGCACGCTGTTCGGCCTTGCCAAGCTGGCGTTTCAGCCGCCAGTTCCGAGACCGCGCGGCAACAAGTGACAGCCAGACGAGCCCGCCACCGACAATGGCACCGGTACAGACAGCCCCAAGCGTCAGCATCCAGGTGGCAAGTTCAAGCTGTCCGGCAAGCGGCCAGAACTTCACGCTGGCCGAGTGATTGTTGGATACGGCGAAGATCATCGCGACCGCGGTGGTGGCAAGTGAGATGATCAACCAGAAAAAACGGCCGAGAAAACGCATGGCCGCCGCCCGTCAGCGATTCAGCCGCTCACGCATACCCTTGCCCATCTTGAAGAAAGGAACTTTCTTCTCGGCAACCTCGACGCTGGCCCCGGTACGCGGGTTCCTGCCGGTACGCGCCTTGCGGTGACGCACGGAAAATGCCCCGAATCCACGCAGTTCAACGCGGTCACCGCGTTCAAGTGCGCCACCGATCTCGTCAAGGATGGTTCCGACCAGCCTTTCGATATCGCGGTGATACAAAGCAGGGTTCTTTGCCGCCAGTCTGGCTATGAGTTCAGAACGTGTCACGGCCCCACCCACTGTAATTAAAGGAAAAACGAGAGAAGAGCATGCCTGCTGCTGAAAAGCACGTCAACAATCTTGCCTGCCAAAGGCGCTGGATTCGAGGTTTTGGCGGCAAATCCCGGCGAAATCGCCACCACAGGCAAGGTTCAATACAAAAAAAAGGGACGAATCGAGGCGCATGGCGTCGATTCGTCCCGGATTTCGGTGTCAGACTTACTCGTCGTCGCCTGATTCGCGCTTCGCGAGGGCGGCGCCGAGGATGTCCCCGAGGCTGGCCCCGCTGTCCGAGGAGCCATACTCCTCGACAGCCTGTTTTTCCTCGGCGGTCTCGCGGGCCTTGATCGACAGGCTGAGCTTGCGGCTCTTCTTGTCGATGTTTGTGATCACGGCATCGACCTTTTCGCCAACGGCAAAGCGGTCGGCACGCTGTTCGGCGCGGTCGCGGCTGAGATCGGCACGGCGGATGAAGCCGGTAAGCGAGTCGCCGACACTGACCTCGATGCCGTTGTCGGTCAGGGCTGTCACCGTACAGGTCACCACTTCGCCCTTGCGATGATTGTCCATCTGGCCGGCAAACGGATCGTCCGTCAGCTGCTTTATGCCAAGCGAGATGCGCTCCTTGTCGATATCGACGTCAAGGATCTTGGCCTTCACCATGTCACCCTTCGAGAAGCCTTCAAGTGCGGCTTCTCCGGTGGCGTCCCAGCTGATGTCGGACAGGTGGACCAGACCGTCGATCTCTTCGGTCAGGCCGACAAACAGGCCGAACTCGGTGATGTTGCGGATTTCACCCTCGATCTCGGTACCGGCCGGATTCGCGGCGCTGTACTCTTCCCACGGGTTGCCGCTGCACTGCTTGAGACCAAGCGAGATACGGCGCTTCGACAGGTCGACATCAAGAACCATCACCTCAACCTGCTGGCTGGTGGAGACGATCTTGCCGGGGTGGACGTTCTTCTTGGTCCAGCTCATTTCAGAGACATGGACAAGACCTTCAACACCGGCCTCAAGCTCAACAAACGCGCCGTAGTCAGTGATATTGGTGACGCGTCCCTCCAGCTTCGAGCCGATCGGGAACTTGCCCTCGACGCTCTCCCACGGGTCGGACTGAAGCTGCTTCATGCCAAGCGAGATACGCTGTGTTTCCGGATTGAAGCGGATCACCTGAACCTCGACGGTCTCGCCGATCTGCAGGGCTTCCGACGGATGGCTGATCCGCTGCCAGGCAATGTCGGTCACATGCAGCAGGCCGTCGACACCGCCAAGATCGACGAAGGCGCCGTAATCGGTGATGTTCTTGACCACGCCCTGAAGGACCTGGCCTTCCTGGAGGTTGGAGACAAGCTCCGAACGGGCTTCGGCCCGGGACTCCTCCAGAACGGCGCGCCGCGACACGACGATGTTGCCGCGACGACGGTCGATCTTCAGGATCTGGAACGGCTGCGGGGTGCCCATCAGCGGGCCGAGGTCGCGCACCGGCCGGATATCGACCTGGCTGCCCGGCAGAAAGGCGGTGGCGCCGGACAGGTCGACGGTGAAGCCGCCCTTGACCTTGCCGAAGATCACGCCGGTGACGCGTTCCTGCTTTTCAAAGGATGCCTCGAGGAGGCCCCATGCCTCTTCGCGGCGGGCCTTGTCGCGCGACAGCATGGCCTGGCCATTCTTGTCTTCCATGCGCTCGACATAGACCTCGATCTCGTCACCGACATTGACATTCGGCTCCTGACCGGGGGTTGTCAGCTCCTTCAGCGGAACGCGGCCCTCGGATTTCAGACCGACATCGATGATAACGGCGTCACCCTCGACGCCAACGACAAAGCCGCGAACGACGCTGCCCTCGATGTTGGTGTGCTCGCCAAAGCTCTCGGCAAGAAGATCAGCAAAGTTCTCGGTTGCAGCCTCGGCTGCGGAAGTGGTTTGGGATGCCAAAGAAATCTCCGTTTTCGCCTGTGGCCTGCCGCAACAATCGGCGGGTGGCCATAAATCCTCAGCTGGCGGGTGAGGGCCGGTCAGGCTGAACATGGTTTCCTCGCGGCGATCTGCCATCCTGGTCCGTCAGATGCGGATCGGGCAGGTGCGGATCGGGGAAACCCAGGCCGGGTTTTTGGTGGCGAATGGTTGGTTTGCCGCCAGCGTTTCCTGTTTCACATATGAAGGGTCGGCCGTTCAGTCTGCCGTCCCTCCGCTTCACTGTTCCCGGTGATTTTCGATATGGCGGAGCGCTGCGGTGAATACACCGTCGGCATTCAGCCCTGTCGTGTCGATGATCATCGCGCCGTCGGCCGCCTTCAAAGGTGCCGTACTGCGCTCCCGGTCACGCCGGTCCCGATCCCGCATATCCTCGAGAACGTCGCGGAACATAACGGATTGCCCGGCATCTTGCAACTCCCGGGTGCGGCGTGCCGCGCGTTCTTCCAGATCGGCGTCGATGAAGAACTTGAAATCGGCGTCCGGCAGGATCACGCTGCCGATATCGCGGCCGTCGAGGATCGCCCCGTCATGCGATGTTTTTTCGCTGGCGAACCGCCGCTGGAAGGCCAGGAAATTCTGTCTGACCGCTGGCATGGCGGCCACGATGGAGGCCATGCCGGCAACGGCATCGGTGCGAATGGCCGCGGTGCCGGCCATCGACAGATCGAGGTCGTTCACCGATGCCGCGGCTGTCGTTTCATCAATGGTTTCAGGCAGATGATCAGATCTCAGAAGGTCCAGCGCCAGGCATCTATAGAGTGATCCCGTATCAAGATGCGCCAGATTGAAATGCGATGCGAGGCGTTTGGCCAGCGTTCCCTTGCCACTGGCGGCCGAACCGTCAACGGCAATGATCATGAAGGCTCGCCGGCGCGAAGCGCGGCGCCGCACCCGTTCATGCTGTCGGCGAATCCCGGAAAGCTGGTGTTGATGGTGGCGCATCCGCTGACGGTCATCGGCGCTGCTGACACCATGCCAAGCGTCAGGAAGGACATCGCAATCCGGTGGTCATGCTGCGAATCGATGGTGATGCCGCCGGGAATGACACTGCCGGTCACCGTCATGCTGGCATCATCATAGGCGACATCGCCGCCGGCGGCGGCGATTCCGTCCGCCACGACGGCGATCCGGTCGGTTTCCTTGACCCGCAATTCCTCGACGCCAAGCATGCGGGTGACACCCTCGGCCTGTGTCGCGGCGACGGCCAGGACCGGATATTCGTCGATCATCGAGGCGGCGCGTGCCGGCGGCACGTCAATGCCATGGAGGCGGCTGTGCCGCACCCGTAGATCGGCGACATCCTCGCCGCCCTCGGTCCTTTGATTGGTGATCTCGATATCGCCGCCCATCTCGCGCAGCGTCCGGATCAGGCCAGTGCGAAGCGGGTTCATGCCAACCGCCGGGATGGTCAGGTCGCTGCCCTCGGTAATCAGCGCCGCCACCATCGGGAAGGCGGCCGAGGAGGGATCGCGAGGCACGACAATATCGCTGGCGGTCAATGTTGCCTCCCCCTCAACTTCAACGACATGCGTTCCGTCGGGCTCGGTGTGAGAGCGCACCGTCGCCCCGAAATGGCGGAGCATGGCCTCGGTATGGTCGCGCGACGCCGTCGGTTCGCGAACAATGCTGGTGCCGCGTGCATTCAGGGCTGCCAGCAGGACGGCCGATTTGATCTGGGCCGAGGCGACCGTGCTTGTGTGGTCGGCCGCCAGCGGTGTCGGCGATCCGGTAATCGTGACCGGCAGCCTGTCGCCGTCACGGGCGGTGATGTCGGCACCCATGGCGGCAAGTGGGTCTGTCACGCGGGCCATCGGACGACGGCTAAGCGACGCATCGCCGCAGAAGGTGGCGGTCAATGGCTGGCCGGCGACGACGCCCATCAGCAGCCGCACTCCGGTGCCGCTATTGCCAAGGTCAAGCGGGTTTTCCGGCGATACGAGTCCCGATGTGCCAACGCCGGTAACATGCCAGATGCCGTCCCCGTCGCGGGTGATGCTGGCACCAAGGGCCTGCATGGCGCGGCCAGTGGCCATGACATCGTCACCTTCAAGAAGCCCGCTGACCTTTGTGGTGCCAATGGCAAGCCCGCCAAGGATCAGCGAGCGGTGGGATATGGATTTGTCGCCAGGAACATCAAATCGTCCGGACAGGCCGGAATGCTGTCCTGACTGGAGGATTTCATGCGCTGTGAGCGAGGTTTCGCTTGGCATAGGTAACGGCACTTTCTGTGTTGGCACCGTGACCCCGGATGGTACCGGTGCGCGCGGGGCTCTTGATGCAGGCAGTGATAACATTCTTGATCGCTGCTAGGCAACGATGTGGCGATCCGGTCCGCCACGACAACATCCAAGCCGCAAAGGGCGCATAGAAAATATGTCGCATATGAATTTTGTTTTTGACAGCGATGCCAAATTGTATCAAATCGCAGGATGATGTCCGCACCGGACGCCGTTTTGATTGCTTCGCCCCTCTTGCCATCAACGGCACTGGGCAAGGCTTGAATGGGTTTGTGATATGGCGAAAGCTGAACTTGGCCTGAAGCGCACCTGCCTGTCATGTGGCATGCGCTATTACGATTTTAACCGGACACCGATAATCTGCCCAGGGTGCCAGACCGAATTTGATCCCGAACTCGTCGTTCGCAGCCGGCGTGGCCGCGCGGTACCGAAAAGCGGTGGCAAGACCGACAAGGTTGGCGACTCGGCAGCTGTTGAAGATGTTGTGGCATCCGAGGAGGACGAGCCGCAAACCGACGGGGAGGCTGCGACAGCCGAGGGGGCCGAAGACGAGACAGGGTTTGATGATGATGACATTGATGTCAGCAATGATGACAGTGCCGGCCTGATCACTGACGACCTAGATGAGGATGATGAAATCATCACCGGCATCCCGAAGGATGACGAATAGGCCAGCTTTTCGATGTCCACATTTTTTGCTTGCCCGGCCGGTGGTGGCTGGGATAGACACAGTGGCGTTCGGGCAACCGCCCGGCATGGTTCCGGTTGGAACGCCAGATCATGGGTCATCAGACCATATGCGACGGGGCTATAGCTCAGCTGGGAGAGCGCTACAATGGCATTGTAGAGGTCAGCGGTTCGATCCCGCTTAGCTCCACCAACCGCTTCAGTAAAACCCGCCAGCCGGCGGGTTTTTGCTTTTCGCGGGTTTTGCTTTTCGAATGTCAGATCATCGGGTGCCGGTCAGGCGGCAACAAGATGGCCGGCGACAGCATCATGCAACGCCGCTTCACTATCGGCGGTGCGCAGCAGATCGGCTGACGCCCGAAGCTGGCGCGATACAGCACCAAGCGCGGCAAGATGGCCGGCGCCATCACGATCGCTGCCAAGCACAAGCATGACAATGTCGACAGGCTTGCCGTCGGGGCTGTCAAAATCGACCGGTGTTTCCAGCGTTGCAAGCAGGGTGCTGGTTGCTGTCGCTCCGGCAATGGTTGCATGGGGCAGCGCGATGCCGTCACCAATGGCTGTGCTGCCAAGCTTCTCACGGTCGAGGACAGAATCAAGGACAAGCCGCTCACACAGATCGCCGTGGCGCGCCACGCGGTTGCACAGGCTCTCGAGGAGCTGCTTTCTGCTGGTCACGGGATGTCGGCACAACAAAATGCCCGGCATCAGGTCCGATTGGATCATGGTGTGGCACCCAAGAAACGTAAAGCGCAACCGAGCGGATGAGCCCAGATGGCACATCCCGTCGCGAGGAGGCGGGACCGTAGTTGCAACGACTGTGCCTGTCAAGGCACCATCGCGCAGCCGCCGACATTCATCTCAGATTGAAAAACGGTCACCGAGATAAACCTGACGGACGCCCTGATGGCGGATCACCTCGTCCGGTGTGCCCTCCATCAAAACCGTGCCGTCATGGATGATGTAGGCGCGGTCGACGATGTCCAGTGTTTCCCTGACATTATGGTCGGTGATGAGAACGCCAAGTCCATGCATCTTCAACTGTGCGATCAGGTTTCTGATGTCGGTCAGGGCGATCGGGTCAATGCCGGCAAGCGGTTCATCAAGCAGCAGGAATGTTGGCCGCATCGCCAGAGCCCGGGCAATCTCGAGACGCCGCCTCTCACCGCCCGACAGATTGACGGCCGATGTGTTGCTAAGATGTGCAATTGAAAATTCAGCCATCAGGTCATCAAGGATGGCGTCGTGATCCTCCCTTGTGCCTTCGGTGGTTTCGAGTACGGCCCGGATATTCTGTTCGACTGTCAGTCCCCGGAAGATGCTGGATTCCTGCGGAAGATAACCAAGGCCAAGGCGCGCTCTTTGAAACACCGGCAGATCGGTGATTTCGGTGCCGTCGAACTGTACATTGCCTTCATCCGCGGGGAGCAAACCGACAAGCATGTGGAATGTCGTTGTCTTGCCAGCCCCGTTGGGGCCCAGCAAGCCGACAGCCTCGCCACGCTTCAGTTGCATCGAAACATTGCGGACAACGCGTTTCCCACCGAAACTCTTGCCAACGCCGGTCGCCACCAGCCCTTCATGGTGAGAAACAAGTCGCGGGCGGCCCGATTCGGCCGCGCCGATATTGTCTTTGTCAGTGGTCATGATATCTCATCTGAGAACAGGCGGGTATCTTACCGACATTTTCAATGAACCTCAACGGTCTATCGCCTGCCGTGATGTCTGTTCATTATCAGTTGTTCATTATCAGTTGGTCATTGTCAGTTGGACTGCAGGACTCCGCTGACCCGGCCGCCGGAGCCTGTCGACAGCATACGGCTGTTGCCGGTCTTGAGGTCAATTTCGGCGCGATCACCAAGCATTCTGCTCTCATCATCGATGATCTCGACATTGCCGGTCACAGTCGCAAATTCGGACCCGGCGTCATAGGTTGCGGCATCGCCGGTGGCCTCGCGGCCGTTGGCACTGGTTACCTTCACAGCTCCCTCTGCATCAATCGCCGTCAGGCTGCCATCCGCGGCGAAATAGGCGTTCACCAGATTGCCGGCAAACAGGCGGCCAGCCGTGTCGGTATAGACGGCGCTGCCGATAGCCGTCATCTTCTGGGTTTCGTCAGCCCGGGTGTCGAGGTCGATTGATGTATCCGCCGTGATCGTTCCGCGAGCCCCGGAGACCAGCGCATCAGGCCCCTCTACCCGGTAATCCTGATCCTCAATCCGGTAGATGAACTTGGCGCCCCGCGCCCGTGACGTGTCATCCTTGAATGAGGCTCCGCCTGTCGCCGTGACGGTTTCAATGTCGCGTCCTTCGCTGTCCGGGTCGTAGGTGGCGACAAGCAGATCGCCGCGGATTTCCCTTTCGCCCTGAATGGCGAGCGCATTGCCCTTTGCCGTGTAGACACCGTCTGTCTGGTTCCATTCCAGAATGTCATCCGCCTCGATGGTCAGCGGCGTGCCGTCCTGCGCCGCCAGGCCTGCCGGCACTGTGGCGAGGACGACAAGACAAAGGCCGAGGAATCCCGACCTGGCCTTTGGCGACGTTACTGGCAATGTTTTGAACATGTTTCCCCTCATATGTGCACGCGCGTGCGCGGTCTTGCGATGTGGATCAGGAACCGCTTCCCTGATTATGGAGTGTCATTCTCGGCTTGTCGGTAAAAATGATGGTGCTGCCCCTGTCGGTCACCTGCATGCCGCCGGCAAGGATGACCCCGCTGTCATTCTCGACCCGCACCGGCCGGTCGGTGTTCATGCGACCTTCGCCAAGATTTGCGTGGATGACTTCCGCCAACATGACCAGGCCGGTATCGCGGCTGGTGATCACCACGTCGCCTATCAGGTCGATTTCCGTCAGATCCGGAAAATAGACACCCGTCATCGAGGTGACATTCATCACATCACCGCTGTTGCGGCGCAGTTCGGCGGTTGGTGATGACAGGTCGACAACACCGTTTTCACGTTCACGCGCGATTTCGGCGGTGATCTCGAAAGGCTCACCGCGCACCGTCTGCCCGCGATAGATGGCGCCGGTCAGTTCGACATCGCCTGTCTCGTCGATCTTGATGTCGCTGATCTCAAGCCGGATTTCATCCTGCTGGTTGAACAGACCGAGCCACAGGACAGTGCCAAAGGACATCAACACGCCAAGCCCGATGAGCAGCAGGCTGGTCCGGAACCCCCGCCGTTCGGGGTCGGCCTGTCTGGCGCGCGGGGCGAATTTGGGCGCGGGCTGATCGGTGCCCTGTTGCTCTGCCATCGAGGGTGACCCTAGTGATGGAAAATATCGAGATCGGCGAAACCGCCAAGGTCCATGCCGGCGCGCACCGGCAGAAACTCGAAACAGGCCCGTGCGATGTCGGCGCGCCCCTCGCGTACCAGCATCTCGTCCAGCATTGCGCGCAACCGGTGGAGATAAAGCACATCGCTTGCCGCATATTTCTGCTGCGCGTCACTCAGGGTATCGGCGCCCCAGTCCGAGGATTGCTGCTGTTTGGAGATTTCGACGCCGATAAGTTCGGCACACAAATCCTTCAGCCCATGCCGGTCGGTGTAGGTGCGGCAGAGCCTGGAGGCGATTTTCGTGCAATAGATCGGGCCCTTGATCGGGCCGACCGACTGTGCCAGAGCGGCCAGATCGAAACGTGCGAAATGAAACAGCTTGGTTGCCGCAGGGTTTGCCAGGACCGCCGCAAGATTGGGCGCCGGCTGAAGGGGATGCGCCATTTTGACAAGATGCGCGTCACCATCCCCTGATGACAGCTGGACAAGGCAGAGCCTGTCGCGATGCGGGTTCAACCCCATCGTTTCGGTATCGATGGCGATCTCCCGGCCAAGCTCGATGCCGTCCGGCAGGTCATCATGGTGAAGATATATGGCCATCCCGCTGTTTGTCCCCGAATTGTCGGCACCCGGCCGGGTGCCCGAATTTCCGCCCTACATTACAGGATCAGCACTGCGAAATGCCAGCTAAACCTGTTCCGTCATCTGCATTGGGCCATCTGCATTGGGCCATCTGCATTGGAGGGCAGTTTCGCCGGTCGGCGGAAATGGCGCAGTTCCGGTCGCTGGCGCGAAAACAGGTGGACAAGCCGCCGGTAGAGACTGATCCTTGATGAGAATTCCTGATCTGAGGGGGAGAAGGATATGAAATCGCATTATCGCGTGGTGGTCATCGGTGGCGGTGTCGTTGGTGCGTCGATCATCTATCATCTGGCGAAGATGGGGTGGTCGGATATCTGCCTGATTGAACGGTCGGTGCTGACGGCCGGGTCGAGCTGGCATGCCGCTGGTGGTGTGCATGCGCTGAATGCCGATCCCAATATTTCCGCCCTGCAGGCCTACACGATCGACCTTCTTGGCAAGATCGAGGAGGAAAGCGGGCAGTCGGTCGGCATGCACATGACCGGCGGGCTGACGCTGGCCGGCACGCCGGATCGCTGGGAATGGCTGCAATCCGCCTACCGGGTCTATCAGAGTATCGGCATCGAGGATGTGAGGCTTGTCACGCCCGAGGAGGCTGGCGAGATGTGTCCGGTGCTGTCGACAGACGGGATCCTCGGCGGACTGTGGGCTGACCGCGAGGGCTATGTCGATACCACGGGGACGGTGCTTGCCTATGCCGGCGCGGCAAAGAAGAACGGCGCCACCGTGATAGAACATAACCGCGTTCTCGAACTCAACCAGACCGCCGGGGGCTGGAACGTCGTCACCGAGAAGGGGACGATTTCATGCGAACATGTGGTGAACGCCGCCGGTCTGTGGGCGAAACAGGTTGGCCGCATGGCCGGGGTCGAATTGCCGGTCTCGCCGCTGTCGCACCATTACCTGCTGACCGAGACGATACCCGAGGTTGCCGAGCTGGATGGTGAATTGCCGCTTGTCGTCGATCTGGAGGGCTTTACCTATATGCGCCAGGACCAGCAGGGCATGCTGCTTGGAATCTATGAGATCAACCATCAGCACTGGATGATGGACGGGGCTCCCTGGGATTACGGCATCGAACTTTTGCAGGAGGATGTCGACCGGATCGAGAATGAGCTGACCATGGGGTTCGAGCGCTATCCGGTATTGCAGACGGCCGGTGTGCGGAACTGGGTCAATGGCGCTTTCACCTTCTCGCCTGATGGCAATCCCCTGGTCGGGCCGGTGCCGGGCAAGCGCGGCTACTGGTCGGCCTGTGCGGTCATGGCCGGGTTCCTGCAGGGCGGCGGTGTTGGCAAGTCGCTTGCCGAATGGATGATCCATGGCGAGCCGGAGGCCGATGTCTATGGCATGGATGTCGCGCGCTACGGCCCCTTCGCCGAAAACAAGGAATATATCAGGCAGACAACCGGCCAGTTCTATTCACGCCGGTTCGTCATGACCTATCCGAACGAACAGCTGCCGGCGGGACGCCCGCTGAAGATGGCGCCGGCGCATTCCGACATGGATGCCGCAGGCGCGGTCTGGGGCAGCAGCTGGGATCTGGAAGTGCCGCTCTATTTCGCGCCGAAGGATTTTGCCGAGACGCCGTCGCTGAAACGCTCGAACGCCTTTGACATCGTTGGCGGCGAATGCCGGGCGGTGCGCCGCGATGTCGGCCTTCTGGACATCACCGGCTTTTCACGGTTCGAGGTCAGCGGCCCGAATGCCGAAGCCTGGCTCAACAAGCTGTTCGCCACGAAACTGCCGGTGCCGGGACGGGCCCGGCTTGCCGTGGCGCTTGGCCATGATGGCCGTCTGAAGGGCGATCTGACGCTGTTCAACTGGGGCGATGGCACCTGGTGGATCATGGGGTCCTACTATCTGCGGCGCTGGCATATGCGCTGGTTCGATGACCATATGGATGACGGTGTGCGGGTCCGCGACCTTGGCGAGGAGATGGCCGGGTTCTCGTTGTCCGGCCCGAAGTCACGCGCCGTGCTGGAGAAACTCACCGACGGCCCGCTTGACGAATTGTCCTTCATGGGATGCGGCAGTTTGGATATCGGCCTTGTCCGCACGCGGGTTGGCCGGCTGTCGGTCACCGGCGAGGCAGGATACGAGATTAACTGCCGGATGGGTGACCATATCGCATTGCGGCGGATGCTGCTCGAGGCCGGTGCCGATCTCGGCATTGCCGAATACGGCTTCAACGCCCTGTTGTCATTGCGGCTGGAGAAGAGCTATGGCATCTGGTCGGCTGAATTCACGCAAGGCTATACGCCCGGGATGACCGGCATGGACCGCTGGATCGACTGGGACAAGGCCGGCTTCATCGGCCACGACGCGGCTATCGCCGAACGCGAGGGCAATGGCCCGGCACAGCGCCTCGTGACGCTCGAGGTGGCGGCTGACGATGCCGATGCCAGCGGATACGAGCCCATCTGGTCGGGTGACCGGCGGGTTGGCTTCGTGACATCCGGCGGCTATGGGCATACGGTCGGGAAATCGCTGGCCATGGCGCTGGTCGACAGTGACCTCGCCTCGGTCGGCAATAAGCTCGGCGTTCATATTGTCGGGGTGGAACGCGACTGTTCGGTGATCGCGCCGTCGCCCCATGACCCGGCCGGCGCGGTGATGCGCGGGTAAGCGACGGTCACATCCTGTAGTTTTGAGTGAGGGAAATCTGATGAGCCAACAGCCCGACGCAATCATCATCGGTACCGGCGTGATCGGCACCGCGGTGGCCTTTGAAATGGCGAAGGCCGGCTGGAAGACGCTGTCGCTGGATCGCAACACGCGGATCGGGCATGGCTCGACAGCCGGGTCCTGCGCCATCATCCGCATGCATTATTCCACCTTCGACGGCACCGCCTTTGCGTGGGAGGGATATCATTACTGGCGCGACTGGGAATCCTATCTCGGCCTGCCGGCGGATGCCGATCTGGCAAAATTCAAGGAATGCGGCTGTATGGTCATGCGCACGGCGGCAAATGATTATCTGCACAAGCATCTTGCCAACAGCCGTGACCTCGGCATTCCGGTCGAGGAATGGGACGGCGATGCCATCCGCGAGAGGCTGCCGATCTATTCGCTTGAAAGTTTCGCGCCGCCGCGCCGCATCGATGATCCGGGTTTCGGCACCCCGAATGGCGGCAGAATCGCCGGCGCGCTCTACTGGCCGAATGGCGGCTATGTCACCGACCCGTCACTGTCCAGCCAGAACCTTGCCGATGCCGCCAAACTGCATGGTGCCGAATTCCGGCTTGGTGCCGAGGTGGTGGACATCCTGAAATCGGACGGCCGCGTCACCGGCGTCCGGCTTGCCTCTGGTGAGCAAATCCATGCGCCGGTGGTGGTCAATGTCGCCGGTCCGGCCTCGGCCCATATCAACGGGCTGGCCGGAGTGCTGGAGGAGATGACGATCGAGACACGCCCGCTTCGCCAGGAGGTGGCGCATGTGCCGGCGCCGCAGGGGTGCGATTTTGACGAGATCGGCATGGTCGTGTCGGATTCCGACATCGCCTGCTACATCCGGCCCGAACATGGCAACAATATCCTGATCGGTAGCGAGGATCCACCCTGTGATCCGCATATGTGGGCCGAGACAGACACCGATTACGCGCGCGATTTCACCGAGCAGTGGAGCAACCAGGTGATGCGCTATGGCCAGCGGGTGCCGAGCCTTGGCATCCCGTCACAGGCGCGCGGCGTTGTTGATCTTTATGACGCGTCGACTGACTGGATCCCGATCTATGACAAGACGTCGCTTGGCGGCTATTACATGGCTTGCGGCAGCAGCGGCAACCAGTACAAGAACGCGCCGATCGCCGGCAAGATGATGGCCGCCCTGATCGGTTATTGCGAGGGCGGTGCCGATCATGACGCCGCGCCGTTGCATTACACGCTTCCCTATATCCAGCGTAAGGTCAATGTCGGCTTCTATTCCCGCCAGCGCGAGATCAACAATGAGAGCAGCTTCTCGGTCCTGGGGTAGTTGATCACCAATATGGTTGATAAATCGCCCGCGGTCGGCGACTGTGGGCGGAGCTGTACGGCAGGTTCAGGGCATAGGTTATAGTGATGAAAGTTGCAGATCTGGCGAAGGTGTTCCCGACCGAGACCCTGGAGGTTGGCACCGTGCTCTTCAAGCAGGGTGATATTGATGGGGATGGCTATATCGTGCAGCAGGGACGGGTGGAACTGTCCCGCATTGTCGGCGATGCCGTGCAGCGGGGAATCTTCATCGAGGCCGGCCAGATTTTCGGTGTCTACAAGACGCTGTTCGAGAATGAGATGCGCTATTTCACCTGTACTATCGTTCAGAAATCACGCATCACGACGATTCCTGAACAGGTATTGAAGGACCGCATCGCCGCCAGCGACCCGTTCATCATCTATTGTGTTCGCAACTGGCCGAACCTCGGTGACAGGCTGATCAGCGACAGTTCTGGCGAAAACTCCGGCGACTGAGCGTTGCCGGTTCAAGGCAAGGCAAGGCAAGGCAAGCGCAGTCGCAAGCGCAGGCGCAGGCGACCGGGTATCAGTCGCCGGACCCGGTCTGCCGCGGCTTGCGGGTGACCAGTTTCAGGAAGACCATGACGAAGATCACCATCGCGACATAGAGGATCAGGACCTGCGGGTGGTCCTGCAGCCCTTCATGGAGATTGTCATTCATGCAGACAAAATCCTTCCTGAATTCACTCACCCTCTCGCTCTGTGAAAGAACCTGACAGGCATTGATCTTGTCTTCAGCCATCATCCCACTCCCAGGCTATCACTCAGCAGGATGTCCTTCAGGAACATCAGCGTGAAATAGCCGGCATTTGTCATCACCACGAAACATATGAACAAGCGTAACTCGGCCTGCAGATCGTCGCCAAGCAGACGTTTGAAAAACCCGCGCGACAGAAGAATCGAATATTCGATGACATAAAGGGCCAGCACGCCGGCATTGAGGAACAGCACCGTTGTCATGCCGGCCTGCCGGTCGGCGATCAGGCATGCCGCCGCGATCAGCGCCGCCAGCGCCGCCGCCAGTGCAAGGCGGCCGGGCCATCTGCCGGCGATGATGGCAAATCTGCCAAGCGTCGATGCCGGCTGTCCATGCGCCATGGCGAACAGCAGGGCAAGGCTTGCCGCGTGAAGGCCAAATACCGCCATAAGCTTGGCCGAGGCCAGCCCGTCCCGCTGTCCGAAGATCAGGTCTGTCGCGTTACTGTCCATACTCCAACATCCTGCTGGCCAGTCCGCTCCCCCGACGCCAGAGATAGGGCCTTGCCAGCGCATGTTCAATGCGGCGGCGTCATTCCGGCGCAGGGCTTTCAGCTGTCGGGCTGGCTGACGGATTTTGGTGAATCCGGGTTAGACTGCGAGTCGTAACCGGGCGGCCATTGGCCATATGTGACTTGCCACGGTTTAACGAAGGGAAGCTGCGGCCCGGCATCAGCGATGGCGTGGTCGCATGGATTTGTAGCGCAACACCACAGGAGGTTTGAACGTAGGATCAAGGAGCCCCGTAATGGGTAAATCACTGCAAATCATCACCATCGCCCTAGCCCTAGCCCTCGCGATATCCATCGCCACTTATGGTCAGGCCGGTTTTGCCGCCACCGCCCCCGATGTGAAATGTGTGCGCAATAGTCATTCTTCCCTCGGATTCACCAGTGTGCGTGCCTTTGATGGCTGGTTTCCAAAGGTCGTCTATTTCTACCGTGCGTCGGCGCAGCCGGCAGAGCGTGGCCGTCTCACATTCGGCGACAAGTCCGGATATTATCTCGAAGAGGGCAGGCGCTATTGGCTTGCATCGGGCCTCAAATGGGAAATGCTGCCGGATGGTCGGCTGTTCGCCCATTTTCCTCAGAAAGGCGGCTATGTGCAGGTTGGCACGCAAAGATATAAATGCGATGTAACCGTCGCCGAGATTCTTGCCAGACGGTAAACTACAAGGCTGGCATCAGATCCGGCAGGTGATGATGATCCTTGCCGCCCCCTGCGGGCCTATGACCGGTCCGCGAAAGCGAGGCTGATCAGTTTCACCATATAGCCGTAGAACAGGGTCAGCATGGCAACCGCCAATGCTGGCCCCATCCTGTCCAGATCACCCCAGTTGTCAAAGGCACCCGCTGCCATGGCAATCAATCCGACGAGTGTTCCCAGCCAGCCGAAATAGACAGCACCGGTGCCAAACTGCGTGACATGCCTGCCCTTGCCACCTGTGATCAGCGCATATCCGACACCGCCGCCGAGGACGAATAACAGGCTGTTGATGTCCATGTAGAGATGCGGCCCGATTTGAAACAGCGCCCCGCCCACGATGAACAGACAGATGGCGATTCCCAGATAATGTGTCACGGTTTGTTCCTTCCAACCTTGGACGTCAGGTAGGTCTGCGTCATTTCAGTCTCGGTGCAGATTCCAATGATGGGCTGATAGCCTGCACCAGGGTGTTGGGGCTCATTCATTGCTGTATCGGACGCCGAGGATCTCGCAACGGTCGGCGAGGCCGATCTGTTGCCGCTGATCATCGATCATCCGGACCCATACGTCATGGCCGAGCCGGTTTGACATCCTGCCGGTAATGATCTGAAGGATCTTTTCGCACTGGCCGGTGTCGCCGGCTTCAATGCCCGCATCACCATTTCCGCAGATCGCGTCGGAATTGCGGATGACCTTGCCGGCGGCGTCGCGGACAAGAACGCTGACGGCCTCGATGTTCCGCCTGGACTGGTTCTTGTATTGCAGGCGCAGCGCAAAATAGGTTGCCACCCCGTCATCATCATTCTCGAACAGCACATCGATAGAACAATGTGTCTTGTTCTTTTCATGCGCGTGCGACATGCCCGGAAGCATGGCGGCCGACAGTGAGAGGAAAAGCGCGATCATCAAGCCGGGTTTGACAGACGGCGTGAATTTGACCGCCAGCGTGACCCTGACCACCCTCGCAAGCCATCTTGATATGCCCGCCATCAACTTACCCCGCATGATCAGAAACCGCGCCACACCGGCCCACAATAAATCCCCGCCATCCCGTCCGTCAATTCGTCGGAAGCGGAATGGCTGAAATCTGCCGGAAGGTGACCGGCGACAGGCCGTGCCGGGGCTTTCACCAGCCTGTGGCTATGCCATCTTCCTGATATAGGCAGGGACACCGAGAGCGATGGCGCCGCCGACCAGCATCATCAGCAGGATCGCATCATCTATGCCCATGATATCGCCAAGATATCCGATGACGACGCCGCCGGCGACAAGGCTGCCAAAGGAAATCGTCGACCACCATGTCATCACCCGGGCCCGATAACGTTCTTCAACCTCCAGCTGGATGACGGTCTGCGCACCGATCCCGGCAATGGTCGCGGTGAAGCCGGTCACGATGAAAATCAGACTGAGGGGGATCAGATTGTCAAATGGATTGAGCAATGCCGTCATGGCAATGCCCAGAATGACCATTGGCCAGAGAAATGCCTGGATCCGGGATTTGCCAAGACGGCCAAGACCGATCCACCCGGACGCCAGCAATGATCCAAGG
>RFZL01000200.1 GCA_009920665.1 Alphaproteobacteria bacterium | reverse complement strand
CGCTATTGCGAGGGGTTCTGCGCCGTCTTTCCGGCGATGGAACGCCGCCGCCTGTTTGATGTCGGCGATACGGCGCAGCTAGCCAATCTCTGCCATCATTGCGGGGCCTGCTATCATGCCTGCCAATATGCGCCGCCGCATGAATTCGCCGTCAATGTGCCGCTGACGCTCGCTGAACGGCGCGCCGAGACATGGGCCGAATTCGCCTGGCCGGGCCCGCTCTCGGGGCTTTTTGAGCGCAACGGGCTGGCGCTGGTGATGATCATCACCGCCGCGCTGGCGCTGGCTGTGGGGCTGATGCTGGCGATGATCTCGCCGCAGCTGTTCTGGGGTGTGCATATCGGCGAGGGCGCCTTCTATGTGCTGATGCCGCATACGGTGATGGCCGGCATCCCGATGGCGATCACCGGTTTCACCATCGTGGCCTTCATCGTCGGATGGCGGCGCTACTGGCGCGGCACGGGCGCGCGCTGGGGCGGCTGGCCGGCCTTTGCCGATGCCATGTCGGCGACGGCGACCATGCGCAATCTTGGCGGCGACAATTCAGGCGACGGTGCCGGGTGCCCCGGACCCGACGACAGGAACAGCCTCGCCCGGCGGCATTACCATCACGCGACCTTCTATGGTTTCATGCTGTGCTTCGCATCGACCAGCACCGGCACGATCTACCACTACCTTCTCGGCCGCGAAGCGCCCTATGGCTATCTGGAACTGCCGGTGGTGCTTGGCACCGTCGGCGGGATCATGCTGTGTGTCGGCACGGCCGGGCTGTGGCGCGAGAAGCGGCGGATGGAGCCGGCCGTGCGCCCGCTGGCAAAGCTGGGCATGGATTACGCCTTCATCTGGGTGCTGTTCTGGGTGAGCGCCACGGGCCTCGTGCTTCTGGCGCTGCGCGAGACCTCGTTCATGGGGCTGACGCTGGCGATCCATCTGGGCCTGGTCTACGGATTCTTCCTTGTGCTGCCCTATTCGAAATTCGTGCACGGGCTGTACCGGTTCGCAGCGCTGCTTGCCGATGCCGGAGAGGCGCGCCGTTCAGCCATGTGACCGCTGGATGACCGGCGAGACCACCTTGTCCGACACCGGCACATCGATCACCGCCGGGC
>RFZL01000199.1 GCA_009920665.1 Alphaproteobacteria bacterium | reverse complement strand
TTGTCGTATTTCGCGCCGGCGATGAAGGTCTCGGTCGCCGCCGAAGTGCAGATAATGGTCACCTTCGCACCGACCGGCACATAGACGCCCTCCGGCTCGCCATCCCAGACATCGACGCCGCGATTGCCAAGCTTGGTGAAACTGACCCCCTCGATCTCGACATCGACGGTGCCGGTCGCCGGCACGATACAGGTCTCATAACCCGGCACCTGATATTCAAAAGCCTGGCCCTTTGTCAGCTTGACGATGTTGAAATAGTTCAGCGGGACGGTGCCGTTCCCGGCATCGACGATCGGCCTGTTCCGGTTGTCATAGGGGGCGATATGCATGCATCCGTCTCCGTTCAGTCGTCATCCGCTATTTGCCGCCGATCATGCGGGATGACATGAATTCATCAATCTCGGCACCATTCGGCATCGCGGTGGCACAGCCACGTCGCGACACGGCGATTGCCGCGCCGGCGGCACCACGCGTGACGGCATCCTCGATCCCGGCCCCGGTGGCAAGCGCCGCGGTGATGGTGCCAAGGAAGGCATCACCGGACCCGAACGGCTTCAGCGCCTCAACACGGAAGATCCCGATATGGGTGGCGGCATCACCGGTCAGTATATCACATCCGCCCTCACCCATCTTGTAGAGAGTGAGCGCGCCGTTCACGGCCAGTTCTCCGGCCAGGTCGCGCCCCCTGCCGCCGGATATGATGTCGAATTCCTCGTCATTCGCCACCGGCATGTCGACCTTACCGGCCATCGCCGACAGTACCTGCCGCGCCTCGTCAAGGCTTGCCCAGGCCTGCGGCCGGTAGTCAACATCAAGAATGACCGGACAGCTGGCGGCGCGCGCCCGGCTCAACAGCCGGTCACAGGCGGAACGTGACGGTTCGCGCGACAGCGCGGTGCCGGTGATGATGATGAAAAAGATCAAGTATTACAATATGAAGCAGTAATACAAGATGACGGATCAACCAAGTCAACAAAGGGAATGTTTTATGTAACAATTACTGAAAATGATTTGCTGAACATACCGTCTCAATATTTAAGTTACACAACCTTTTTTAAAGAAACATGTGACCAAAGAGTAGTGTCTTATGCTGATAGACAGTTTGGTGC
>RFZL01000198.1 GCA_009920665.1 Alphaproteobacteria bacterium | reverse complement strand
ATATCCCTACAGGCTGGTCAGCGCTGTTTCCGGCGGGCCGGACAGCATGGCCCTTGCCCTCCATGCGCAGAGGTTCGCCGCGACACATGGTGGCACGCATCGCAGCATCGTCATCGACCATGGTATCCGGCCGGGGTCCGACGCCGAGGCTGCGCGCGTAGTGACCCGGCTGGAGGCCTGCGGCATTTCCGCGAGGCGGATACCTGTCCAGAGCCCGGCACCATCGACCGGCATTCAGGAATGGGCGCGGATGCGCCGCTATGAACATCTGCTTGCCGAGGCCCGCCGCGACCGGGCCTGTCTTGTGGTCGGCCAGCATGCCGGTGACCAGGCAGAAACTGTGATGATGCGCCTTGCCCGCGGGTCGGGCCTTGCCGGACTTGCCGGCATGCGTCCGGTGACGATGCGCGAAGGGGTGCCGGTGATCCGGCCTTTGCTTGGTGCCGGCCGCGCTGCGATCATCGCAAGCTGTCACCGTCATGCCATCGCGACAGAAGCCGACCCCAGCAACGCCGACCACCGGTTCGAGAGGGTGCGCAGACGAGGCGAGATTGCCGCCATGGATGCCGCAGGCATGGAAGCGTCGTCAGGGCTTTCGCGGCTTGCCGATGCGGCATCCGCGATCGACCGGGCGCTGCTACGCCAGCTCGGCCTTGCCGGAATGCTAGAGGGGCCGGAAGCCGCCGGACATCTGGTCCTGCCGCTTGCGGTCTTGCAGATGCCGCCTGTCATTCTGGCGCGTTTGCTGGCAAGCGCCATCGGTCTGGTCGCGATCCCGGGCCATGTTCCGGGGCGCGATGCGCTGGCGCGCCTCGCCATGCGCCTGCGCGACAAAAGGCCGTCGACACTTGGCGGCGCAAGGTTCAATCCGCTGCGGGAAGGATGGCTGGTAACTGCCGAAATCGGAAGGTGGCCGCCACGCTGCCGGGTGAGGGCGGGTGACGAGGCTCTGTTCGCAGGAAGCTGGCTCATTACAAGCCCTGTCGATGCGGTGATCCGCTATCTTGGCGAGGCGGGAAGCGGCAGCCGGAGTGGCTGGAAGGAGAGCCGGGGCTGGAGCGGCATTCCGTCGCTTGCCAGGCGCAGCCTGCCGGTGCTGGAAACCCTTG
>RFZL01000197.1 GCA_009920665.1 Alphaproteobacteria bacterium | reverse complement strand
GCACGGGTCAATGTGGGTGACGTCGATCAGCAGTGGGCGAAACGGCTCCCGCCGCCACTCGTTGCCGCCCGCCGAAAGCGCTCCGAGCGTATTGCCGTGATAGCTCTGACGACGGGCGATCAGGTGCCGGCGTTGCGGCTCCCCGCGCTCAACATGATACTGACGGGCAAGCTTGATCGCGGCCTCGTTCGCCTCCGACCCGCCGGAGACCAGGTAAACCCGGTCGAGCGTTCCGGGCGCATTGGCGACGAGAAGGTCGGCCAGTTCCTCCGCCGGCCGGCTGGTGAAAAAGCCGGTGTGCGCGAAGGCGAGCGCATCCAACTGGGCCTTGATCGCGGCATTCACCTCCGGATCGCCGTGGCCGAGGCAGGACACCGCCGCGCCACCCGATCCGTCGAGATAACGCTTGCCGTTGCTGTCGATCAGGCATCCCGCGGGTAGCGCGGCGCCGGCATTCTCGGCGGCATAGATCCAGCCGCCAGCCACCATCGATGTCGCCATATCCATGACGAACGGTCCGTTCTCGCCGCCGGGAAGGCCAACGCACCACGGGTTTGTCGGCAGTTTCGCGGCCGCCCCGCCATAGGGGGCCACCTGCCGCCAGACAGCGCGATTGCCGCCGCCAATCAGCACCGACATCATGCCGGCCTCGGCGGCCAGTTCGGCAAAGGCGCCATGGCGGCCCGTATGGCCAAGATTGACAATGCTGGTCACTGCCATGCCGGTGTCAAGCGCCGCCTCGATCGTCGACTCAAACGCGATCCCCATCGCCGGAATGCCATGCCCGCCATCCCCGTCGAGGGTCAGGAAGGCACCATCCCTGTGCGCGACAAAGGGATTTGCGACCGGCCTCATATAGCCGTTCCGGAACTGCCGTGCATATTGCAGAATCCGCATCACGCCGTGGGATTCGACACCGCACAGGCTGGCATCGGCAAGGTGATCGGCGATGCAGGATGCCGTGTCATCATCACAGTCGAGGCCGCGCAGAATGTCGATCATCACCGTCACCGCCTCGTCGGCGGTAACGCTGACCCGGGGGCCGTCATAGTCCAGCTTTGATGAGGTGTCTGAAGCCAAGGCCGGATCCCTCCAACGGCTCATAGCGAT
>RFZL01000196.1 GCA_009920665.1 Alphaproteobacteria bacterium | reverse complement strand
CCCATGGCCTCGGTCATCAAGGTCGCCGATTATGACGAGGCGCTTGCCGTCGCCAACGACACCGAATTCGGCCTGTCGTCAGGCATCTGCACCACCTCGCTGAAGCTCGCCACCGATTTCCGCCGCAATGCCAAGGCCGGCATGGTGATGGTCAACCTGCCGACGGCCGGCGTCGACTATCATGTGCCGTTCGGCGGCCGCAAGGGATCCAGCTATGGCCCGCGCGAGCAGGGAAGCTATGCCCGCGAGTTCTACACCACCGTCAAGACAAGCTATATCGCCCCCTGACGCGCCGGACCGAGGAGCACGACCAACCCATGACCACCCGTCCCTATTCCGGCATCTGGCCGGTAGCGCCGACCCCTTTCACCGAGACTGGTGCCGTCGATGATGACGGCATGCGGCGGGTGATCGACTGCATGATTGATCAGGGCTGTGACGGCATCTGCATTCTGGCGAACTTTTCTGAACAGTTCCTGATTTCCGACGCCGAGCGGGCCCATCTGACCCGCTTGTGCCTTGAACATGTCGACGGCCGCATCCCGGTGATCGTGACGATCAGCCATTTCGCCACCGACATCGCCGTCGCCCGTGCCCGCGAGGCCAAGGAGCTTGGCGCCGCCATCGTGATGATGATGGCCCCCTATCACGGGGCTCTGCTGAAAGGGAATGCGCAACAGACCTTCGAGCAGTTCGCGCGGGTCGGCGAGGTCGGCATTCCGATCATGATTCAGGACGCGCCGCTGTCTGGTGTCGAGCTGCCGGTTCCGCTGCTGGCGCGCATGGCCACCGAAATCGAGATGGTGAAGCTGTTCAAGATTGAATCAGCCGGCGTCGCAACGAAGATGCGTGCCCTTCTCGAGGCCGGCGGCGACGCCATCGAAGGGCCCTTCGACGGCGAGGAGGCGATCACGCTTCTGGCCGATCTCGATGCCGGCGCCACCGGGTCGATGACCTCGGGACTGATCCCCGACCTGATCCGCCCGGTGATCACCGCGCATGCGGCAGGCGACCGCGATGCCGCGGTGGCCGGCTATACACGCGTGCTGCCAGTGATCAATCACGAGAACAGGCAATGCGGGTTCCGCGCCGCCAAGGCGGCGATGGTCG
>RFZL01000195.1 GCA_009920665.1 Alphaproteobacteria bacterium | reverse complement strand
CATCAACCGCCCGCTTTCAGGGGCGATCTCGCCAATGGTCGGCGCATCAAAGCCGATATCCGCGAGACAACTCGTCGGGAAATAAAAGATATCGGCATCCGGCGGCGGCGTTTCCACGAGGTTGCCGAGCAACACAGCAAGGCCCGGATTATGGCCGATGACCATCACCCGCTCGGCATCACCGGCAAGAGACTCGATGGCCGCCAGAATGTTGGTGGCACTGGCCTCATAGATGCTGTCGCGATAGATCACCGGAATATCCGGCCAGTGAACCGAGGCAAGTTCATGGGTTTCGCGTGTGCGCGCAGCTGGTGAGACGATCACCATGTCCGGAAGAAGATTGTTTCTGGCAATAAACCGGCCCATGCGATCGGCGTTGCGGCGCCCACGGTTCGACAGAACCCGGTCAAAGTCGGATTTCTGTATTGCCGGTGTTTCGGCCTTGGCGTGCCGGAAAAGAGTTATGCGTGCCATCTGGTCGTCTCCGTCGACAATCTTGCATGAATGCCGTGTGTTGCCAAGCAGTCGAAGACTGGCGGAGACAGATGGCCGCACGGCCTGCACCCGCGCCAAAACTACGGATGACAGCCTGCCGGCGACACACTAGATTGTTGGTCCCACAAGGAAGAAGATATCATGCAACACAGCACCGGCTCGCAGGAGCTTCTCGACGCCATTGGCAACACGCCCCTGATCCGACTGCGTGGTCCGTCCGAAGCCACCGGATGCGACATCTATGGCAAGGCCGAATTCATGAATCCGGGCGGGTCGGTGAAGGACCGCGCGGCACTCGCCATCATTGAAGATGCCGAGGAACGCGGCGACCTGCGGCCTGGCGGCATGATCGTCGAGGGCACCGCCGGCAATACAGGCATCGGCCTGACCATGGTCGGCAATGCCAAGGGCTATACGTCGGTCATTGTGATGCCGGAAACCCAGTCGCAGGAAAAAAAGGATGTCCTGCGCATCTTTGGTGCCGATCTGAGGCTGGTCCCGGCCAAGCCCTACAAGGACCCGGGGAACTATGTCCGCTATTCGGAACGCCTTGCTGCAGAGCTTGCCGCAACCCATGAAGCCGGCGTGATCTGGGCCAACCAGTTCGACAACACA
>RFZL01000194.1 GCA_009920665.1 Alphaproteobacteria bacterium | reverse complement strand
GATATCGCGGAGAACCGGACGCTGCTTTTCTATGTTGGCCGGCAAAAAATGCTGATTTTCACCGCGGCCGGGTTCTGGCTGATGGCGCGGGGCGGGCGGCGCGTGGTGGTGGCACCATAACCGCCGCCGTAAACCCGGGACTACCCCGCCTTTTTCAGCTTCACCGCTTTCGGCTTCGGGGCGGCGGCGCGCGGGCGTGGGCCGACATCGACCCATCCGGCCAGGTTGGCGGCGGCCAGCTCCTCGATCACCTTCATGCCGCCGGCGCTGTCATTCAGGCAGGGGATATAGGTCAGCGTCTCGCCACCGGCCTCATGGAACTCCTCTTCCAGCTCGTTGCCGATCTCGTCCAGCGTTTCCAGACAGTCGGCGACGAACCCCGGCGCCATCACCATGACATGCTTGTGGCCCTGTTCGGCCATCTCCACGACGGATTCGTCGGTATAGGGCATCAGCCACGGCTCCGAGCCAAAGCGCGACTGGAAGGTGGCGTGAAAGGTCTCGGTGTCCCAGTCCAGCGCCTCGCGCAGCAGGCGGGCCGTCTTCATGCAGTGACAGTGATAGGGGTCGCCCGCCATGTGATAGCGTTTCGGAATGCCGTGGAAGGAGACGACCAGCGCGTCGGGCCGGCCATGCGCGGCCACCGCGTCGCGCACCGTCGTCGCCAGCGCGTCGATATAGGTCGGGTTGTCATGCCAGGGTGGCACCGTGCGGATGGCCGGCTGCCAGCGTTTCTCCAGCATCCAGCTGAACAGCTCGTCATTCACCGTCGCCGTTGTCGAGGCGGCATATTGCGGGTAGAGCGGCATCAGCACGATCTGCGTGCAGCCGGCATCGGTCAGTTTCTGAAGCTGGTGCGGGATCGACGGCTCGCCATAGCGCATGGCGTAATCGACCACCAGATTGTCATGTGTGAAGGTCTGCGCCAGATGTTCGGCCTGCAGGCGGGTGATCTTGCGGAGCGGCGATCCGTCCGGATCGTCATGAAGCCAGATCCGGTCATATAGCGCGCCCGATTTCTTGGGTCGTACATTCAGGATGATGCCGTTCAGGATCAGCCACCAGAGCGGCCGCGACACCTCGATCACCCGCGGGTCGGACAGGAACTGT
>RFZL01000193.1 GCA_009920665.1 Alphaproteobacteria bacterium | reverse complement strand
GCCGGCGGTACGAAGGTGCCGGGGCTTGCCGATCTGAAGCTTGCCAAGATCACGGTCACCGACAGCGATCTTGTGGCCGATCTGAGCTTTGCCGGTGTCAGTGGCGAGATCGCCGCCTTCCATCCTGAGGGCTATCAGGATGCGGTGCTGGCGATGAGCCTGGAGCGGCTTGGCTTTGGCGATCTTGTGCCGCTTCCCAACGGCGCGGCGCTCGACGGCGTCAGCCTCGACAAGCTGACCTTGATGATGGTGCCGGCTGGCAAGTCATTATCGCCTGGTGATCAGTCGATCCCGGCGCGCATTTCCGGCAACATCACGCAGGTTCTGGACGATCTTTCGAGGTCGGATCCAGCGCGTGGCACGATGCCGTTTGCGGCGGGTGTGACGATGCTTGCTGAGCTGGACATCAAGGGGGCTGGTGGTCTTGAGACGCTGATGTCTGCGGCCGGTGTTGGCGAGACGGTCTTACCGATTGCCGGGACGATGAGCCCGGATGTGTTTGATGTGAAGGCGCCTGGCAAGGTCAGGCTGAAGGGGATGGATCTGTCGATGGCGCTGCCGAAGGTGTCGCTGCCGGGTCTTCCCCCATCGATCAAGCTTGGCAGGCCGGTGTTCAACATCTCCGATGTGGTGCCTGACCGGGTCGCCACGCTTGACCTGCCATCGCTTTCCAAGGCTGGCCCCTATACGATGATCGGCCTTGATCTGGCGATGCAGGCCCTTGGCAAGACGCACCAGTTTGATGCGCTGATGCTTGTTGGCGTGGATGCGGCTGGCAAGCGGATGGTTGATCTTGTCGGGCGGGCGGCTGATGCCACGGGTTTTTTCAGCTTTGAGGGGCTGCGCGCCAAGACGCTCGATCTGGCGGCTGTTTATGCTGATCAGAGTTGGGATTTGCGTCTTCAGGGTGCGGCGGATCTGAACGGTGTTTCTGCCGATTACAGTGTTGAGGTGAAGCGCGAGGGCGGGCAGCTGAGCTATGTTGCGACGCTTGATGGCGGGGCCTCGGGGATTTCGGCGCAGGATGTGGCCGGCGGTACGAAGGTGCCGGGGCTTGCCGATCTGAAGCTTGCCAAGATCACGGTCACCGACAGCGATCTTGTGGCCGATCTGAGCTTTGCCGGTGTC
>RFZL01000192.1 GCA_009920665.1 Alphaproteobacteria bacterium | reverse complement strand
TTCAGGCTGACCTTGTCGATGGCCTGCAGGCCGCCAAAGCTCTTGCTCAGGTTACGAGTTTCTAGCAGCGTCACCCAACTTCTCCTCGCTTCTCTGAATGAACCTGCGGTTGCGCCGGACACCCTCGAACCAGCCCCCGATTCCACGCGGCATGAACAGCACCAGCAGCACCATCGAAAGTCCGAACACAAGCGGCTGGATGACGATCGGCCGGTCCATGAAATAGACCACAAGGTCCTTTGTCTGGTCATAGGCGATGGTGACCACGATGGCGCCGATGACGCCACCCCAGACGTTGCCGATGCCGCCGAGAACCACCATCAGCAGCAGGGTCACCATCTCGATGACGGTGAAATTGTTATGGTGAAGATAGCCAGGCGGCATATGGGCGAACAGCGCGCCGGCGAGCCCGGCATAGACGGCGCTGAGAACAAAGGCCAGAAGCTTGTACTTCACCACATTGATGCCATTCACCGAGGCGGCGATGGTGTCCTCGCGGATGGCCTGGAAGGCGCGGCCGGTCGCCGAACGAAGGATCGCGAAGGAAAAGTAAATCCCGACCACAGCCGCGGTCATCACCAGATAGTAATAGCTTGTGAAGCTGTCGAAGACGAAACCGCCGATGCTTGGTGCCGGGATCATCATCAGGCCGGTACTCGACCCCAGTGCCGGGGTCACGGCAATGAAGATGCGGACCGATTCCCCGAGCCCCAGCGTCGCCAGCGCGAGATAGGCTCCCTCGAGCCGCACCGATGGCAGCCCGACAATGAGGCCGGCAAATGCGGTCACAATCACCGCGATCGGGATCGACACCCAGACCGAAAGGCCGAAACCGAGCGCACCACCAAAGCCGCCCGGTTCAAGAGACAGCACAGCCGAGGTCACCGCCCCGATGGCATAGAGACCAATATGACCAACCGTGACCTGGCCGCAGAAGCCCTTCACGATATTCAGGCCGACAGCCAGCATGATGAACAGGCAGGCGCGGTTCGCCAGGTCAATCAGATAATCATTGAAAAGGGTCGACAGGATGAAGGGAAGCGGCAGAAGCAGCGCATAGGCGATCAGCCAGGGCAACAGCCTGTGGCGTTGGGCCAGCGCTTCAATCAGGTCAGCAATACGCGATAGAAAT
>RFZL01000191.1 GCA_009920665.1 Alphaproteobacteria bacterium | reverse complement strand
GAACCCGATGAAGTTTCTGAACGGCATGCTTGGCAGGCCGGACAGCGAGAAGCCGGTGATGATCATCGCCACCGGCCATGCGGCGGCGCATGCCAAGGTGCCGGCCGTCGCCAAGATCAAGAAACCGCTCGATGAAATCCTGACCATCGCGGAGTAACCGGCCGAGCGGGCGGGCCGTACTAGGCGCGCCCGGCCCACCGCATCAGGGCAAGCGACATTGCCCCGGCGATGGCGAAGCCAGCGACAAGCGGCGCGATGCTGTTGTCGAAATAGCCGCTGACAAGCCAGGACAGCGGCAGCGAGACCAGTGTCGAGACAGCGCCGAAGATCGCCGCCGCCAGCCCGGCGACATGGCCAAGCGGCTCCATCGCCAGCGATTGCACATTTCCGAAAATCATGCCGATGCAGAAGATGAAACTTGTCTGCCAGACCATGAACAGGATGAAGCCGGGGTGACCGACGAATTCGGTCCAGCCCCACAGCAAGGCCGAAATCAGCGTCAGTGTCGTCATCGCGATGAAGCTGAGGCGGCGCATCCCGTGCCGCATCACCAGCCTTGCGTTCAGCAGCGAGGCGGCGCCGGCCGAAATCGATCCCATCGCGAAATAGATCACGAACATGTCACCGGCATCATAGATGTCCTGGAAGATCTGCCGTGATGTCGCCAGATAGGCGATGAACGGCCCGCCGACGAAGCCCATGACAAGAAGATAGACCATCGTCACGCGGGTGCGGCAGACCTCGAGGATGCCGTCCGCGATGATCCCCGGGGTAAAGCGGCGGCGGCGGTCCTGCGGCAATGTCTCGGGGATCGCCCGGGCGAACCAGAGGGCCGACGGCACCGCCACCAGGATCAGCCCGGCAAAGGTCGCGCGCCATCTGCCCAGATAGATCAGCCCCTGTCCCATCAGCGGCGCGATGATCGGGGCCAGGATGAAGATTGCCATGATGATCGACATGATCCTCGCCATGGCGCGTCCCTTGTATTCGTCGCGGACAATGGCGACGGACACAACGCGCGGTCCCGCAGCGCCGAGACCCTGAAGAAACCGTGCCGCGACCATCAGCCACCAGTCGCCGGCCAGCATCGACAGCCCGCATCCGGCAATGAACAGCGCATATCCCCAGATGATCACACGCT
>RFZL01000020.1 GCA_009920665.1 Alphaproteobacteria bacterium | reverse complement strand
TGCGGCCCCTCGGTCGGCAGGGTTTTCAGCCATCTTTTCGAGGATTTGTATGAACAATGCTCCGACCACATGGCCGAGAAGATACCCAGCTCACACAGATTCGGCGTGCGTCCAAGCCGCGTCCGGATGAGGTCCCATTCCTCACGCGACAGCCCCATAGAAGCGGCGTTCTCGAAGGTCATGGCCGGGTGCTGGTGTGGTGCGCTCATGATATCGCTCATGACACAAGGGCCTCCAGACTGGCGGTCAGCATGGTGGCGCCGTCGGCGCTGCCAAGCTCTGGCGAAATGGCGCGTTCGGGATGTGGCATCATACCCATCACCCGTCCATTCGCCGAGATGATGCCGGCAATGTCGCGCGCCGCGCCATTCGGGTTGGCCGGGCCGTGAATGTCGCTGTCGACATAGCGAAAGGCGATCTGGCCATTATCCTCCAGCCGCTGCAAATCATCGTCGCCGGCGAAGTAATTGCCCTCGTTATGCGCCACCGGGATGACCATTTTCTGTCCCGGGACAAGGCCGGCGGTGAAGGGTGACCCGGTGCCGTCGACAACCTCGATGCAGGTGTTGCGGCAGACATATTTCAGACCGGCATTCTCGACCAGGACCCCGGGGAGAAGGCCGGCCTCCAGCAACACCTGAAAGCCGTTGCAGATTCCCATCACCGCGCCGCCGCGTGCGGCATGGTCGAGAACCGCCTCCATGATCGGCGATCGTGCTGCCAGCGCGCCGCAGCGCAGATAGTCGCCGTAGGAAAAGCCGCCGGGGATGATGGCCAGATCGACCGGGTCAAGGCTTGTTTCCTTGTGCCAGACAAGGGCTGGCCGTCGCCCGGCCAGCCTTTCGACAGCCACCATCATGTCGCGGTCGCAATTTGATCCGGGAAAGACAATGATGGCGACGCGAAGCGCGCTCAGGCTCATGCCCCATTCTCCCCGGCGATCTCGATCTCGTAATCCTCGATCACGGTGTTCGCCAGCAGCGTCTCGCACATGCGCGCCACACGCTGTTCGGCCCGTGCCGGATCGCTCTCGTCGATATCGAGGGAAATGCGCTTGCCGACCCTGACCTCGCCGACCTCCTGAAATCCGAGATCGGTGAGCGAGCGTCCGATGGCGCGTCCCTGCGGGTCGAGAACGCCTTCTTTCAGCGAGATGTTGACGATTACCTGCATGGATATGTCCTTTGCATCGGGCGGTTGGGGCAGGCGGTCAGCTTGCCTTCGGTATGGTCACGCCGAGGCGGCGCGCGATCTCCTCATAGGCTTCGGCCAGGCCGCCAAGATCGCGGCGGAACCTGTCCTTGTCCATTTTCTCGTCGGTACCGACCTGCCAGAGACGGCAATTGTCGGGGCTGATCTCGTCGGCAAGCATGATGCCGCCACTGCCATCGGCCGGCCGGCCGAATTCCAGCTTGAAGTCGATCAGCCGCACATCGATGGCGGCGAAGATGTCGGTCAGCAAGGCGTTGATGCGGTGTGTCTCGGCGACCATGACATCGAATTCCGCGGCGCTGGCCCAGCCGAATGTCAGAATATGTTCGCGCGCGATGATCGGGTCGCCAAGCGCGTCATCCTTCAGGCAGAACTCGACCAGCGTCGATGGCATGTCATCGCCTTCAGTCAGGCCAAGGCGCGGACAGATCGACCCGGCGGCGACATTGCGGACAACCACCTCGACCGGAATGATCTCCAGCGCGCGGATCAGCTGTTCGCGGTCATTCAGACGTTCGATGAAATGCGTCGTCACGCCGGCCTCGGCAAGCCGCCCCATGATATACTCACTGATGAAATTGTTCAGCACGCCCTTGCCGGTGATGACATCCTTCTTCTGCGCGTTGAAGGCGGTGGCGTCATCCTTGAAATATTGCACCAGCGTGCCGGCATCGGGCCCGGGATAGATGATCTTGGCCTTGCCCTCGTAAAGTGGCTGTCGCTCCCCCATCACGAACCCCCGCCGAAGACGCGGGCAAAGATCGTATCGACATGCCGGAAATGCTGGTCGAGGTCGAACAGCGCGTCGATATCCACCGCGCTCAGGGCCGCCTGCACATCCGCATCAGCCTTCAACCTGTCGCGATAGCTGCCGCCATCCTTCCAGGTGGCCATGGCGTTGCGCTGCACCATGACATAGGCATCCTCGCGGCTGACGCCTTTTTGTGTCAGCGCCAGCATCACCTGCTGTGAATGGACAAGCCCGCCAAGCTGGTCAAGATTGGCCTGCATGGAATCGGTGTAGACCACAAGCTTCTCGACAACGCTGGCGAGGCGCTGCAACGCGAAATCGAGGGCAATCGTGGCGTCGGGTCCGAACACACGTTCGACCGACGAATGCGAGATGTCGCGCTCATGCCACAGAACGACATTTTCCAGCGCCGGCGTCACGGCGGCGCGAACGATCCGTGCCAGTCCGGTCAGGTTCTCGGTCAGTACCGGATTGCGTTTGTGCGGCATCGCCGACGAGCCCTTCTGCCCGGCGGAGAAGAACTCCTCCGCCTCGCGAAGCTCGGTCCGCTGAAGATGCCTGATTTCGGTGGCCAGCCGTTCGACCGAGCTTGCGATCACGCCGAGGGTGGCGAAGAACATGGCGTGGCGATCGCGCGGGATCACCTGCGTCGAAACCGGCTCGGGGGTCAGTCCCAGCTTTGCGGCGACATGCACCTCGACCGCCGGGTCGATATGCGCGAAGGTGCCGACCGCGCCGGAAATGGCACAGGTGGCGATCTCGGCGCGTGCCGCTTCCAGTCGCTGGCGGCAGCGGGTAAATTCGGCAAAGAATGTTGCCAGCTTCAGGCCAAAGGTTGTCGGTTCGGCGTGGATGCCGTGGCTTCGCCCGATTGTCGGGGTATAGCGATGTTCCTCGGCGCGGGTTCTGAGCGCGGCCAGCAGGCGGTCCATGCCAGCAAGCAGCAGATCACTGGCGCGGGTCATTTGCACGGCGAGGGTTGTGTCAAGAACGTCCGAGGAGGTCATGCCCTGATGCACGAAGCGGGCTTCCTCGCCGACATGTTCGGCCAGGCTGGTCAGGAATGCGATGACATCATGCTTGGTTTCGCGCTCGATCTCGTTGATTCGGTCGATATCGAAACCGCCCCGTTCCCAGACCGCTTTCGCCGCCTCACGCGGGATCATGCCCAGTTCCGCCATCGCGTCACAGGCATGTGCCTCAATTTCATACCAGATTTGAAACTTACTCTGTTCGGACCAGATGGAGGTCATTTCCGGTCGCGAATATCGGGGAATCATCGAGCTGTTTTCCTTTGCCACTTTCAGCGCCGTGGTTGTAGCATCAGGCAGGTGAAAATACCAGTGCGTAACCCGGTGCAAAGGGCCGCCGCTGGCCGGTTAATTCAATCCGCGAGGCGCGAGGAAGCGATGTTCATCCGACGGCTTGTAGTCAACGCCCTGTTGATGGTCGCCCGCAATCCGGCGGTGCAGAAAAAAGCCGGCGAGGCGGCCGGCAAGGCGCTGGAACAGGCGCGTCCGAATCTGATGAAAGCCAGCCGGAAGGCCGGCCAGCTGACGCGCAAGGCGCGGGACAAGATCAACGACATCACCGACCCGAAATAGAGGCCACCCCAAGCGCTGCCTAGAGCAGGCCAAGGCTCTTGAAACTCACCACCTCCTGACCGGCGACGACCAGATGGTCGTGAAGCGTCACGGTCACCAGCGCCAGCGCGGCGCGCAATTCGGCTGTCATGTCGATATCGGCGCGCGACGGCTCGGTTTCGCCGCTTGGGTGATTATGGACGAGGATCACCGCCTTGGCATGGTGACGCAGCGCGGCGGCGACAACCTCGCGAACATAGACAGGCGTCTGGTCGATGGTGCCGCTGGACAGCCTTTCCTCGGCGATCAGCCGGTTACGGTTGTCGAGGCACAGCATCATGAAATGCTCGATCGGCTCATGTGCAAGGCGGGTGATGCAGTAATGCTGAACCTCGCTCCAGCTCGACAGGACATGCCGGTTGTGAATGTCCGAATGGCTGAGATGCAGCCCGGCAGCCTCGACGATTTTCAGCGCCGCGACCGCCGCGTCACCCATTCCGCGATGGTCACGCAGCGCCTTCGCCGGCGCGCGCAGCACCGCCGACAGCGACCCGAAGCTGGTCATCAGATCCTTCGCCAGCGGTTTGGTGTCGCCGCGCGGGTTGCCGGCATAGAGAAGCATTTCCAGCAATTCCAGTTCACTGAATGCAGCGGCACCCTTCGCCAGCAGCTTGCCCCGCATGCGGGCGCGATGTCCGGATTGGTGATCGGGATACCGCGCATGCGCCGGATCGCGGCCATCCGGTGACATGTTCTGCGCGTCGGGCGGCGTGTCGGGTGGCGTGTCGGGTGGGCTGGTCATACCCACAGGGATAATCCATTACGGCTAAAGAAAGCGTTAAGATTCCGCCAGCCTGATGAAGTTAGGTCTTTTTGCCGGTGATTGGCCTAAGGGTAGGGCGGTGCCGTATGGCCGGCCGGCGACAGGGTGAAGATTTCCGCTTCCCCGTCGGTGATGCCAATGGAATGTTCGAACTGTGCCGACAGCGATCGGTCGCGCGTCACCGCTGTCCAGCCATCACCCAGAATCTTCGTCTCGGCGCGCCCGGCATTGATCATCGGCTCGATGGTGAAGATCATCCCGGGTTCCAGCGTCATGCCGCCACCGGGCGTGCCGAAATGCAGCACAGTCGGCGCGCAGTGAAAGGTCTGGCCAAGGCCGTGGCCGGTGAAGTCACGCACCACCGAGAATCGCTGCGCCTCGGCATGGCTCTGGATAGCGTGACCGATGTCGCCAAGAGTGTTGCCGGGCCTTGCCGCCTCGATGCCGCGCATCAGGCATTCATAGGTCACCGACGTCAGCAGACGCGCCTTCACCGACGGTTCGCCAACAAAATACATCCGCGATGTATCGCCGTACCAGCCATCGAGAATGACCGTGATATCGATGTTCAGGATATCGCCGTCACGCAGCGTCTTCGGCCCCGGGATGCCGTGGCAGACAACATGGTTCAGCGAAATACAGGTAGCCTTCGGAAACCCCTTGTAGTTCAGCGGTGCCGGGACCGCGCCTTGCGCGGTGATATAGTCATGGCAGATACGGTCCAGCTCCTCGGTCGTGATGCCGACCGCGACATGTGGTGTGATCATGTCCAGCACCGCCGCCGCCAGACTGCCGGCGGCGCGCATGCCGGCAAAGCCGGTTTCATCATGAAGGATCACAGGATCGGTGCGCATGGCTGCCTTGTTTCTGCGTTTCTGATCGGTGTATTGCGCCGATACCACTAATCACAAAACATCGGCTTGCCAAGCCATTTAGGCAAAGCCGTCCGGTGCATGGCCATGTTGCCGTCAGTCCGGGCTTGACCGGCGCCGGAAAGACGCTATCTCCCTGTGAGGTATTTTTCAGCGATCTTCAAAGGAACCGGACATGGCCAACCCGACAGCTGCAATCATCGTGATTGGTGACGAAATCCTCTCCGGCCGCACGAAGGACAGGAATATCGGATGGCTTGCCGAGCAGCTTGGCTCACAAGGGATCATGCTGCGCGAGGCGCGGGTGATCCCGGATATCCGAGAGGTGATCATCGAAACCGTGCAATTGCTGTCGGCGGCGCACGATCTTGTCTTCACCAGCGGCGGAATCGGGCCGACACATGATGATCATCCCGAGGCGGAGGCGCGGCTGATCGCGCATTACGAGGGCACGGATATCGAGTTCAACGCCGCCCGCCAGAAGATGGCGGACATTCCCGAGGGCGCCGCGCTGATCGACAATCCGCTGAGTGCCGCGCCGGGGTACATCCTTGGCAATGTCCATGTCTTCGCCGGCGTGCCGTCCATTCTTCAGGCAATGTTCGAGGGGCTGCGTGACCAGCTTCCGGGTGGTGTCGCCATGACGCGTCTGACCGTGCAATGCGCCATCGGCGAAGGCACTATCGCCACGATCATGGAAGCTGTCCAGACCGCCCATGAAGGCGTCAGCATTGGCAGCTATCCCTGGTTCAAGCCGGGCCAGTTCGGCACCGCCGCCGTTGTCAGTGGTCTTGACCCGCACATCACCATGGCCGCCGCCGAGGCGCTTGCCGCCGGTGTGCGCGACCTTGGTGCTGCTGCCGAGATCATGCCGCTTGGCGAGGGTGGCGGGGTCTAGTCCTGCCGGCGTCTGAGCCCCGGGACCGATCCGCGGCGTTTGCGAGCGCTCCTTTTATCGCGCGTCTCATCGCCGCTTCCGGCCTGCCAGGGCGAAACGCTGTCATCTGCATCTTCGCCATCATCTGCCGGACCGGCATCGCGAACCACGACGCGTGAGCGCAGCGGATCATTGGTGCGGCGACCATAGCGATATCTGGCTTCCTGCCGGATTTCGGAGAATGGGATGGGGCGTCCGGGCAGGTGGTCCGGCGGCGTGTCATTGGCGCCGAACAGCGGCACATCCGACCGTTTGAAGAAGGGGATCAGCGCCATGCCGGCCAGAAATCCGCCGATATGCGCGAAATAGGCGACGCCGCCATCATCACCACTGAGCGCGTTCGGGACGGCGACAAACTGGCCGCCGATCCAGATACCGAGAACGATCCAGGCCGGCAGATTGATGAAGCGGATGAAGATCAGGATCAGCAGAAAGGTGCGGATCGCGGCGCGCGGATGCAGGATCAGATAGGCGCCAAGGATACCGGCGATGCCGCCTGAGGCGCCGACCATTGGCACGCGCGAGGCGGGGCCGATCATATACTGCGCCAGCGCCGCCGCCGCGCCGCATAGCAGATAGAAGACAACAAAGCGCCACGGCCCCATCGAATCCTCGACATTGTCGCCGAAAATCCAGAGATACAGCATGTTGCCGCCGATATGCATCCAGCCACCATGCAGGAACATGGCCGAAATCATCGTCGCCCAGGCCGGCAGAATGGCGATTTCAGGCGGCAGGGGCGCGACGCCGCTGGCATTGGCCGGGATGAAACCATATTGGAAGAAGGCCAGCCGTTCGGCCTGCGGCGGCAGGGATTGCTGCCACATGAAGACAATCACGCAGGCGGTGATGATCATCCAGGCGACCCATGGGGTGCGCCGGGACGGGTTGTCATCAAACAGGGGAATAAAGAACATGTGCTGTCCTGCTGCCTCTTTCGCTCTTTGTCGTCACCGTAGCCGGCGGGACTCGACCGCCAGCGCGCTTGCGGGCTATCGTCCAGATAGGTTGTTGGCCACCAATCCGCCACTTTTGCATGGAATGATAACATGATGAAACTGTCACCCCGCCCGCTTTATCCGGTTGTCGGCGCCCTTTTGTGGGCGTTTGTGATGTCGATAATGACACCGCCGATGGCCAGCGCGCGAACAGTGCTGCAGCTTGAGGATGGTGTGGTGCTGTCCTTTGCCGATGGCGATATCGATATCCGCAGCGGGTCGGGTGAGCTCTACGACGTCGAGATCAGCGAGGATGGCGAAGTGACGCTGATTGCCGATTACCTGAACATCGACGCTGACGGGACCATTGGTGAGGATGACTGGTATATCAACGATCTGCTGATGAAAAATGCGTTGGTGCCCGCGGCCGGTCTGTTCATCAACCGGGTTGAGGTGCGGGACCTGCTTGTCGGCGCGCTGGACGATGAAACGATGGCGGATGCGCAGGGCGTTGTAACCGAACAAAGTCTTTTCCGGATGACCAATATGAGCCTTGAGGCCGAAGAGGCGCTGATCTCGATCGATGAAATCAGCAGCCTGCCGATTCGGCTTGGCGAGCCCATACCCGGCAACATTGTGGTGACCGAGGGCGGTCTTGCCGTCAAGGGCATGACGGTCATGCCGCTTGAACAGACACGCGGCCGCAATCCGCTGGTCGACAAATTTGCCGAGCGCGGGCTGAACGCTGTCTCGCTTGATTTCATCCTCATGACCACCACCGACATGACTGAAACGGGAATGTATGTCGGCTATGAGTTCGTCTCCGACATCCATGACCTGGCAGCCATCGAATTTGCCATCCGCTTTGCTGTTGACGAGGATGTCTATGCCCGACTGCTGCCACTTCTTGCCGCGCCCGAGGACAATGCCATGGCACTGCTGGGACTGTCCGGTGCCATTGCAGTCGAGAGCAGCCGCCTGGTCATTGATGATTCCGGGCTTGGCGACATCGCCTTTGCCGTGGCGGCGGAGGAAGAAGGTGTCAGCGAGGCTGAATATCGCAGCATGGCCCGCATGTTGGCGGCGGATGGTGTCGGCGCCACCTTTCCGGAGAATGTCGCCCGACTGTTGCCGCCCATCGAGGCGATGCTGAAGCAGGGAGGCCGGCTGACGGCCACTGCGACGCCGGACATGCCGGTGCCTCTGACGAGCGTCATCGGTTTCGCGATGTATCCCGATCTGGCGATCAGCCAGCTGCGGATCGCCCTCACTCACCAGCCATAGGCGGGTTTGCAGTAGATGGTGCGGGCGGGGGGACTCGAACCCCCACGACCCAAGGTCTCTGGATTTTAAGTCCAGTGCGTCTACCAGTTCCGCCACGCCCGCACATCGGTCGGGTGTATCACAGACATGATCCCATGCCTACCGCGCACGGATGGCGCGGCGCCGGGTCGGCGCCCATCCGCCGATATGCATCCGGCGCTTGCATCGAGAGGTGAATTGGCAGACGATTCGTCGTTGCGGCAATGCTGCCGGATGATGGAGGCGTGAATGCAAAAGCTGACATGCGAGGAATGCGGCACGCGGTTCAATTGCGGCGCGCCGCCCGGCAAGGAGCATTGCTGGTGCATGGAACTGCCGAATCTTCGTGAAAATTTCGACCTTGCGGGCAAATGTGTATGTCCGGACTGCATGACCATGGGGCAGGCAAAGGCCATGACGCGGGCCCGCAAGGAACGCCGCCGGCAGCGTCGTGAGACGTCTGTCAGGGTCAGTCGATAGATTCCGGGTCCGGCATTGTGACCAAACGTTAAATTTCGGTATATTAGGCCTCACTGATGTTAAGTGGAGAGGCCAGATGGCGCAGAGCCGCAATATGAAAATTCGCGATCTCAGACAACGTGGCAAGTCCAAGCTTGTGCGTGTCAATGATCAGCTGAATTCGATTGCCTGGGACATTTTCGAACGGAATGCGTCTTTGAATGATGTCAATACAACGCGCGCCGTGGCTGTTCTTGATGATGCGCTCAGCCTGATTCAGCGTGCCGGTGCGCTGCTCAATTCGGTTCATGTCGAGGACGATCCGAATTTGACAGGTGGTCCGGGGCCGCAGGGATTTGTTGGCGGTCGTGGTGACAAGGCTGAGACCGGCAAGGGCAAGGCGGCGCTTTCGCGCTCGGTCAGCAGCGTCAATTGACGGCGAACGGTCCGTCGGCCACGGCCTGTCAGCTATCCCCGCCTAGAAGGCGAAATTTCTTCAGGAACATGTCTGCCGCCTGGTCGGGCGGTAGCGGGCGTAGCCGCATGTTGTCGGGGGTGGCACGGGGGCGTCGCAGGATTTTGGCGGCTTCCTGCTCGCTGAATCCGGCAAGTTGCGTTGCCTCCAGCCAGGCGGCCATGCGGTCGGCGCGTTTGATTGCGCGGCTGACCGGTTCAGGCAGGCTAGCCGGAAGACCGAATCGGATATGAACAGCCACCGACAGGCGGTCCTCGATCTCGCGATAGATGCCGCCAAGCGCGTATTTGAACGGGGTGATCATATCGCCAATGACATATTCCGGCGCGTCGTGAAGAAGTGCGGCGAGGCGCCATCGGCGGTCGAGTTTGGGGGCGTTGCGCGACACCAGCCTCTCGACCACAATCGAGTGCTGGGCGACGGACATGGGGTATATGCCCTTTGTCTGCCCGTTCCATCGGCTGACACGCGCAAGGCCGTGCGCGATATCGACAATTTCGATATCGATCGGCGACGGGTCGAGAAGATCGAGCCGCCTGCCACTCAGCATACGCTGCCAGGCGCGGCCCTGATGTTGTGAGGGGCGGGCGAGGCGGCGTCGCGGCGTGCCCGGCGATTTGGATGTTGTCTTTGCTACCGGCATGCAAGCATCCTGCCGATAGCGGGGCGACGCTTCAAGGGGCGGGAGTGACATGAACTTGCCTTTTATTCATGGTGATGTATTCATCGGGCGCCGCGGGCCGATGAGCAGGTGCAGGAACAGGCGCGCAGAACAGCCAACAGAAAAGCCAACAGAATGGGCGGTCCATGGACTTCTTTGAAACAAGAGAGCGATATCGGCGGCGGGAAATGCGCAGCTATATCTCGCTGCTGCTCAGGGTTCTTGTCGTTGGCGGGGTTCTGTGGCTTGGCTGGCTGTGGGGCCATGCCGAGACCGGCAGCCTGCGCGCCGAGGCGGAACGCACCCTGTATGAAAACAACCAGCAGATCACCGAACTCAGCACCGAGGTGCAACGTCTGGAGATGGAGCTTGCCGAGGCGCGGGCGAAGAACAAGGTTGATGAGCTGGCACAGGACAATGATGCCGAACTCAAGGCCCTGGTGACGAAGAAGATTGCCCGCGGTGTCGCCCCGGCACAGATCATTCATGCCATACAGAAGCTTGGCCGCCCTTCGAACTGTCGCCAGCTCGACAGCCGGAACATCGCTGTTGCCACACCGATTTATGGTGGGCCGGAATCCAAGGCAGCCCTGTTTGATGGCGGTCTCAATCTGCATGTCGAGGGCGAGGCCGACCGCAAATCATCGCGCGAGGTACCAAGCTTTGACCGCAAGATGCCGCTGACTGTCAGGATGGCGTTTCTCAATGGCCAGAAGGTGACACAGGGCACGCTGCCATTCCGGGCGATGATCCCGGCAGAGGAGTGGGTGCTGCTTCTTGATTTCGCGGAATCAAGCCTGCATGGCTATGTGACGGTAACCATTTCCAGCTGCACGCAGCGCTGATCCCGGGGCTTTGATCCCGGGGCTTTGATCCCGGGGGCGGATCATGTCTGACCCGGCCGCGTGGCCTGAAAGATATCCGTGCTGCGGCCATAATCACGATAGCCAAGCCGGCTGATCGGGATGAATTTGTCATATTTGACCAGCCCGTCCTCGACAATCGCGTCATCGATGTAAATGCCTGTGACCGTGCCGATCACCATAATGTAACCGCCACCGGCCGCGTTGCGGGGTAGGTTGACTGTCTGGAAATGCGTGCATTCAAGCGCCGCCGGAACGCCGCTGGCCCGCGGCACCGCCACCGTCTTCGACGGCACCATCTCCAGCCCGGCAAGGGTGAATTCATTCTCGCCATAGGGATAGCTCCCGGACGAGATGTTCATCGGCTCGAACTGGTTCTGGCTGACGATGTTCACCACGAATTCGCCAGTTTCCTCGACATTGCGAAGGCTGTCCTTGATATGCGCCGCGTTGTCCGACTGGACCGAGAACATGACCATTGCCGGATCTTCTGAAATGGCGTTGAAAAAACTGTAGGGTGCCAGATTGAAACTGCCATCTGCGCCTTTCGAGGCAATCCAGCCAACAGGGCGTGGTGAAACGATGGCCTTCAGCGGGTTGTGGGACAGTCCGGCATCCTTGTGCCGCATCGGAGCGAAAAACATGATGATGATCCTGAATGAATATGTCGTGCCGGGCGGATGAGTGATAATCGCCGCGCAGTTGGAAGAAGGGCTTAACCCGATTATATAGCGGGATACAATAGCAGTCACGTTGCGCGGACTGTCGCAATGTATGAGGAAACGGACTCCCCATGATTGAACTTCACTACGCCCCGACCCCGAATGGCCACAAAATCACGATCGCGCTCGAGGAAATGGAACTCCCCTATGAGGTCCACCGTGTCAATATCGGCGAGGGGGAGCAGTTCAAGCCGGAATTCCTTGCCTTCAGCCCGAACAACCGTATCCCCGCCATCATTGATCATGACGGGCCGGACGGGGCATCGACAGGAGTCTTTGAATCAGGTGCGATCCTGATCTATCTTGCTGAAAAAAAGGGAAAATTTCTTCCCACTGGTGGTGCCGCGCGCAAGACGGTCATGGAATGGCTGATGTGGCAGATGGGCGGAATCGGCCCGATGCTGGGACAGGCGCATCACTTCAATTTCTACGCCAGGGAAAAGGTCGAATATGCGATGACGCGCTACAGCAATGAGGCCAACCGCCTTTATGGTGTCCTCGACCGGCGTCTTGAGGGACGCGATTATGTAGCTGACGAATTCTCGATCGCCGACATCGCGATCTTTCCCTGGACCCGCACCTATGAGCGCCAGAATGTCGAGATCGAGGACTATCCGAATGTGGTGCAATGGCGTCAGAGGATGTTCCAGCGCCCGGCCGTGCAGCGCGGCATGAAGGTCGGTGCCGAATGGCGGGCCGATCTTCGCGATCTGTCGGCAGAGGAATGGAACAAGCTGTTCGGTGCCTGACGCCAGACCGGCGGCCAGCCTCAGGATGGCTGCGTTTCACCGCCGAAGCGCAATGTGCAGGCACCGGTAAAGACCTGGGTGACAAGTGATTCCTTGCACCGCTGCCAGTGCTTCTTGGGGCCGCCGGTCTCGGCGTTCCAGATCGTGGCGAGCGCCAATGCCGTCAGCAGCGCAATCAGGATCCATCCATTCCGGCTCATATTTTCGCCTCTTGCCCTACCATTCGGTGATATGGTCGACCATGTCATCATCCTCGACCGACCCTTCGGGGAACACCCGCCCGGCAACCGTGGCCCCGGCCTGTTTCGGCCCTTCCGGATCACCGCAAACAAGCGGGTGCCATGACGGCAGATCACCGCCTTCAGAAATGATGCGATAGGCGCAGCTGTCCGGCATCCAGGTCAGCGTCTCCAGATTCTGCGGATTCAGCGTGATGCAGTCAGGCACATGTGTTTTGCGGCTGGCGTAATCCGTGCAGCTGGCATTGCCACAATCCAGCAGCCGGCAGGCCACATCGGTATAATGAACCTCGCCGGTATCTGCATCCTCGATCTTCAGCACACAGCATTTGCCGCATCTGTCACAGAGCGACTCCCATTCCTCGACAGTCATCTCGGAGAGTGTTTTTTGTTTCCAGAAGGGGAGTTGCGACAAAGTATGGCCCTGAATTCGGTTTCCAGATCGTGAAGATAGGCGCGACTGACGGGTACGGCAAGGTGATCGTCTGACAGCACCAGCTGCACAACCATGCCACGCTGGCTGCGGAAGAAATATTCGCATCCGACAAGGTAGAATTCCCACATCCGCACGAACCGCTCGTCATAAAGAGCCTGAACCAGATCACGGCTTGCCAGAAAGCGGTGCCGCCAGTGCCGCAACGTGTCCGCGTAATGTCCGCGCATCACCTCGAGATCGAGCAATTTCCAGCCCCGGCCGGCAGTGGCGTGGACAAGCTGCTCGACCGATGGCAGGTAACCGCCGGGAAAGATATACCGCGTCAGCCATCGGTTCACCGGCGTGGCATGTCGATGCACGGCGATGCTATGGATCAGCGCGACGCCGCCGGGGGCCAGCAGGTCGGCGACGCGGTCAAAATATGTATTGTAGTTTCGTGGTCCGACATGCTCCAGCATGCCGATTGACACAATGCGGTCAAAGCGGCCTGTCTGGTGACGGTAATCGAGGAGCTGGAAATCCAGTGAATCTGACCGGCCAGCCTGCGCCGCGGCCCGTCTCGCATGGGCAAGCTGGCGCTCCGACAGGGTGATTCCGCGTACGCTTATATTCCTGCGGCACAGCGCGAGCGCGCGCCCCAGCCCGCCCCAGCCACAGCCAATATCGAGGACGCGGTGGCCATCCTTCAGATCAAGCTTGGCGGCGATGCGGGCAAGCTTGGTGATCTGCGCTGTCTCGAGCGTGTCCTCGGCGCGGTGGAAATAGGCACAGGAATATTGACGCCAGGGATCAAGAAAGATGTCAAACAGCTCATCCGTCAAATCATAATGGTGCGCCACATTGCGTCGTGATCGCCCGGGCCGGTTCAGATGCCTGAAAACCGCCAGCAGATTGCCGAGCCCCAGCGTGATCCGCCCCGCCCAGTGCCGCGACCAGACACTTGAATTGGTCATGATCAGATCCAACAGAGATTCAAGTCCGCCGGCGCCGGGTGTCAGGCGGCCATCCATATAGGCTTCACCGAATTCGAGGTCGGGCCGCGTTACAAGACGCCGCATCGTTGCGCGGTCATGGATGGTGATCTCCGCCGCCGGGCTGCTGCCGGGCGCGCCAAGGCGAACCTGCCTGCCACTTGGCGTGGTTATGGTCAGGTGACCGGACTGGATGAACTGTCGCAGGACAGTCAGAACAAATCTCTCAAGCATGGCGCGCACATATCGGTTTATTCGCGGGTGAAACTCGCCTGAACTCTGATATATAACTGTCACACTTTTCGGCTTTCCTGATGGTATCGAAGATGTGAATTTTCGCAAGATGTTGTTTATTAACGAAATATTACCGGAATTCTGAATGTCGCCAGTTTCGCCACATTGCGGCGCCATTTACGAGCTGCCGATGGCCCGTATCAGCTTTCGCGATGGCGTTCCGCATGCCGATGATTTCGCGGATGGATATTATGGTGGTGCCGAGGGGCTGGCCGAGGCGCGCCATGTCTTTCTTGACGGCAATGATCTGGCGGCACGGTTTGCCACCGATGATCATCTGACAATTGCCGAAACGGGTTTTGGCACCGGCCTCAACCTTCTTGCCGTGATGGTGCTTCTCGAGCGTCACCCTGACATGCAGATCGACTATATATCGGTTGAGCGTTCGCCGCTGACGGATGACCAGATGCAGGCCGCGCAAGGGGCCTTTGCCGAGCTGGTCCGGCCGGCGGCGGCGCTCCGGCGGGCCCTGCCATCACGCTGGCCGGGCTATCATCTGGTACCGCTTTGCGATGGCAGGCTGACGCTGCATCTCCATTATGGCGAGATCGACGCGTTGCTGCCGCGGCTCGAATTTCAGGCTGATGCCTGGTTTCTCGACGGGTTTGCGCCATCCCGCAATCCGGATATGTGGTCACCGGGCATCCTCGGTCATGTCGGGAGGCTCACCCGCCCCGGCGGCACCCTGGCCAGCTTTACCGCCGCCGGTCATGTCAGGCGCGGCCTAGAGGCGGCAGGATTCGCGATCACGCGTCGGCCCGGCTTTGGCCGCAAGCGCGAGATGATCACCGGCATCCGGTCTGGCGGGGTTGCGACAGGCTTGCAGCACCCGCCCCGGAAGGTCGTGGTCATCGGTGGCGGTATTGCCGGTGCGTCGGTCGCCGCCGGACTGCGGCGCCGCGGTTGCCGGCCGGTGATTCTTGATGCTGGCGCTGCGGCCGGTAGCGGTGCGTCCGGCAACCGGATGGCGCTGCAAAGTCCCAAATTGACGGTCGATCACAATATGATGAGTCAGCTTTCGGTCGCCTGTCTGTCATGGGCGTCGCGCCTGTCGGACCTGGCGAATGCCATTGTTGGCGAGGGGGTCGTGGCGTTCGATGCGCCGGAACGCATGGCGGCGCGGCATGAGATTTTTCGGACGCAGCGATGGCCGGCCGATCTGCTGACCGCCGGCACCGGAGGATATGACGTTGCCGGCGCGTCGGAAGTGGGCGCCATCCATTATCGGATGGCACGGGCGATCCGGCCGGACATGCTTCTGGCGCATCTGTTTGGCGATCTGGATCCGGTCTATGATTTTGTGGTCGAGCGGATTGTTGCCGACACCGATGGGGCAGCGCTTCATGCCGGTGATGGCAGGCAGGTCACCGCCGAGGCAATCGTCATCGCCGGCGGGGCGGATATCGCCGGTCTGCTGTCGGCATGTGACAGCGCGTTGCCGTTTGAGATCACACATGGCCTTGTCAGTCAGGTGCCAACGAATGATGCGATGGCCGGGCTTGACCGGGGTATCAGTTTTGGCGGCTATCTGACGCCGGCGCTGGAGGGGCGGCATGATCTTGGCGCCACTTTCTGGCGCGACCCGGCGATGGCAGGTGACGCGGCGTCGATCGCCTCTGGGCATGACCATAATCTGGGGCTTCTTGGCAGCGCCATTGGCGCGCCTTTCGGCAATAATTCTGCAGATTTCGGCGCGCGGGTCAGCCGGCGGGCCAGTCTGCCGGACCGGCGTCCGGTTGTTGGGCGACACAGTGAACGGATATTCATTCTTGGCGGGCTTGGCGCGCGTGGTTTCACGCTGGCACCGCTTCTCGGTGATTTGCTGGCGGCCACCATTCTTGGCCGGCCTGTCGCGCTGCCGGGCCCGCAATGGCATGCCATCCAGCCGGCACGCTATAGCCGGAGTGACGACAACCGGAGTGGCGACAACCAGAGCGGTAACTAGAGTCCGGCGATCTCCCGCGCGTTCACAACCTCGCCATGCCAGGGGCAGTCTTCGGCCAGCAGCGCCAGAAAGGCCGGCGCGATATCAGCCGGCTGAGGCAGGCTTGCCGGGTCCTCGCCTGGGAAGGCCGAGGCACGCATGGTTGTCGCCGTGCCGCCGGGATTCATCATGTTGATCCTGATGTCGGTCTGCTCGCTTTCGCCGGCCCATGACCTGCCAAGCGCCTCGAGGCCCGCCTTGGTGGCCGCATAGGGGCCCCAGAATGGACGGCTGCCAACCGCGGCGCCGGAGGTAACAAGGATGGCCCGGCCGGCCGGCGCGGCGCGCAGTAACGGATCGAAGGCGCGGATCATGTGCCACTGGCCGGTCAGATTGACCGCGATGTTGGTCTCCCAGTCTTCCGGCGTCACATGCCCGACGGGGGTCAGTGCTGTCAGGATCGCGGCATTGGCGACAAACCCGTCGAGCCGACCCCATCGTTCGGCGATGGCGGCGGCAAGCCGCGGCATGGCGGCCGTGTCCTGCATGTCCATCTCGACAATGGTGGCGTGACCGCCACCTGCCTTGATCTCGTCATCCACCTCTTCAAGTGCGCCGATGGTCCGCCCGGTGATGACCAGTTCGGCCCCGGCCGATGCGGCGGCTATGGCGACGGCCCGGCCGATGCCGCGCGTCGCACCGGTCACAAGGACCAGCTTTCCGGACAGGTCTGGGGTGGTGATGGTCATCAGGCACCGCTCCCGTGCGAGACGCGCTTGGCGCTGAGGCCCGAGGCAAGCTGGATCGGATATTCACCGGTGAAACAGGCATCGCAGAATTGCGGTGTTTCAGGATCGCGCACAGCACCGGCAATCGCCCGGTACATGCCATCGACGGTGATGAAGGCGAGGCTGTCCGCATCGATTTCGTCTGCTATCTCGGCAACCGACAGGCGCGCTGCGATCAATTGGTCACGGCTCGGCGTATCGACGCCGTAGAAACATGGATGTGTTGTCGGCGGGCTGGCGATGCGCATATGCACCTCGGCGGCGCCGGCATTGCGCATCATGGTGACAATCTTGCGCGATGTGGTGCCGCGCACGATTGAATCATCAACAAGGATGATGCGCTTGCCGCGTACCGCCTCGGGGTTTGCATTGTGCTTGAGCTTCACCGAATCGGTGCGGTCCTTCTGTGTCGGTTGGATAAAGGTACGGCCGACATAATGATTGCGGATGATGCCTAGATCGAAGGCAATCCCGGACGCCTCGGCATAGCCAAGCGCCGCCGGCACGCCGGAGTCGGGTACCGGAATGATCAGATCGGCGTCAATGTGCGATTCACGCGCCAGCTCGGCACCGATGGATTTTCGGGCGTGATAGACGCCGCGGCCCTCGACCACCGAATCCGGACGCGAGAAATATACATATTCAAAGATGCAGAAACGTGGTGACGCCGGCTGGAACGGTTTGTGACTGTGCGCCCCGTCCTTGTCGATCACCAGCATCTCGCCAGGTTCGAGATCGCGAACATGGCTGGCGCCGACAATATCCAGCGCGCAGGATTCGGACGTCATAATCCAGCTGTCGCCAATCCGGCCAAGCACCAGCGGGCGCACGCCATAAGGATCGCGAACGCCGATCAGCATGTTGTCGGCAACGCAGACAAGCGAATAGGCGCCGTCAATCTGTTTCAGCGCGTCAGTCAGCCGCCCGGTGACATCCGCCTGGTGCGAGCGCGCGACAAGATGGACGATAACTTCGGTGTCAGACGATGACTGGAACAGGCTACCGGTTTCGATCAGCGAGGCGCGCAGTTTACCGGCATTCGTCAGGTTGCCGTTATGCGCCAGCGCGAAGCCGCCAAAGGCAAGCTCGGACGAGAAGGGCTGAATCTCCATGAACGGGTTGACATTGCCGCTGGTCGAATAGCGGTTATGGCCAATCGCGACATGGCCACATAGTTCCTGCATCTGCGGGGAATCGGCACCGAAATTCTCGCCGACATGGCCAAGTGCGCGATGCGCGTGAAACGCGGTACCGTCAAAGGTGACAATGCCGGCCGCCTCCTGGCCGCGATGCTGCAACGCATGCAGCCCCAGCGCGGTCAGGACGCTGGCCTCATCGCTGCCATAGACACCGAAAACGCCGCATTCCTCACGAAACCCGTCAAGCTGGACGGGCGTCTCACGGACATCCTTGCTGGTCGCATTCATCGGCTTGCTCGGGAACGGTTTTTGCTGACAGAAATCACATTATGCTCCGGCTCTCGGCCTCTGGTTATTGGGGAAACGCCCCCACAAATCAAGCTGGCAAATCAAGCTGGCAAATGACGCACCACCCGGTGTGAACGCGCTCAGTCGGCGGTTTCATCTTTCAGCAGTTCAAGACCCGACCCGCTTGCCTCCCCCAGGCTGTCACCGGCCTTGCCAAGATTTTCTCCGGCTTCCTGAATGTCTTTCGTCGTTTCGCTTGCCCCCGGAAGATTGTCGGTGATCCGGTCGCCCATTTCGGCTGGCAGTACGCCTGACATCAGATGCGCGCTGTCCCGCAGCATGGGGGTGATGGCGGCGTCTGTCACCATGCCGGGAAGCTTGCTCTCGCCCTCGGCCACGACCACCGCGCCGGCATAGAGGATCAGCACGATGAAAAAGCCGCGGATCAGGCCGAACAGAAAGCCGAGCCAGCGATCGAGGCCGCCAAGCCCGGCCTTGCTGAGACCGGGCGAGACCAGCGAGGCGAAGGCGAACCACAATATGACAATGATCACAAATGGCACGCCCCAGGCAAGCGCCGCACTAATCCCCTCGACCTTGATCAGGTCGGTCAGCACCGGTTCCAGATAGGGGGCGCTGAACTTGGCCGCGATGAAGGAGATCGGCCATCCGGCGAGGCCGAGCAATTCCCGGGTCATGCCGCGAAGCGTTGCAAGGCCCCCCGATATCAGCAGCAATATAATGGCGCCGTAATCAAACAGGGTGAGGGCGGACAGATCGACACTCATCTCTTTCGCGCTCCATGATAGCCTATGCCGCTCATGCTACACCGCCCATGATTTCAATCAACTCGGCAAGTGTTGCCGGCTGCGCCAGTGACAGGCCCTGCGGCGCGGCGAGTTTCTTGCGCGGGCGCGGCATCACCGCCATGTCAAAACCCAGCTTGGCGGCTTCCTTGAGCCGCGCATCCGCCTGTGCCACCTGCCTTAATTCTGCCGACAGCGCCACCTCGCCAAAAAACACGCATCGTGGCGGCGCCGGCCTGCCGCTGACCGATGACAGCAGCGCCGCCGCCACCGCAAGATCAGCCGCCGTTTCCGACACCTTGAACCCGCCGGCGACATTCAGGAAGATGTCGCGGCCCGACAGCGGCACCCCGCAGCGCGCCTCCAGAACAGCCGTCAGCATGGCAAGGCGACTGCTGTCCCAGCCGACGACATTACGCCGCGGCGAGGCAAGGGTGGATGGCGCGACAAGCGCTTCGATCTCGACCAGCACCGGCCGACTTCCCTCGATGCCGGCAAACACGACAGCGCCGGTGACCTCGTCACGCCGGTCGGCAAGGAACAATTCGGACGGGTTCTGTACCTCGGCAAGCCCGCTCTCGACCATCTCGAAGACGCCGATCTCGTCGGTCGCGCCAAACCGGTTCTTCACACCGCGCAGAATGCGGAAATGATGTGATCTGTCGCCCTCGAAATAGAGGACGGTGTCGACCATATGCTCCAGCACCCGCGGGCCGGCGATGGCACCGTCCTTGGTCACATGGCCAACGACAAGCAACGCCACATCATGCGCCTTCGCCGCGCGAATCAGTTCCTGCGCGGTGGCCCGCACCTGGCTGACCGTGCCGGGCGCCGAATCAAGCGTCGGCAGGAACATGGTCTGGATCGAATCAATCACGATGATATCGGGGCCATCCCTGCCGCCGATCGAGGCCGCGATATCAGCCGCGTTTGTCGTTGTCGCCAGTTCGACCTCGGCATTGCCAAGGCCGAGCCGCCGCGCCCGCATCCGGACCTGTTCTGCCGACTCCTCGCCGGATACATAGGCGGCGGTGAAGCCGGCCCCGGCAAGGCGGCAGACAAGCTGCAGCAGTAAAGTAGATTTGCCGATTCCCGGGTCGCCGCCGATCAGCGTTGCCGATCCCTTGACCAGCCCGCCGCCGGCAACGCGGTCGAACTCGTCCATGCCGGTCTGCATGCGCGGCGGCGGTGTGATATCGGCCGAGATGGCAAGGGGCTGCATGTCGACACGCCGCCCGGTCGCCTTCCTGCCCGGGCCGGATACCGTCTCGACACGTTCCTCGACAAGCGTGTTCCACGCCCCGCAATGATCACAGCGTCCGGACCATTTGCGGTGGGCACCGCCGCATTGCTGGCAAACATAGCTGACGGAACTTTTTGCCATCAGCCGCGTCGCGCCTCGGCCTGCGCCGCCAGCGTCAGCGGCCCGTCCGCCAGGCCATGGACGAACTGATGCACCTCTTCAACGCCGCTATTATCCATCTCGCTGGCCGGCCCACACCAGATGATGACACCGTTATGTACCATGGCCACCTTGTCGGCGATCCGCCTGACCGAGGCCATGTCATGGCTGATGGTGACGGCCGTCGCGCCAAGCCTGTTCACCGAATCGATAATCAGCCGGTCAATGACGCCGCCGGTAATCGGGTCTAGCCCGGATGTCGGTTCGTCGAACAGCAGGATCTCCGGCTTGTCGGCAATGGCGCGCGCCAGCGCGACACGTTTCTGCATGCCGCCCGACAACTCCGCCGGATACTGGTCGATAACATGCGCCGCCAGGCCAAGCTGGGTGATCGTCTCTGCCGCCGCGTCGCGCGCCTGTTGGCGGGTCATATGCTGGCGCTGGCGCAGCCGGAAGGTGACATTCTCCCAGATCGGCAGCGAATCAAAAAGCGCCCCGAACTGGAATGTCATGCCAAAGCGCTGGCGCATGCTTTCCATCTGATGGCGGCCGGCATTGATCATTTCCTCGCCATCAACCCTGATCGACCCGCCATCGGCGCGCAGCAGGCCAAGCAGGCATTTCAACGTCACCGACTTGCCGCAACCCGACGTGCCGATGATGGCAAGCGATTCCTCGGCCGCGACCTCCAGATCGATACCGCGAAGCACCTGTTTGTCACCAAAGGATTTCGTCATGCCCTGAAGGACGATTTTCGGGGGGCTGGCTTTGCGTTGAGCTGTCATCTGCGCATCACCCGAAAAACAGCGCTGTGACGATATAGTTGGCGATCAGGATCAGGATTGATGCCGACACTACCGCGTTTGTCGTTGCCCTGCCGACCCCTTCCGCACCGCGGCCTGAATGATAGCCGTGATAACATCCCATCAGGGCAATCAGAAACCCGAACACGGCGGCTTTCACAAGCCCGAGAGTGACGTCGGAAATCTCCAGATATTCAAGCGTTCGGCTGAGATAGATCGACGGGTTGAAGCCAAGTCGGTAGACGCCGACAAGATAGCCGCCAAACACCCCGATCAGATCGCCGATCAGGACAAGGAATGGCAGGCAGACGGTGCCGGCGACAATGCGCGGGGCAACAAGATACTGCATCGGGCGCGTTGACAGCGTATCCAGCGCGTCGATCTGGTCGGTCACCCGCATGGTGCCGATCTCCGCCGCCATCGAGGCGCCGATCCGCCCGGCAACCATCAGCCCGGCCAGTACCGGTCCCAGCTCACGCGTTACCGACAGGACGACGACCGTGGCCACCGTATCCTCGGCCGAAAAGCGGGCGAACCCTGTATAGGATTGCAGCGCCAGCACCATGCCCGAGAACAGCGTCGTCAGGCCGACAACCGGAAGCGAGAAATAGCCGATATCGATCATTTGCCGGCCAAGCTGGCGAAGATAATAGGGTGGCAGGAAGGTCCAGCGGACGGCTGCCAGTGTGAATAGCGACAGGCGGCCGATCGCGGCAAGAAAAGCCAGAGTCGTTCGGCCGATATTCTGCAGAAACCCGATCATTCTCTTTCCGGTCGGTTGCGGCCACGATGCGGCGTCCGGCTCACTTTATGCCTTGGATTTGGGTGTTTGACCATCCCCAATGCCGCTGGTGGCAGATCGGGATCAGCAATTGACGTATCGCCGTGTCGGGCGGCGGCCAAGCTGGGTCAGGATCTCATACCCGATGGTGCCGGCGTCACCCGCCATCCGCGCCAGCGCATAGCCGGCGCCAAGAATCTCGGCATGACTGGCGTTGGCAAGCCGCGCCTGATCGAGGCCGGTCACATCGACGGTGATGCTGTCCATTGAGACGCGGCCGATGACCGGTGCCGGCATACCGGCGATCGTCACTGTCGCCTGATTGCCAAGGCTGCGCGGATAGCCGTCTGCATAGCCGACGCCAAGGGTGAAGATGTGCGACTCGCGCTGCAATTGATGGGTGCCGTTATAGCCCACCCGGTCGCCAGCCGCCGCCGTGCGGCGCTGCAGGATGCGGGCCTGCCAGGTCACGGCAGGATGCAGGCTGGCGGCCTGGTCTGACTGATCGCCGGCGGTATCAAGGCCGGCCGGATGCAGGCCGTAAAGGGCGATTCCCGGCCGGTTCAGCGCCATGTGGAAGTCGCCGCCGCGAAGGGTGCCGCCGCTGTTGGCAAGACTCGCCGGCAGGTTGGGCAGGGCGGCGCAAAGACGTGCGAAGCTGGCAAGTTGCCGGTCACTGGCGTCACCGGCAAGGTCCTCGCCGGCGCTCAGATGGCTCATCACCAGCTGCATGTCGATGCCGGCGAGCGGTGTGTCGCCGGCCTCAACCCGGCGCAGCAGCCACGATGTCTCCTTCGGGTCAAGGCCAAGGCGGGTCATGCCGGTATCCAGATGCAGCGCGGCTGCGGACCAGCCATTCGTCATGCTGCCGGCATCGCGCCAGCGCCGAAGCTGGTCGAGGCTGTTGATTACCGGCATGATTCGTGATTCTGCGAACGCCGCCTCCTGGCCGACATGGCAGCCGCCAAGGGCAAAGATACGGCGCTCCTTATATCCGGTCTCGGTCAGCACCCGGCGCAGCGCGACAGCCTCATCAAGCGACATGACGAAGAATGTGCGGCACCCGGCTCCGGCCAGTGCCGGGGCCACCTTGTCGGCGCCAAGTCCATAGGCGTTTGCCTTGACGACGCTGGCCGTCTCTGTGCGCGGCCCGGAAAGACTGTCGAGATAGCGCCAGTTTTCAACAATCGCGCCGATATCGACGGTGATCAGACTGTCGGCATGGCCAAAATCAGGGGACTGGGTGTCGCCGCTCATCCTGCCGGCCCGCCTAGAAGCCTTCGGGAACCTGCGCCGCGTCGGTAAGATCGCTGAACTTGGTCAGCGATTTCTCGAAATGCAGCTCGATCAGGCCGGTCGGGCCGTGACGCTGCTTGCCGATGATCACCTCGGCCTTGTTATGCGCCTTTTCGAGACGTTCGCGGTACAGATCATAGCGCAGATTGAATTTCTCCTCGCTTTCATGCGATTCGCGCTCCGGTTCCTTCTTGGCGAGGTAATATTCGTCGCGATAGACGAACAGCACCACATCGGCATCCTGCTCGATCGATCCGGATTCACGAAGATCGGCCAGGTTCGGGCGTTTGTCCTCGCGCTGCTCGACGGCGCGCGACAGCTGCGAAAGCGCCAGCACCGGCACGTCGAGTTCCTTGGCCATGGCCTTGAGCGCGCGGCTGATATTGGAGATTTCCTGAACGCGGTTTTCCGGCCGCACGCCAAGCTGCGGAGCCAGCATCTGGAGATAGTCGATGACAATCAGCCCAAGACCGCCGGTCCGCTTCATCCGGCGCGCGCGGCTCGCCACCTGCGATACTGACAGGGCGGGGGTGTCATCGATGAAGAACGGGGCCGCCGAAAGGGCGTCGCTGGCCTCGATCAGCCGGTCGAACTCCTCGCTCGACAGATTTCCCTGGCGGATGCTGTTCGAATCGATCTGCGCCCGCTCGCTGAGAATCCTTGTGCCAAGCTGTTCGGCCGACATCTCCAGCGAGAAGAATGCTACCGGCGCCGCCGTCTCGCCTGATCTGGTTGTGGTCGCGACATGAAAGGCGATGTTGGTCGCCAGCGCCGATTTGCCCATCGCCGGGCGGCCGGCAAGGATGATCAGGTCGGATTTGTGAAGCCCGCCCATCTTTGTGTTGAGCCCGGTCAGGCCAGTGCTGCAGCCGGACAGTCCGCCATCGCTCTTGCGCGCGATCGCCGCCAGGTTGATGGCCGCCGCCGCCACCTTTTCAAAGGATTTCAGACCGGCGCCGGCCTCGCCCGCCTCGGCAAGCTGGAAAAGTTTTGCCTCGGCGGTTTCGATCTGCGTTGTCGCCGGCACATCGACATCGGGATGGTTGGCATCGGTGATGACATCATCGCCAATCCGGATCAGTTCGCGCCGGAGATGCGTTTCATAGATCGTCGCCGCGTAGTCTGGCGCCTGTGCCAGGCTGATGACGCCGTCCGCCAGCTCGCCGAGATAATCCTCGATCTCGGTTGTCTGCCCCTCTTCAGTGGCGCTGAAGAATGTTTTCAACGTCACCGGATTGGCAAGCTGACCACGGTCGATCAGGCGCATCATCGTGGCGAAGATGCGGCCATGTAGCGGGTCGTAGAAATGCTCGGCCCGCAACCTGTCATCCACGCGTTCCATGACATCATTATCGAGCAACAGCGCGCCGAGAAGATTCTGTTCGGCCGGAAGGTTGTTTGGCAACTGGCGCGTGGTGGGGATGCCGGCGGCCGGCGATGTGCCGCCGGGAAAGGCTTCGATGTTGCTTGGCTCTTCAGACATGCGTCACCCTAACAAAAAGCTGCCGCCAAGGCTTCATGTGAAGACTGTGGAGATCGGGGATAAGTGAAAAAAAATTCCGGTATCATGTGTAAAGGCAGACAGAAGGGGCGCGCAGAGCCGCTCAGGGCAAAAAAAAGCCGGGGCGGACCCCGGCTTTTCAAACTTTGATCCCGCCAGGCATTGATCTCGCCAGGCATGGGTCTCGCCAGGTCAGGCGTCGGTGTCCTCCGTCGCGTCATCGCCTGATTCGGCCGCGTCATCGGCATCAGCCTCTTCAGCCGGTGCCTCTTCGGCGGCGGCTTCAGCGGCCACTGCCCCGACAGCAACCTCTTCCTCGACATCATCGTCATCGTCGATCATGCCGGTCACGGCAACGCCGGTGCGAAGCTGCGTTTCGGCCTCGTCGAGCGAACGCGCCACATTGACGGTGACCGTCACTGTGACTTCCGGATGCAGCCGGACGCGTGTGTCGTGAAGGCCGAGTGTCTTGATCGACTTCTCCATGACCACCTGGGCACGGGTGATGGTGAAGCCGGCCTCGGTCACCGCATCGGCGATGTCGCGCGAAGTGACCGAACCGAAAAGCTGTCCCATTTCCGATGCCGCGCGAACCATATTGACGGCCAGACCTTCCATCTTGCCAGATTCGGTTTCGGCATCCGAACGGCGGGCGAGATTGTCCGCCTCGCGCTGTGCCTTTTCGGTTTCGAACTTTTCAAGATTGCCTTTATTGGCGCGAAGTGCCTTTCCCTGCGGCAGCAGGAAATTGCGCGCATAGCCGGGCTTTACCGATACGACATCGCCCATCTGGCCAAGCTTTTCGACTCGTTCGAGCAGGATGATTTCCATGATTATGTGTCTCCTTCCTGTCGTCCGGCCTTACGAGGTCACGTATGGCATCAGTGCCAGAAAACGTGACCGCTTGATGGCAACCGCCAGTTCGCGCTGTTTCTTGGCTGAAACAGCCGAGATGCGCGACGGCACGATCTTGCCACGCTCGGAGGTGTAGCGAGCCAGCAGCTTGGTGTCCTTGTAATCGATTGTCTGGGCGTTCGGCCCGGAAAACGGACAGGACTTGCGGCGGCGTCCAAACGGGCGACGAACGGCTTCGCGTTTGATTTCGAGCTGGGTCATGTCCTACTCCTCTGTCTTGCTGTCTTCGGCGGGCGCTTCGGCGCTGTCCTCAGCCGGAGCCTCGGCCTTTGGGGCCTCGGCACGCGGCGGGCGTGAACCCCGGTCACCACGATCGCCCCGGTCACCACGATCGCCCCGGTCACCACGATCGCCCCGGTCACCACGATCGCCCCGGTCACCACGATCGCCCCGGTCACCACGATCACCCTTGTTCTGCATGATGATGGACGGGCCTTCCTCGACCTCCTCGATGCGGATGTTGAGGAAGCGAAGAACATCCTCGTTCAGGCCCATGATCCGCTCATACTCTTTCAGAGTGGCGGCGTCCGTCTCGAGGTTGAACATGATGTAATGGCCCTTGCGGTTCTTCTTGATCCGATAGGCAAGCGACCGCAGGCCCCAATATTCACGTTTGTGGATTTTGCCACCGGCCTCGGTGATGATGCCGGCAAATTCATCGGCCATGGTTTCGACCTGGGTGGACGAAATATCCTGGCGCGCGATGAAGACGCTTTCATACAAGCGCATGCGTGACTCCTTCTGGCTAATCGCCCGCCATCTCTGCGACGGGCCAACCGGTTTCCCGGCAAGGAATGTTTCAGTGATGTAGGCACTGCCGACAACCGTCCGGCACAGTGCAAGCGGCACCATACACGAACAACGCCGGCGTGCAAGTGAATAGTGTCGGCGTGGATGCGTGCCAGCCGGATCCTTATGTGGCATAATTTCGCCAAAATCCGTCGGCAAAGACGTCGCGATTTTCAAGGAACAGTCGGTCGCGGTGGTGCCGCGGTCATCAGGTGGAGTGGATCATGGCGGACAAAATCCTTTTTCAGTTTCCCGGGCAGGGCTCGCAGGCCGTCGGGATGGGTGGTTCGCTGGCCAAAGCCTTTCCCGAAGCGCGCGCCGTCTTTAACGAGGTCAATGATGCGCTTGGCGAGGATCTGTTCGCGCTCATGCAGGATGGCCCGGAGGATGACCTTCGCCTGACCCGCAATGCACAGCCGGCGCTGTTCGCCGCCTCCATGGCCGGACTTGCGGTGCTGCGAAAGGCGACCGGCCGTGATATGGCCGACCTTGCCGATTACGTGGCTGGCCATTCGCTTGGTGAATATTCGGCGCTTGCCGCGGCTGGAACTTTGTCGATTGCCGATGCGGCGTGCCTGTTGCGGCTTCGCGGTGACAGCATGCAGGGCGCCGTGCCGGCGGGCGAGGGGGCCATGGCGGCCATCCTGAATGCCGGGGAAGATGTGGTGAACGACATCGTCGCCGAAGCGTCCGCAAGCGGTGTGATCCAGCTCGCCAATGACAACGCCCCCGGACAGATTGTCGTCAGCGGCGCCGTGGCGGCGGTGGATCATGCCATCGAATCGGCCAAGGCACGCGGGATCCGCCGCGCTATCAAGCTGCCGGTCAGCGCCCCGTTCCATTGCAGCATGATGCAGCCCGCCGCCGAGGCGATGGAGGAGGCGCTTGCCGGCGCCGACATGAAGGATGCCGCGGTGCCGGTTTTTTGTAATGTCACCGCCGCGACCGAAACCGACGCCAGCATCCTGCGGGACAATCTGGTCACGCAGGTGACCGGACGCGTTCGCTGGCGCGAGACGCTGCTTGCCGCGAATGCGGCCGGCGTGTCCCGCTTTGTCGAGATCGGCACCGGCAAGGTGCTGTCGGGACTGGTGAAACGGACGCTTGATGAGGCCACCATGGTCAATCTGGACAGCGCCGACAATCTGGACTCGGTGCTGGACGAACTGTAGGGTCGCGACATATCGGGCGTCTTGTCCGCATGTCTTGTCCGCATATTGGGGAAAACAGGAGCCTTCATGTTTGATCTGTCAGGCAATAACGCGCTGATTACTGGCGCAAGTGGTGGGATCGGGGCGGCGATTGCCCGCGCCCTTCATGCCGCCGGCGCAACGGTGGTCCTTCACGGCACCCGTGCTGAACGCCTTGCCGCACTGGCCGGCGAACTCGGTGATCGCACGCATGTCGTCACCGCAAACCTGTCCGAGCGTGCCGAGGCTGCCGGTCTGGTCGAAGCCGCGGCGGAAGCGGCCGGTGCGCCGATTTCAATCCTGGTCAACAATGCCGGCATCACGCGTGACAATCTGGCGATGCGGATGAAGGACGAGGAATGGGACGAGGTCCTGAACGTCAACATGACTGCCGCGATGACGGTGGCGCGCGGCTGCCTGCGTGGTATGATGAAGGCCCGGCACGGCCGGATTATCTCGATCTCCTCGATCGTCGGGGTGACCGGTAACCCGGGACAGGCCAATTATGCCGCCTCCAAGGCCGGCATGATCGGCTTCAGCAAGGCGCTTGCCGCCGAGGTCGCCAGCCGCGGGATCACGGTCAATGTCGTGGCCCCCGGCTTTATCGAAACGCCGATGACCGACGAGCTTGGCGAGGCGCAGCGTGAGGCGCTTCTGGGGCGGGTGCCGGTGGGGCGTCTTGGTACGGCTGACGAAGTGGCATCGGCTGTTCTGTTTCTTGCCAGCGCCGAGTCGGCCTACATCACCGGATCGACCATTCATGTGAATGGCGGCATGGCGATGCTGTAAGACGCCATGTTCAATCCCGCCGGATCGCGCACTGGGTGGCAGAGGTGATCAGGCAGTGACTCTTTAGGGTGGCGCAGGTGTAAAAACTGTGTTATCTGCCGCCAACTTTGAAATCTTGGGCTCCGGTCGGGGCCGTTTCAACCTTCTCTAAAAGGGGGCTTTAATGAGCGATATCTCAGATCGTGTTCGGAACATCGTTGTGGAACATCTTGGCGTTGACGCTGACAAGGTCGTCGATGGCGCAAGCTTCATCGATGATCTTGGCGCTGACAGTCTCGACACCGTCGAGCTGGTCATGGCATTCGAAGAGGAGTTCGGTGTTGAAATTCCGGACGACGCTGCCGAGCGTATCCTGACCGTGAAGGACGCTGTCTCCTTTCTGGAAGAAAGCGCCGCCTGATCAGGTCATGAAATGGTCTCAGCCTCCGGTTCGTCGCCTTGCAGGTGGACGCAGCCCGGGGCCTGGCGTATTTTAGAGCTGGTCGTTCCCAGATCAGGAGAAAAACGTGCGTCGCGTAGTTGTCACCGGTCTTGGAATGGTCACCCCGCTTGGTGTCGGGGTCGACCTCAACTGGTCCCGGATCCTTGCCGGAAAGAGCGGCATCAGCCGCATTTCCAATTTCGAGGTTAGTGATATCACATGCCAGATCGCCGGCCAGGTGCCCGGTCCGGACGAGGATGGCGGCCTCAATCTTGACGATTTCATCGATCCCCGCGAACAACGCCGGCAGGACAGGTTCATCCAGCTTGGCGTCGTCGCGGCGCAGCTTGCGGTCGAGGATTCTGGATGGAAGCCGGATGATCGCGAGGCGCAGAACCGCACCGGTGTGATGATCGGCTCCGGTATTGGCGGCCTCGAGACCATTGTCAAAACAGACCAGCTGATGGCTGACCGCGGCACCCGCAAGATCAGCCCGTTCTTCATTCCCTCGGCGCTGATCAATCTGGTGTCGGGGCACGTATCGATCAAATACGGTTTCAGGGGTCCCAACCATGCTGTTGTGACCGCGTGTTCCACCGGTGCGCATGCCATTGGCGATGCCGCCCGTATGGTGGCTCTTGACGATGCCGACGTGATGGTGGCTGGTGGCGCCGAGGCGGCTGTATGCCGGATCGGCATGGCCGGTTTTGCCGCCGCGAGAGCGCTGTCCACCGGCTATAACGACCGGCCCGAGCAAGGCTCGCGCCCCTGGGACAAGGGCCGTGACGGCTTTGTCATGGGCGAGGGGGCCGGCATTGTCGTGCTTGAGGAGCTTGAGCATGCAAAGGCCCGCGGCGCGACCATATATGCTGAAATCAAGGGTTATGGCATGTCGGGTGATGCCTATCACATCACCGCGCCGGCCGAGGATGGCGATGGCGGGTTCCGCGCCATGCAGGCGGCCCTGAAGCGTGCCGGTCTGACGCCGGCCGATATCGATTATGTCAACGCCCACGGCACCTCGACGCCGCTTGGCGACCTGATCGAGGCCGGTGCGGTGCGCCGCCTTCTTGGTGACGCGGTCGGTTCTGTTTCCATGTCCTCGACAAAGAGCGCGACAGGTCATCTTCTCGGCGCGGCAGGTGCGATAGAGGCCATCTATTCGATCAAGGCGGTGCAAACAGGCGAGGTGCCGCCAACCTTGAACCTTGAGGATCCGGAAGAGGCGGTGGCCGATTTCGATCTTGTGCCGCTGAAGGCGCGCAAACGTGAGGTCCGCAACGCGATGTCCAACTCCTTCGGGTTTGGCGGCACAAATGCGTCGTTGATTATTGGCCAGGTAACCTGATGCTTCGATCCGCCGCCCGGTTCATGATCCGGACGGTGGGGCTGCTCGGCCTCCTCGCCGCGATCATCACCGGCAGCTGGTTCGCGGCTGACAGGATGATCCTGCAGGCCGAAGGGCCACACAAGGACAGCGTTCTGATCCAGATATCACCCGGCGATGGCCATGCGACCATAAGGTGGACGCTGAAGCGTGGCGGCGTGATCCGCGATCTCTATCATTATGATGCCGCCCGCATCATGGCAGGCGCCTCCTTTGTGCCGAAGGAGGGCGAGTTCGAGATACCGCCGCGCGCCAGCCTGGCGGCGATCATGGACATCATTCATGCCGGACGAAGCCATCAGCGGCGCCTGACCATCATCGAGGGCATGACTTCGGCCGAGATCGGTGCCGCGATCCTGAAGAATGAGAATTTTTCTGGCGATATCACCGTGGCGCTCGACGAGGGCAGCCTGCTGCCGGAAACCTATTTCTTCACCCGTGGTACCAGCCGTGATGCGATGCTGGCCAGGATGCAGGAAAAGCGTGAACTGGCGCTTGCCGAAGCATGGATCGACCGCGCCCCCGACCTGCCATACAAGACGCCGCGTGACGCCCTGATCCTTGCCTCCATCATCGAGCTGGAAACCGCTGACAGCGCCGAGCGGCTGGAGGTTGCCGGTGTTTTCGTCAACAGGCTGAAACGCGGCATGCGGTTGCAATCCGACCCAACAGTGCTCTATGGCGTGGAAGGCAATACAAAGCGCACCATCCGCCGGTCTGATCTCAAGCGCGAGACCGAATGGAACACCTATGTCATCAAGGGATTGCCAAAGACGCCAATCTGCAACCCGAGCCTTGAATCAATCAATGCGGCGCTGTCACCGGCCATCACCAAAAATCTCTATTTCGTCTCTGACGGCAAGGGTGGGTTGCGATTTGCGAGGACGCTGGACGAACATAACCGGAATGTAAGATTATTCCGCGAGGTGCAGCGAAAGGCTGGCCTTCGTGACAACTGAACGAGCCGGAAAGAAGGAATTGCCATGACAGGAACTGCGCAAACAGGCGCCGGGGTCGGCCGTCGGGGGCTCATGCTGGTCCTGTCGTCGCCGTCAGGGGCGGGCAAGACATCGATTGCGCGCCAGTTGCTGGCCGAGGATGTGAATCTGACCCTGTCGGTCTCGGCGACGACAAGGCCGCCGCGCCCTAACGAGGTTGATGGCCGCGACTATCATTTTGTCGATCAGGCGCGGTTTGACGACATGGTCGCGTCTGAAGCCTTTCTGGAATATGCGACGGTGTTCGGCAATTCCTATGGTACGCCGAAAGCCGATGTGATGGCGGTGCTTGAGGCTGGTGGTGATGTGCTGTTCGACATCGACTGGCAGGGGACACAACAGGTTGCCAACGCGGCTGGCGATGACCTCGTATCGGTGTTTGTCCTGCCTCCGTCCCGCGCTGCCCTGCAATCGCGACTGGAAGCGCGGGCTGAGGACAGTGACGAGGTGGTTGCGGCCCGCATGGCCAAGGCGTCTGATGAAATCAGCCATTACCCCGAATATAACTATATCGTTGTGAATGATGATCTGGAGCGGTCGGTCAGGTCTGTTCGTGCGATTCTTGCCGCTGAACGGCTGCGCCGCGACAGGCAAACCGGTTTGACGGAATTTGTCCGCACGCTTCAGGCCGAGGGTGACTGACCCTTTGCCCTGTCATCTTCCGTGACGTCTTCTGGCGCGCCAACCTCACGTGCAAGGCGGCAGAATGCCTCGATATCAAGATCCTGGGGACGGCCTTGCGGGTCGATTCCGGCGCGGGTGAGCAGGGCCTCGCCGCCAATCGGCTTCAGTGACGCACGCAGCATTTTGCGACGCTGACCGAAGGCAAGCCGAGTGACATGCTCCAGCGCTGCCCGCTCGCATTCATAACGTGGCGCGGCAAGCGGCCTGATATGAACGACCGTCGAAGTGATCTTTGGCGCCGGCACAAAGGCTTCCGGCGGAATGTCGAACAGGATGGCGGCGTCGGCCATCCAGCCGGTGAGGATACTAAGCCGCCCGAAAGCACTGTCACCCGGCTGTGCCGTGATCCTTTCGGCGACTTCCTTCTGGAACATCAGCGTCATCGATTCAAAGGCGCTGGCCCGGCCAAGCCACTGGATCAGTAAAGTTGTGGCGATGTTATAGGGCAGATTGGCGACGATCCGGCGCGGCGCTTCCCCCATCTGCCACAAGGGTGTTTTCAGTGCGTCCGCCTCGACAAGTTCCAGCCTGTTTCCGGCAGCGCCGAGAAGCGAGGCCAGAACGGTACCGGCGCGGAAATCCTTTTCGATCGCGATGACCCTGTGCGCCCCCTCCAGCAGCAGCGCGCGCGTCAGACCGCCCGGTCCCGGCCCGACCTCGATTGTCGTACCGTCCAGCCGTCCAGCGCTGCGGGCGATGCGACGTGTCAGGCTCAAATCGAACAAAAAATTCTGTCCCAGCGACTTGCGCGCCCGCATGTCCAGCTTGCCAACCAGCTGCTTCAGCGAAGGCAGCGCCTCGATGGCGGCGTTTTCGGGATAGCTGTTACCTGCTGGCATGACGACTCTTTGCCATCAGCCGCGCCATGCGGATGGCGGCAATCAGACTGCCTGCCTGTGCCTTGCCGGTGCCAGCAATGTCGAAGGCCGTGCCATGATCCGGTGATGTCCGGATGAAATCGAGCCCAAGCGTCACGTTCACGCCACCATCGAAATCAAGCGTTTTGATCGGGATCAGCACCTGGTCATGATACATGCCCAGCACCCCGTCATAGGTTTCCCGTGCCCGCCGATGGAACAGTGTATCTGCCGACACCGGGCCAAACGCCCTGATCCCGGCGGCTTCTAACCTGGCAACCGCTGGCGCGATCACCTGCTCATCCTCGTCACCGAACTGGCCATTCTCCCCGGCATGCGGGTTCAGGCCGCAGACGGCGATGCGCGGGTCGGGACAGGAAAAATCCCGCCTCAGTGATTCGGCAAGCAGCATGCCCTTGTTGACGATGTCATCACCTGTAAGGGCATCAGGGACGTCCCGCAAGGCCATGTGGATTGTCACCGGAACGACGCGCAGCTCATCACATGCCAGCATCATCGCCGGAGCGCCGTCACGCGGTGCTGACAATGTCGCCAGAAATTCCGTATGCCCGGGATGGGTGAAACCGGCCTCTTGCAACACCGCCTTGTTGAGCGGGTTGGTGACCATGGCAGCGGCGCTGCCATCACGTGCCCACTCGACGGCTCTGCGAATGCTTTCGATAATGACCGTCGCGTTGCGCGGATCGGCGGTGCCGGCGCGGGGCGTTTGCGGCCATTCCAGCGGTATCACGGGGAGATCGTCATCTGCGGTGCTGATGTCATCCGGCGTGTCGATGATGCGGGTTTTGGCGTCGATCTTCAGCGTGTCGGCAAGCTCTGCCAAGCGCCGTGGATCCTCGATGATGGCGAACCCGCGTTCGCCGGCGGCATGTGCCTTCAGGGTGATTTCCGCGCCAATGCCGGCAGGATCGCCCGGGGTGAGTATGAGGCGCGCGCCTGTCGCAGTCGCCACTTCACCCGATGAGGCTGTGGGTGCCATCACCCGTCACGGCGCTCGATGACCGCTGTCCGTCGCAGTTTCAGCGCCTGGCGCTCGCTGAGGCTGCCAAAGACACGGTCAAAGAATATCTGTCTGATTTCCTCGCGATCGGGAAGCTGCAGTTCCGGCTCCATAATCTTGCAGATCATCATCGAGGCGATCCCTTCTGAGAAGACCAGCGGCTCTGAAGGCTTGCCGCTGTCAAGAGATGCGATCAATTGCTGCATTTGAGGCCCCATGTCGGCGACAAGCATTTCATCAAGCCGGGCAAAGGCGCCACTTCCATATTCCGTGTTGAGAGTCTCCATCGCATCACAATCGGTAATGTCCGATGTGTCACGGGATACCCTGGCGGCAGCCTCAAGACGGTCGGCATCTGTGGCATCGGCGGATACAGGCAGGATCGCGCGGGCAAGCCAGACGCGTGACTGTGAACTGTCGACAAGCCCGTTCCTGCGTTCACCTGTGTGGCGAAGGAGATAGAACGCGCCATCGAGAAGAACGGGGTCGGTGACCTCGCCGCTCTTCATGCCGGCCAGTTCGTCACGGAATGCTTTTGGCAGCTTTTCAACCATGACCCAGCCGATATTGCCGCCCCGCGAGGCACTGCCCGAGGCGGAATATTGACGCGCGATTTCGGCGAAACTGGCCCCCTTTCTGACGGCGGCGGCAATTTCTCTCGCCAGCGCCTCGGTTTGGGTCAGGTCCCGTGACTGTCCGGGGGCAAGGACAATCTCGCCAAGCTGGATCTGTGGCTTTGACGCACTGAGCCTCATTCTTGCCAACTCTTCATCAATCATGGTTTCAATATTCGAGAATTTCTCCTGAAACCGGCCACTGATATAGCTCGACCAGGCAAGGTCGCTGGTATATTTCTGCTGCACCGTCATCGGGTCGATTCCCGCCTCACGTAATATGATGGTGCCTGACCTGTCTCCGTTGCCGAAATTCTGGTTCATGAAATTCCGTGCCTCTGGCAGCACGGAGGATTCCACATCGGGAATCATGTCCTTTGCTTCCTCCAACCGAAGCTTGTCATCGATCAGAAGTTGCAAAGCGTCCTCATAGACCCGGTCACGGTTTTGGTCATTGATGCGGATATTGGTCGCGAATTCCAGAAATTTGGCCCGCTGTTCAACATCATAATTTGTGATGGGGTGTTCGTTTACTGTCGCCACGATGCTTATCTGCGCAACGGCGAGACCCGACCAGAGAAAAATGGCTGCAATGCTCTGGATCAACAGCAGTTTGGCAAGTTGGTTCATTTTTTTCATGACCTTTCAGGCCTCATCCATTCTGGCGAGCATGATGGTGCCGGTGACGGCAACGCAGAGCGCTGGCGCCCAGGCAGCAAGAACAACAGGGAGGCGGAGCGACTCACCAAGAACCTGCATGAAATGACTGAACAGCGTGACTGATACAGCAAGGATCATGCCCCGCGTGAACAGTCTCGCGCGTCGGCCTCTGACCATGTTGGTAAGAGTGACGCGGGCACTGATCATGGCAAGGCCCACCAGTAGCAGTGGCATGGCCAGCAATCTATGGAAGTGAAGCCTGTGTTCCAACGCTGGCAGGCCTGCCCGCTCAAGCAACGCGATGAAAGTGGGTAGCGAATAGATGGCGATTGTGTTGGGTGGTTCACTCGAAAGCCCAAGGTCAAGTATGCCGAGGTTGCTTGGCAGCATCATGCTGCCCTTTTCAACCAGGATGCCTTCCCGGTTCCAGGCCCGACCATCTTCGATGACCCATCCGCTGTCGGTGAGTTGCATGCTGTTGGCCTTGATCCGGAGCACGAGATTTGCCTCTTCATCGAATTTGTAGACCACCGGCCTGACGATGCTGGACATGTCGACCTCCAGCATTTTGCCATGGATGATCAAGCGCCCGTTCGGATGTTCGTCACGGAGCCATATGCCATCGGCCGAAACGGACAGCCGTTGTTCGGTTTGGCCAACAATCGAATTCATCAGGCTTTCGTAATGGCGCGATGTTACCGAGCCGATTGGATTTATGATGCTGACATAAACCACCCCGACCAGACACGAGACGAACACAACCGGACTGAGCACCGACCAGATCGATTTTCCAAAGCCACGGCTGACAATGAATTCATTCGTCCGGTTCCAGGATTCAAAACATACCATCGAACCGATGATCATCATGATTGGCAGGGTCATCTCGATCACGGTGGGAATGTTCAGCAGGACAAGGTTCAGGATGCTGACATCTTCTGCCATCTGCTTGTTACTGCTGCGTCGGGCCAGTTCAACAGCCTGGATCAGCGATACCACGATGGTCAGTCCGATGCCGCTTGCCAGAATCCAGGCAGCGTATCGGCCACCAAAATAACGGAACAATGTGCCGGAAATCGCCGTGCCGATCATGACAGTGCCCCGAGGCGGTCATCCGGATTGGATGGCGTGGTGGTCAATGATGGCATGGCAAGCATTGCCATCATCAGGATGGCTGGCACTACGAGGCTGGCATAGAGAAGTGGCACGGTCGCCGGGATCATCGTAACAAGCGAGCGCGAGGAGATGACTGCCGCAATGCAGAGCATGCCTGCGCAGAAGGTCATGATGGTTCGGCGGGTCCATGTATGACGTCGCACCTGCCCGTACAGGACACCACAGCTGGCGGTCAGCACAAGAACAAGCGCCAATATTGGTGACACCAGCCGGTAATGGCCTTCGGCACGACGCTGGTTAATATAGGCAGGGCTTGGCGACTTGGCTGGATCAAGAAGGTTGGTGATCGTATCCTCATTCATGTCGATTGGCATCCGCGTTGCCTCTTTCCGGTCTTGCGGCGCAATCATCACCATATGCGTGTCGAAAAGAAGCTTTGCCCCGGCTTTTTCATTGCTGCCAAGTTCCATCCGCTCCCCGTCCTGAAGGAGCACCGCGGGAAGTCCGTCGCGCTCGATGAACTGGCCGGCTCGCGCTGTCAGGGTGATGACCTTGCCTTCGGTACGTTCATCATGGATGAAAATATCCCGTGCCAGCCCATCTTCGTATTTCTCACCGATCAGCATCGTCATCCCGTCGACGACATCAATGAAGACATCCTCCTGTAGCATGATGGCGGGAATACTGTTACGGACCTTGAACTGCACCTGCTTGTAAACACCAAAGCTCAAGGGAAGCAGGATTGTCGAGTTCAGCATCAGCGCTGTACTCAACAGAACGCCAAGCGCAATCGGTGCGCGCGCCAGCTGCAGCGCACTCATGCCGCTTGCCTGCATGACAAGGAGTTCACGGTCGGCAACGGCGCGGTGAAGTACCCAGGTGACACCAATGAACCCGCCGATTGGCACAGCGATTGTCAGCCAGAGCGGGATCACCGTGACCGACATCAGAAGGAATTCCGAGATCGGTGCGCCGCGATTGATAACCACCTCGAGAATGCGGATCGTCTGGAACAGCCACATGATGCCGACCAGTGTGACCGACACGGCAATACTGGTCCGGATCATCTGCGCAAAAAGGTAGCGGTCAAATTGCATGGTGGCCCCTTGAGACTCTGCGGGCATGATTACCATATGCACACCGGAAAAAGCAAAAGCAATGACATCACATCCGGGGCTGGCGGCGGAAATACAGCCATGCCGCCATGCATCGGTTTGACAGGGTTGCAGCAAAGCTGTTTTATCAGTCGCCCGGTGCAGCGACCCTGAGCCGTCGCACCGGAAAACAGCAGACAGGACAGGCAAATGGCATCCAAACTAGATCTCTCCTTTTCCTCGAATGTGCCGGACGGTGCCCATGCGGTCATTTGTCTTGTGGCCAAGGGCGGCACGTTGTTGCCAACGCTCGACAAGGCCGCCGCGGCGTCGGTAATCGCCGCCATGGCGGCAGCGCAATTTACCGGTGAAGCGAACAAGTCGTTGACCCTGTTCCTTGAATCCGGGGTGTTTGTTCTTGTTGGAACCGGTGCCGAAATCAAGCCGGGGAGCGCGGCGGAAGAGGTTGGCGGCCGGATCCTCTCGGCCATTGACGGTCTTGAAACAAAGCGCGCCTGTTTTCCTGATCAGGGGCTTGGCGACGAGGTGATGGCCGACATTCTGATGGGCATGATGTCAGCCGCCTATCATTTCGAGGATTATTTCACCGAGACAACGCGGAAGGAAAAATCGATCCAGATCACGGTTGTGTCAGACGGTCTGGGCGAGTCGCATCCGGCTGTCATCGACCGGATGGGTCTGATGAAGGGTGTTGAAATGGCGCGCAATCTTGTCTTTGAGCCACCCAACACATTGTTCCCGGTTGAGTTTGCCGCGCGCTGTACGGTGCTGGGAGAACTTGGCGTTGAGGTGTCTGTCCTTGATGAGGACGCAATGGCCGAGTTGGGCATGGGCGCGCTTCTTGGCGTGGGGCAGGGAAGCCGGCGTGAGTCGCGTCTTGTTGTCATGAACTGGCATGGCGGTGCGGATGAGGATCCCATCGCGCTGGTCGGCAAGGGCGTCACCTTCGACACCGGCGGCATCTCGCTGAAGCCGGCCAAGGGCATGGAGGATATGAAGTTCGACATGGGCGGCGCTGCCGCCGTGACCGGCACCATGATGGCGCTGGCTTCCCGCAAGGTGGCGCGCAACGTCGTCGGGGTCATCGGGCTTGTCGAGAACATGCCTGACGGTAATGCGCAGCGGCCGGGAGATGTCGTGACCTCGATGGCCGGCAAGACGATCGAAGTGATCAATACCGATGCCGAGGGCAGGCTGGTGCTGGCCGACGCCCTGCATTACACGCAGACCCGGTTCAAGCCGCAGGCGATGGTCGATCTGGCGACGTTGACCGGGGCAATGATTGTTGCGCTTGGCAAGGAATATGCCGGTGTCTTCAGCAACAGTGACGGGCTGTCCGATCAGCTTTCCACGGCCGGTGCGGCGACGCTCGAGCCTGTCTGGCGCATGCCGCTCGGCAAACCCTATCACCAGCAGCTGAAATCCCATATCGCCGACATGAAGAATATCGGCGGTCCGGCGGGCGGTTCGATCACGGCAGCCTGTTTCCTCGAACGGTTTGTGACCGACACACCCTGGGCACATCTCGATATCGCCGGCAAGGCGTGGGCAGACAAGGCCACAAAGACCGTACCGAAAGGGGGTACGGGATATGGCGTGCGACTTCTCAGCAGGCTGGTAGATGACTGGCAGCCGGTCGAAATCACCACCGATGACCGCTGACCGGTCGCCGCAGGGTAAACGACATGCCACAGGTTGATTTTTATCACCTGACGAGATCCGAACTGCCGGACGCGCTGATCATGCTGATCGAAAAATCGCGCCAGGCTGGCCGCAAGGTGCTGGTTCACTGTCCGCGCCCGGCGGCCGAGGCGATTGATGACGATCTCTGGACAAGGGAGCCTGACACCTGGCTGCCACACGGGCTTGACGATGGTGATGGCGCGGTGCATGCCGTGGCATGGATCGTCTCCGAGGGGACGGCAAACCCGATCGAGGCCGAGTTTCTGTTTCTGTTGCACGGCGCCGAGCGTCAGGACATGACCAGCTTCGAGCGGGTTTTCAATCTGTTCGACGGACGATCCGAGGCGCAGGTCGCGCAGGCCCGCAACCAGTGGCAGGAATGGCGCGGCATGGAGGGGGTTGAAATGCGGTATTTCGCGCAGGACGATGATGGAAAGTGGCAGCAGCGCGCCTGATGCCCGTGGCGGGGACCTGTCACTGCCGCTGTGACAGCCTTTTGTCCTTGTAACGTGGCGCGTCTGGCCCTATTAAGGCCGCGTCCGTGCAGGGTTTGAACCCCCTGCCTTCACCAGTTCAAAGCTGTTCAATCCAGTCAAAGGGAAAACCATGGCCCTCGAAAGAACCTTCTCCATCATCAAGCCGGACGCCACGCGTCGTAACATCACCGGTCAGATCAATGCCCGTCTCGAGGCTGCCGGTCTCCGCATCGTTGCCCAGAAGCGCAAGCAGCTGAGCGAGGCCGAGGCGCAGGCCTTCTATGCCGTTCACAAGGAACGCCCGTTCTATAATGACCTTGTTGCCTTCATGACCTCAGGTCCGGTTGTGTTGCAGGTTCTCGAGGGTGAGAATGCCATTGCCAGGAATCGCGAAGTGATGGGTGCCACCAATCCGGCTGAAGCAGCCGAGGGCACGATCCGCAAGGATTTCGCCGAATCCATCGAGGCCAACTCGGTACATGGTTCGGACGCGCCGGAAACCGCCGCCAATGAGATCGCTTTCTTCTTCTCGGGAAGCGAAATCGCTGGCTGACCTGCCTGCTGGCAGGCAAGACAGACTGAAACAAAAGTGGCGGCACCATGGTGCCGC